>NZ_JAOTNW010000018.1:0-115330 GCF_036346515.1 Pseudomonas sp. AM4(2022)
CGGGGCGCTTTAGATCAAGAGCAAGATCAAGAGCGACTCGCTTCGCATCGTGGTTACCGTTGGCTGCTACGGAGTTGTGTAATACCTATTGTTTGGTGGCGCCAACCCCCATCTCCAAGCCTTTGAAAGAATTTTCCTACAGGTGTTGACCTTGCCACTACGGGAACCTTTAGGCTTTTTTCCGAGTATGCCCAACCACAAAAACAAGATTCAGGGGTTATCAATGGATACTGCTGCCCTGCAACAACGCTCGGATTCCGATCTGTTCACCACCGCCTCGCGGCTGATGGCGAATGCCTTGGAACCTGGCGCCAACTACACCCAGGTCACCCGCGCGCTGGAAGCGCTGCTCGCACTGACTCGGCAAGGCCTGGCGGGAGACGCCGACGCCTACGCGCATTACCAGTCAGCCCTGCTGCAACTGCACATTTCAGGTGACCCGCGCACCGAGCCGACCCGGCGCTGGATGGCCAGCGAGGTCTACCGCGTCGAAGATGAGTTCGCCGCCGACGTGCCGGGCTTTAAAGTGTTGCCGGCGGACGAGTTCCGTCAGCAGGTCGACGCTGAAATCGCCGCACGTAGCCGGGTCAACCACCCCATGTCGGTGCACCTGTTCCAAGGGACGCCGCCGGTGCAGGATGTGCGCTTCTTCCTGGCGCATCACTGGACCCGTTCCTACAACTTCTACAGCCTGCTGGCCGAACTGGCCTTCCGTTTCGAAGCCATCGAAGACGCCTCGGTGTTTTACCGCAACCTGTACGGCGAAGCAGGGGCTGAGACACCGGAGCGTTCGCACCCGGCGATGCTCGCCCATCTGATGGAGTATTTCGATATTCCGCTGGCCATCGATTTCCCCGCGTTGCACCCGCTGGAAAAGGCCTACCTGAATAATCGCATTCGTTGCGTGCGCCACACCGATGTCGCCTGGGGCCTTGCGCTGCTCTATGCGGTGGAGTCTGTCAGTTGCGTCAACCATCGGCGCATCTACGAGCTGTTGCAGCGCCTCGACGTTCCAGAGCAGCCCAGCGAATTCCACCGCTTGCATGGCACCCAGGATGAGATCGACACCGAGGAAATGTGGGCACTGATTGCCAAGTTCGCCAGCGAGGAGGGCTTTCAGCGCACGTTCATGCGCGCACTCAAGCGCCACTTCGAAATCAACAAGGCCTACTTCGACAGCCTGTGGCAGCAGATGCAGACCCAACGCCTGTCTGCCTGAACGAACTGCGATCTGAAAACAAAAATAATGGAGCACATGATGAGCCCACGTAATTTTTCCCTGTCGCAATTGCAGAATATTCACACGGCCGAAGCCCGTCTGTTGGCGGAAGCCTTGAAGCCGGACGCGACGTTCAATCGCATCGAAATTGCCGCCAATATGCTGCGCGCCTTGTGCGAGACCGGCCAACGTGGCGACGCCGCCAATGCAGCGCAGTGCCAGCAACTGCTATACATCCTGTCGCTGAGCGATGACGTGGCCACCGCTTCGACCCGGCGCTGGCTGGCCAATGCCATCTATAGCGTGCAAGAGCGTTTCATGCCGTCAGCCGACCTGGCATCGCCCTTGTCCGAGGCCGGTTTCCAGCAGCGCCTGGAAGAGCAGATTGCCGCGCAGTCGCGGGAAAACCATCCGATGTCGCAGTATGTGTTTGAAGGCAAAGCCTCTCGCGAGCAACTGCAGGTGTTCTTGCGCCACCAATGGTTCCGCACATACCGCCTGTACCGGGACGCCGCCGACCTGTTGGTTAACCTGACTGATGTGGACGAGGCGGCCGCCCTGGCGCGTTATCTCTACGGCGAGTTGGGCGAAGAAGACGAGCGGCGCTCCCACCCGCGCCTGTTAGCCAAGCTGCTTGCGGCCGTGGGCCTGAATGCCGATTTCGAGGCGCTCTCGACGATGCCCGAGGAAATCGCCTACCTCAACAACCGCGCACGCTGTTTCCGCAACCCCGATGTCGGCTGGGGCCTGGCGGTGTTCTACATCACCGAACTGGTGGTGCCGGGTAACCACGGCAAGCTGTACAGCGCCCTGCGCAACGCGGGCTTGAGCCAGGATGATGCGGAGTACTACGAAGTGCATATCAGCCTGGTGCCGCCGCGGGCCAAGCGTGAATGGGCGCTGATCTCACGGCGTATTCCGGACCTGGGGTTCCAGAATGCGTTCCTGACGTCACTGGCCGAGCACTTCCGGCTGGAGCGGGCTTACTACGATGCAGTCTGGGAAGAAGTACAACGCGTGAAGTAGCCCTCCCTGGACAACCCGAGTAACCCGACATGCCAAGTCATATCACCGAATCCCGTATCCACGGGGGCGCTTACTCGTCTCCGGAATTTGCTGCGATCTTCTCTGATACCAATCAGGTGCAGAAGTGGCTCGATGTTGAAACAGCGCTGGCGGCGACCCAGGCGCAAATGGGCATTATCCCCCACGAGGCCGCCCGGGAAATTGCCCGGGTGGCCAGCGTGGAACTGCTGGACCTCGACGCGTTGGGGCGCGAGGGTCTGGAAACCGGGCACATCCTGGTGCCGACCCTGCGCGCCTTGCAAGGGTTATGTGCCGATGGGCTGGGCGAATACGTGCATTACGGCGTGACCACCCAGGACATCCTCGACACCGGGCTGATCCTGCAAATCCGCGATGCCTGGGGCCTGGTGGTGCAGCGTTTGCGCGGGATCCGTGGGCATCTGCTCACGCTCGCCCTGCGCCATAAGCACACGCCGATGGTCGCCAGGACCCATGGGCAACACGCACTGCCCACCACGTTCGGCTACAAGGTGGCGGTGTGGGTCGATGAGATTGATCGACACCTTGAACGCTTTGACGAAGCTTACGCCCGGGTGATGGTCGGCAACCTGACCGGCGCCGTGGGTACCCTGGCCGGGCTTGGCCCGCAGGGTTTGGACGTGCAGCGCCGCACCTTGGAAAGCCTCGGCCTGGCGGCGCCGTTGAGCAGTTGGCACAGCGCCCGCGACCGCATCCTGGAAGCGGCGTGGTTGCTGGTGCAGGCGTCGGCGACGTTGGGGCGTGTCGCCAATGAGATCTACCACCTGCAGCGCACCGAGATCGACGAAGTGCGCGAGGGGCGGCGAGCCGGGCAAGTGGGGAGTAGCACCATGCCCCACAAGCAAAACCCATCGACGGTGGACCTGATCAGCGCGCTGTCACGGCTGGTGCGTGCGCAGATGGTTGCGCTGACCGATGCGGCTTTCCAGATGCACGAGCGTGACGGCACCACCTGGCGCATCGAATGGGCGGCCTTACCCGAGCTGTTCATTTACGCCGGTGCGTTGCTCGCTCGTATGGAAGGCTTGTTGCTGGCTGGGTTGGAGGTGCGTGAAGCGCGCATGCGCAGCAACCTGGATTTGTTGGGCGGGCTGATCCTGTCGGAGCGCGTGATGCTCGCGCTGGCGCCTCGGTGTGGCAAGCAGACGGCCCATCACCTGGTGCACGACATCGCCCTGCAGGCCCAAGACGCGGGCGTTTGCTTTCGCGACGCGCTGCTTGGCGACCCTCGGCTGCGCGGTTGTTTCAGCCCGCAAACGCTCGATGACTTGCTTGACCCGACAGCCTACACAGGGCTGGCGGCGGAGATGGTCGATCTGGTGGCAACTAAAGCACGACCTCGCGCTTCAGGCGTTGGTGCTGAAGCAGTGATGGCAACCCAAGGCAATACCAGTCAGTCCCTGTACGCTACGGAGGGTATGTGATGGATGCGCAAACTTTGGAAACGACAGCCCGTGCGTCTTGCACCGCACGTTCGGACCAACCAGGTTTTGATCATGACGGCGAGCAATGCCGCCACGAACACAGCCACATCCTCGATTCGAAAACCCACGGTTCGGGTTATGCCGGCCCGCAGAGCCGCAAGATTTTTTGCAGTCATTGTCGCCTGCAACGTTGGCTGGACGTGGAAGCCGCGCTGGCCATGGCCCAGGCCGATGTCAATATCATCCCGCGCGAGGCGGCCCTGGAGATCGAAAAGGCCGCGTTGCTATCGGGCATCAATGTGCGCCAACTGGCCGAGGGCGTGGCTGCCACTGGGCATTCGCTGATGCCATTGCTGAGCGCCCTGCAAAAAAATTGCAGCCCCAGTGCCCGTGAATACGTGCATTACGGCGCTACCACCCAAGATATCCAGGACACCGCCCAGTCCCTGGAGATGCGCGATGTTCTGGATGCGATGGACCAGGCCCTGGAGACGTTGCTGGGCAAGTTGTCGACCCTGGCCGATGCGCACCGTGACTCGCTAATGGTCGCCAGGACCCACTCGATTCCCGCCTTGCCGACCACCTTCGGGCTGAAGGTCGCCGGCTGGATCGATGAGCTGTTGCGCCATCAGCAGCGCTTGGCCGAAGCTCGTCAGCGTGTACTGGTGGTGCAACTGTTCGGCGGGGTCGGCACCATGGCGGCGTTCGGCCCGGACGCCATGCCGATGCTGGAGCGTTTTGCCCAGCGCTTGTCGCTGCAAGTGCCCCTGACGGGCTGGCATGTGTCCCGTGACCGCGTTGCGGAGTTCGTCAGCACCCTGGCCATGGTCACCGCCTCCTTGGCCCGCGTAGCCGATGAAATCCGTACGCTCAATCGCTGGGAAATCGCTGAAGTGGAAGTGGGCTGGAGCGACCAGCAGATCGGCAGCAGCACCATGCCGCACAAACGCAACCCCGAAGGCTGTGAGCAGGTGGTGGTGCTGGCGCGGCTGGCCAAGGCCCAGGTCATGCTCGCGCTGGACGCGATGATTCTTGAGCATGAGCGCGATTACCGCGGTACGCGGTTGGAGTGGTGCGCGGTCGCGGACGTTTCCCACTATGCGCTGATGGCGCTCTCGATTCTGACCGAGACCATCGAGGGGCTCACCGTGAATGTGCAGAAGATGGAAGGCACCGCCCAGGCGTATGGCGATGCCATCTGCACCGAAGCGGTGGTGTTCGAAATGGCGCGCAAGCTGGGCAAGAGCAGCGCCTACCAGATCATCTTCGAAGTGTCCCAGGCCAGCCAGCGCAACCACGTGTCGATCCGCGAGGCAATCGAGGCCGATGCGCGGGTGCTTGCGGTCATGAATGACGGCGTCCTGGCACGGCTGTTCGAGCCTAGGACCCACCTGGGGATGTCCGAACGCATCGTCGACAACGTGCTGGCCAAACTCGCAGCCCGTTAATCACTGATCTCTGAACAGACTTGCAAATTCATCAAGGAGCGACAGATGTCCAACGTTATGGAAGTTGATAAAGCCAAGGTCCAACAGTTCTCGGCGCGCATCATGGAGGATTACGGCAACACGCTGCGCGGCGCGATGCTCTACATCGGCGACCAACTCGGCTTGTTCAAGGCATTGGCCGACGGCCAGGCGGTGACCCTGGAAGAGTTGGCGCACAAGACCGGCTACAACGCGCGTTACTTGCGTGAATGGCTGGGCAGCATGGCCACCGGCAATTATGTGACCTACGACGCGCAAACCCGCCGCTACCAGATGCCGGCTGAATTTGTGCCGGTACTGGCCGATGAAGACTCGCCGTATTTCGCCGGCGGCATCATTCAGCTGAGCGTGCCGTTCGTGAGCATGGCGCCCAAGGTCATCGAAGCCTTCCGCCATGGTGGTGGCTGCGCTGAAGAGGCGTTCCCGTTGGAAACCTGGAAAGGCATGGAGCGCATGACCATGCCCTGGTACAAGCACTATTTGGTTCAGCACTGGATTCCGTCCCTGGACGGCGTCGAAGAGAAGCTCAAGACCGGCGGCAGTGTGCTGGATTTCGGTTGCGGTGCGGGCTTGGCGGCGATCACTATGGCCAAGGCCTACCCCGAGGCGCGCATTGTCGGCTGTGACTTCCACCTACCTTCCATCGAGTTGGCGCGGGCCAACGCCGAGGCGGCCGGTGTAGGTGACCGGGTGCAATTCGAGGTGAACGACTCCGATGCCTTGCGCGGCCAGCAATTCGACTTCGTGACCACCTTTGTGGTGATCCACGATGCCACCGACCCTCAGCAGATGCTCAAGGACCTGCGCGCCGCTACGGCCGAAGACGGCACCTACCTGATGGTGGAGCTCAACCTGTCCGAAGAACTGCACGAGAACATGAACCTGTTCGGGCGCGTCATGTACCCGCAGAGCACCCTCTATTGCATGACCTGTTCGCTGTCCCATGGCGGCGCCGGGCTGGGGGCGTTCATGGGCGAGAAGCGTGCCCGCCAGATGGCTGAAGCAGCCGGGTTCAGCCGCTTTCGCAAAGTGCCCTCGGAGTGGCCACCGATGCCGGCGCTGTTCGAACTCAAGCCTTGATAGAAAGCATCCGCGAGTCGCTTTGCGTAGTAAGGCAATTTAATGGCCCCTTTGTAACAAAATCCTCGCCAAAATCACTTTTATTTTCAGGTGGTTAGGTGAGGATGCAAATGCGCTCTGTGGGAATGATGCTGATTGCCTGCTCCCTGGCCGGCGGCGCGACTGTCGCGCAGGCCAGGGAATTGCGCGAGGGTGACAAGTACATGTGCAGTTGGGGCGCAGGCACGGCCGCCAGGGCCCAGGAACTCAAGTTATCCGGCGTTTCGCTGTACGCGGCCCGGCAGAAGATCCAGACCCTCAAGTTCAGCAAATCGTGGATGCGCATGATGGCCATGGGGATCACCGAGCAGACCTATGACAGCCGCTCAAGGCTCAAGCCCGAGGCGATTCGTCAAAGCTTTTACCAGGATTGCCTGCGCTACAAGGTCGCGCGCAAGTAATTCGTAGCCCCGCACCAGCCGTGGGGCCTTTACAAATCCACGACAACCCCCGTGTGAGTATTTGCATACAATTGCGCACTTCTTCATGGAGGCCGGTATGCAAGTACTGATTCGAACGGCGACACCTGATGACGTCGACACGCTGTGCGCGATTCGCACCTCGGTGGTGCAAAACCACCTGAGCCTTGAACAGATGGCTGGCCTGGGGATTACCCCGCAGGTATTGAGCGACACGTTGCGCGCAGCACCTTGCGGCTGGATCGCGGAAGTGGACGGCCAGGCGGCGGGGTTTTCCATGGTCGACCTGGATGAAGGTGAAGTGTTCGCGATGTTCGTGCTGCCATCGCACGAGAAGCTTGGCCTGGGCCGTCAACTGATGGCGTTGGCCGAGGCGGCCCTGTTTGAGCGCCACGACAGGCTCTACCTGGTGACTGATGGGCGTGATGAGATCCGGGCCAATGGGTTCTATCAGCGCCTGGGCTGGTCCGTCGTGGGCCCGGTCGATGGCGATGATGTGCGTTATGAAAAGAGCCGGGTGCCGTAAGGCCATGAATGCCCCAGCCCCTTCATCGTCCAACAGCTTGCGCTACTTCGCGGTGGGGGTGCTGGTTGTCGCCGTGTTACTGGGGTTCTATTTTGTTCAGCTCAACGCCAAGGTCGACCGCCAACGTGAAGAAGCCGCTGAACGTTTGGCGCTGTGTCGTCACCTGGAGGCTGTGGTGGGCGCCACCGCTTCGAGTCGTGAGGCCCTTCAAGAAACGTGCAAGCAATTAAGTGAACAATTACTTAAAAATACGGCACCGGATCAATAGCCCTTTTTTATACGTGGGTTTATACCCGTTACTTGCACCAAAAAGTAGCACGACTACCGCCTTCCACCTTAAAAAACATGTGGTTATTGAATGACTTACGACGCTTTCAATCCGACGAAAGGATTAAAATAATCTTGTTACATGTTTTTACAATCGTTACTATAGCCGGGCGTTCACCTCCCACGGTTTATGCATTTTTAAATCCCAAGTTTCCATCAGCTACTTGGGATTTTTTTTGCCCGCGATTTAATCTCGGCCCGCAGTACATGAATTTTTACGCCGGACAAAATGAGGGCTGGCTAACACTTTTGCATTAATTGTCCGGTGGCCGGCAAAACCTTATCTATGCTGCTTGCATCACCTCAATCGGGTAGAACCCAGGGACGGGGGGCTGATCATGATTTCCATCACCGAATTCAACCGCATCATGGCCTCAGGCTTCCTTCCGCTTGCGTGTGAGTGCTGCCTGAACAGCGACGGCTCGCTGCGCATCAGCGTGTTCGAGCCCACGTCCGGCCGTGTCGACTTGTTGCTGACCCGTGTATCGCCCCAGGGCCTGGACAGCATCCGTGCCATCGCCAACCTGATTGGTGAGTTGCGTACCGAGATAAAGGCCGGGCGCCGTGGGTTCGCGGCGGTGGTTTAGCGGCTGTCCAGGGCGTCAGAGGCGCCGCAGGAAGGATTTGACGATGTGGCGGGTGGCGTCTGTGGTGTCCAGCTCGTCCAGGGCGCTGTAGGCGTACCACTGGCAATCGACAATCTCATTGCACGGCCGTGCCTCGTCGATATTGACCACCGAGGCCTCAAACACATGGTGGACGGTGTCGCGGGCCTTGAGCTCCTGCAGGTACAACAAGCCGTCCACGTTTAACCCGGTTTCTTCTTCCAGTTCGCGTTCCGCCGCGCCTACCGGGCGCTCGTCCGCTTCTACTTTCCCGCCGGGCAATGCCCATTTTGATCTGGCCTTGCGCACGAAGAGGATATGCCCCTCATGTTCGCAAATGACGGTTGCCCTAATTTTCATCGAATGTGCCCCCGTGCCGGATGAATGTCATAAAAGTGTAATGCAATTGTCATGCTAAGTGGTTATGGCGCGCCAGGGCCGGTATGTGGATACTGCCCGATTGACGAATACGACCGAGGACATTAGATGAAGACCATACGCTGGGGCATGATCGGCTGTGGCAGTGTCACTGAATTGAAGAGTGGACCGGCTTTCTATAAGGCGCCAGGTTCGGCATTGGTCGCCGTGATGGGGCGGCGTGCCGAGGCGGTGCGCGATTATGCGGCGCGCCATGGTATTGCCCGTTGCTATACCGACGCCCAGGCTTTGATCGATGACCCCGAGGTGGATGCGGTCTACATCGCCACTCCACCCGACAGCCATCTTGAATACGCCTTGAGGGTGGCGGCGGCGGGCAAGCATTGCTGCGTCGAAAAGCCGATGTCGCTGAATGCTGAACAGAGCGCGTTGATGCAGCGCACATTTGAGCGCGCCGGGCTGCACCTGTTTGTTTCTTATTACCGGCGTTCATTGCCACGCTTCCAGCAAGTGCGCACCTGGCTGCAGGAAGGGCGTATCGGTGAGCTGCGCCATCTGAGCTGGACTTTGTGCAAACCCGCTGCCGTAACAGACACCGACGCCACCAATTGGCGCACCGACCCGGCCATTGCCGGTGGCGGCTACTTTGCCGACCTGGCCAGCCATGGGTTCGACCTGTTCCAGTACCTGGCCGGGGACATCGTCGAGGTCTCAGGCTTTTCCGCACGACAGGCGGGACGCTACGCGGCAGAAGACGCAGTGACGGCCTGCTGGACATTTGCCAGCGGTGCATTGGGCATGGGCTGCTGGAATTTTGTGGCGGACCGCCGCGAAGACCGGGTCGAACTGATCGGCAGTCGCGGCCGTATTCAGTTTTCGGTGTTCGAGGACCAGCCGCTGCGTCTTGAAGGCGAGACCACCGAGGTGTTGGACGTGCCGTGTCACACCCATATTCAATGGCACCATGTCCTGAACATGAATGCGCATATTCGTGGCGAGGCCGAACATCCGTCGCTGGCCATCGAAGCGCTGAAGACCGATATCATCCTGGACAAGGTGTTACACCGTTACTCCCAGCATCCCTAGTCGTGGCGATAGCGTAAGGCTTCACTCTTTTAAAGGAATACCGGGATGAAATACTGGATGGTGGTGTGGCTGCTGATGGCCACCGCGACAACGGCGGCGCCACGCAGCCAAGGGCAGTCGGGCGAGTTTGATTTCTATGTGCTATCGCTCTCGTGGTCACCCACGTTTTGCCTCACGCACCCAGGCAACGAGCAATGCTCAGGTAAAGGCTACGGCTTTGTGCTGCATGGTTTGTGGCCGCAATACGCGCGGGGAGGGTGGCCGGCGTCCTGTACACCGCAGACGCGCTTGAGCGAGGCAGAAATGGACAAGGGCGCGGCGCTGTTTCCCACCCGCGCGCTGCTCAAGCATGAGTGGGCCAAGCATGGCACCTGCAGTGGGCTCGAACCGTTGGAATATCTGGAGAAGACCGATGTGGCGCTTGGCGCGGTGGTGATCCCGCAGCAGTTGCAACCGTTTAATACGCCGCCGTCATTGCAGGCCAGTGAGATCGAGGCGCTGTTTCGCGAGAGCAACCCGCGTATGGGCAATCACGGGATAGCGGTGATCTGCAAGGGAAAGGTGTTGTCGGAGGTACGGGTGTGCCTGACCAAGGACCTGGCCTTTGCCGGTTGCCCGCGCAGTGTGAAAAGCCAATGCCGTGGGGGCGATATTCGTATTCCCGCGCAGCGTTGAGCTGCGCAATCGTCTAGAACTCGCCGGAATACTTCACCGCAGCTGCAGCGCGCGAGGGGACATTCAGGCTGCGCAACAATGACGACACATGGATACGCACGGTAAACGGCGAGATATTCAGGGCCTTGGCAATTTCCTTGTTGGTCTTGCCCTGGGCAATCAGGCGCAGCACTTCCTGCTGGCGGGTGGTGAGGGTGTGGGTGTCGAGGGGCAGCAGGCCTGAAGGGGCGAATTTGACCAGCACTTCGCCTTCGCGGATCGCCAGCAGGGCCTGGCCGATCTCGTCCGGGGCGATGTTCTTGCCGATAAAACCGTCGGCGCCCAGGGCCATGACCTGTTCGATCAGCGCGGGGTCATCGACCATCGACACCAGGACCAACGTGGTGCGTTTCAGTTGCTGGCGCAGTTCGACCAGTTGGCTGATGCAGGTCAGGCCGGGAAAGCGCAAATCGAGGATCAAGGTATCGACCTCGCCCGCTTCGCACAGCAACGCATTCACCGTGGCCAGGTCGCCGGCCTCCTGCACCACCGCGCCCGGCAGCAGGCGCTGCACGGTGCGCATCATGCCTTCGCGAAACATGGGGTGATCGTCGGCGATGATGATTCGGCCGGTCATGGCGAGCTCCTTCCTGGGGCAAGGTTGTGTCGAGGCATGCTAATTTATTTACCGTCGGTGTAGGAGCGAGCTTGCTCGCGAAGCACGCACAGGCACCGCGTACTTCCAGGTTAAACGCGTTATCGTTGACGTTTTTCGCGAGCAAGCTCGCTCCTACAGATGATAGGTCAGGGATATGACGATGAGTCTTGAGACCAACTCCGAACTCGATCAGGCTAACCTGCGTATCGTGGTGGCCACCATCGCCATTGTGTATATAAGCCTGCTGGGTTTCCTTCCTGGGCAATCGTTGGATACCTACTTGCCGGTGATCCTCTATATCTTCCTGTTCCTGCTGGCATCCATCGTATTGCGCCAGGTGATCGCACGCTGGCCCGGGCATTATTCGGCGCGGCGGATCTTCGGCATGATCCACGACTACACCGGTACTTCGTTCGGCCTGGTGGTGGGCGGTGAAGCGGCGTTGCCGCTGTATGCGGTGATGGTCTGGGTGAACCTGGGCAACGGCATGCGCTACGGTTCGCGCTACCTGGCGATTGCCACGGGGCTGGCGTTGCTGGCGTTGTTGATCGTGTACCAACTCACGCCGCTGTGGCAGGCGCAACCATTCATGATGCTGATGCTGATGATCACCAGCACGGTGATCCCGGTGTATGCGCATATTCTGCTGGAGCGCACGCGCAAGGCCTCCGAGCAAGCCATCGCCGCGAACCTGGAAAAATCCCGTTTTCTCGCCCAGGCCAGCCATGACCTGCGCCAGCCGATCCACTCCATCGGCCTGTTCACCGCCTGCCTGCGCGAAGCCCGCTTGGGGGAGGACGAACAGCGCTTGGTGGACAATATCGACCGCTCGTTGCTTAACGTCTCGCAATTGTTCCGTTCGATTCTCGACCTCTACACCCTCGACAACGGGCGCCTGTTGCCCAAATACCAAGTGATCCACCTGGGCGACTTCCTTGCCGACCTGGTGCGCCAGAACGCCGAGGCTGCCCGCTGGGCGGGCGTGGAGCTGCGCCTGCGCCCCTGTGCCCACTGGGTGCTGGTTGATCCGGCCATGCTGGCGACCATGGTGCAGAACCTGCTCTCCAATTGCTTCAAATACGGCGCGCAACGACCGGTGCTGATCGGCGTGCGCATACGTGATAACGGGGTGGTGGTGCAGGTGCACGACCAGGGGCGGGGGATTGCCAGGGAGCATCTGTCAAAGGTCTTCGAAGAGTTTTATCGCGTGCGCCAGCTGCGTGACAAGGACGTTGAAGGCGTGGGCCTTGGGCTGTCCATCGTCAAGCGCCTGGGGCAATTGATGGGGTTGCAGGTGAGCCTGCGTTCGCGGGTGGGCCATGGTACCTCAGTGAGTCTGCATGGCCTGGCCTTGGCCACCGCGCCGCGTCAACCGGCAATGCGTGACGATGCTCGCCAGGCCGGTCTGCTCAGTGGCCTGAAAGTGTGCCTGGTGGAGGATGACTACAACGTGCTGCTCGCCACCCAAGCCTTGCTCGAGCGATGGGGGTGCGAGGTGCAGGCCGAGTCCACAGGGCAGGGCTTGGTCAGCGACTGCGACATCATCGTTGCCGATTACGACCTGGGCAACCATGCCACCGGCATTGAATGCATCGACCAGCTACGCGAGCAACGCGGCTGGGCGGTGCCAGCGCTGATCCTCACCGGGCACGATGTGGAGAAAATCCAGGCCGCGCTGCATGACCGTCAGATCGCTATCCTGTCCAAACCGGTACGCCCTGCGGAACTGCGCGGCACCCTGCGTGAGCTCAGCCAGGAAAAAATCACTGCATGAACGGTGTCAACCCATTACCTTTGGCGCCCTTGGGCATGCAGTAGGCCGCGGGCTTCATCAGGCCGAAGCTGGCAATCGCGAACGCGCCGCCGCTGGCGCCGCTGGGCACGGAGCAGTTGTACTCGCCGGAGGCTGTGTTAGCGACGTAGTAGGTGGTCATGGAGTCGCTGCGCACGTTGGAGATACGTTTTACCGGCTCGCCCAGATTGGTTTCCGACAGCTTCTTGAGATGATCTTCGGTGGGTTTGATATTGCTGCAACCGGCGACGCCGATGATCAAGGCGCCCAGCAGGGCAAGACGAGTGACAGGGGAGTGGCGTTTCATAGTGCTTCTTCCTTGGGGTTGTTTTGGTTTTTCCAACGCGCAACGAACCCGCGCGCACTGAATGCGCGGTGTGGGTGAGAACGTTGGAAGTGCCGCGGAATATAGCGCCGCCGTGGGGTAGGGTCGATTAGCACAAATGGGCTAATGGCAGTTTGAGGTCATGGAAGGAGCTTGAGATGCTGGAGATAAAACGCGCCACGCCGGACGACGCCGAGCGTGCGTTTGAGATTCGTCGTGAGGCCATTCGCGGCCAATGCATTGGCGCCTATAGCGCTGAACAAATGGCGCTCTGGACCCGAGGTCGCGCCAGCGATGGCTACAGCGTGTTGATGGAAAAACAGTTCTACATGGGATGGTTCAATGGCGAGCCTGTCGCCACGGGCATGCTGGATCTTGCCAGCCATGAAATCGGAGCCTTGTTTGTATTGCCCGTATTCAGCGGGCGAGGGTTTGGCAAAGCGATGCTTGCTCACTTGGAGCGTATGGCGCAGCAGCAGGCGATTGAACAGGTTGTGCTGGATGCGACACTGAACGCGGTGAGTTTTTATAGAGCGTGCGGGTATGTGGGCGATGAGCAGGCGGTATACCGCTCGCCGTCCGGGTTGGTGCTGGCGTGTGTACCGATGGTGAAGCAATTGCGGGTTATGACTCCCGTTTGAATGCAGCGCGCAATTGCTCGATCACAAGCTCTATTCCTGGCCCTTGAGTCGGCGGTGGGGTGGGGCTCTCGCCAAACTCGCGCCATACGAACAAGGTCAGTTCAGCGCCATCGGTCATGGGCTCGAGGGGTTGCGTACCGAAAGCGCTCAGCGAGCGATAGCGTTCGTCCCGCCAGAACGCTTGCTCTACCCAGTCATAGACGGGGATGCAATGAAAATGCAGCGGCAAGCCCGCAACATGGCCGTAACGGCTGATATACAGCCATTTCGGCTGGAGCTGGGTTTGCATCACCCGCTGGATAGTGGCGAGCAGGCCACCCAGTTCGGCCAGCGCGGCTTCAGGCATGTCGGGGAGGGCGTCAATCGGCGCCCTGGCGCCCAGCATCAGGTAACCGGGCAGCTTCGAGGTCAGGTGGTGGTTGAGCTGCCAGTGCTCGGTCTGGTGGAGGATAAAGGCTGGGTTGATTTGCATGCGCACGGGGCCCTGTCGGTTGGAGTGGCAGGATACCAAGGGTGAGGCGGTGTCATCCCCTCCAAGTGGTCACGCGCTGCACCTGTGGCGAGGGAGCTTGCTCCCGTGACGCCCTGACAGCCAGCGCTGATATAACTGACGCGCAGCGATCCAAACGTAAGGGCTTGCCTGCGATAGCTGTCTGACAGCCGACGCCTATCTACCTGACACCCCAACGATCCAGATGTGGGAGCTGGCTTGCCTGCGATGGCGGCCTGAAAACCGACGCCTATCTACCTGACACCCCAACGATCCCACTGTGGGAGCGGGCTTGCTCGCGAAGGTGGCCTGACAGTCAACACAGTTGGATTGTGTACATATCCATTCCTGCGGTAACGGCCACCTAGGGTTCCGCTCTGACAGCGGGTCACTTTCGAAAAGCGCGAAAGTAACCAAAGCGCTCTTGCCCCACCACTCGGCACCTCGCTTGGGCTCGGTGTGCCCGTAATCCGCCAGTGATTTGGGGGGCCGCCGCCACGCGCCATCCATGGCGCGGGGCGGCTAAACCGGCATCCCTGCCGGTTTACCCCCCAAATCCCTGTCGAATTCCGGCCAGCGTGGTTTGATGGGGCGCTTAAGATCAAGAGCAAGATCAAGAGCGGCTCGCTTCGCATCGTGGTTACCAGGGGGCAGCACATTCGACATCTCTGTCGATTGAACGGACGCCATCGCAGGCAAGCCAGCTCCCACAGTTGAGCGCGGAGCGTCAGGTAGATAGGTGTCGGTTGGGAGGGCGTCATTGCAAGCCAGCCTCCACGGTTTGATCGTGGGGGCATCAATCAGATCAGCGTCAATTTCTGAAGCACCCAGGGGCATTTTCTTCAATACCCTCGTCGCCCGGCGCGTTACCGTGATCTCAACATCGTTGGCATCACACAAGGAACTGTAATGAGCTTGATCCTCTCCATGGCCGCTTTTGCCTTGGCCACGTCCATCACGCCCGGCCCCGTCAATGTGGTTGCTTTAAGTGCCGGCGCGCGTTTCGGTTTTGTCGCCAGCCAGAAACATGTGTTGGGCGCCGCCGTAGGTTTCACCTTATTGCTGATACTGATCGGCCTGGGGCTGCATGAAGTGCTGGTGCGCTGGCCGATCCTGATCCAATTGATCCGCTGGGGCGGAGTCGCGTTCCTGTTGTATATGGCGTGGAAACTCGCCGTGGACGATGGTCGGCTGGACGCTGACGGTGCCGACACCGCGCCGTCGATGCTGTATGGCGCGATCATGCAGTGGCTCAACCCGAAAGCCTGGCTGGCGTGTGTGGCAGGCATGGGGTTGTTTGTGGCTGATGGCGATGCGGCGCAGGTGTGGTTGTTTGCCGCGCTTTACCTGGTGATCTGCTACCTGTCGGTGGCGTGCTGGGCGTATGCGGGGTCTTTTTTACGCCGCTACTTGAACAACCCCAAAGGTGTGCGGCTGTTCAACCGCTCAATGGCCGCGTTGCTGGTGGCCAGTGTGGGTTATTTGCTGATGGCTTGAGGTTCTCGCGGTATTGCCCCGGCGTGGCCGCGAAGTGTTGTTTGAAGGTGCGCTGGAAGTGCGCCTGGTCGGCAAAGCCCGCGGCCAGGGCGACGTCGGCAATCAGTGCGCCATTGCGCAGTTGGCTGCGGGCGAACTGGATGCGCCGGTTGACCATGAAGGCGTGGGGCGTCAAGCCGTAATACTGCTTGAATGCGCGGATCAGGTAAGACGGCGACAGGTCGGCAGCCTGGCAAATGTCTTCGAGTTTCAAGGCCTGTGTGCAGTAAGCGCGGATGTAGTCGGCGGCGCGTTCGAGTTTGTGGTTGACCTCGCGTACCGGTGCCAATGAAGGGTTCAGGCGCTGTTGCACCTCGGTGAAGTAACTCACCAGCGCGCTCTGTTTTTGCAGCAGTTCGGCCTGTTCATCCACTAGCGTGTGGTACAGGTCGAGCAAGCCGTGGTACAGCGCGGTGTCGCGGGTATGGGGTGTGTCGAATGGCCGGTAGCCCTGGTCGGTACTGAACCCCAGCTGGTATTGCAGGTCGGTCAGCCAGGGCGTGTCGAGGTACAGCATGTGGTAGGACCAGGGCTGGTCATGGATGGGGTTGCACGCATGCACATCGCCTGGGTTCATCAGCACCACGGTGCCGGCGCTGATTTCGAAGGTGTGCGCGCCGTAGTGGTAATAGCTGCAGCCCGTGGTGATCGCGCCGATGGAAAAATGCTCATGGGCGTGCCGGGTGTAGGTGACCTTGCGCCCGTCGGCGATGGTACGCGCTTCGATGAACGGCAGGCGTTCGTCGCGCCAGAAGCGCGGCGTGTCTGTGGGGCGGGCGATAGGGTTGAGCGTCATGGCGTCAGTTCTCCTGCATGTGCACCCGCGTTACGTCAGGCCGGCACCAAAAAAGCCGCCTTGAGCAACTGCCGGGTATAGGCATGTTGCGGGTCGGCAAAAATAGCCTGGGCGTCGCCTTGCTCCACCACATGGCCTTGCTTGACCACCATCAATTGGTGACTCAGCGCCTTCACCACTGCCAGGTCATGGCTGATAAACAGGTAGGTCAGGTTGTACTTGGCCTGCAAGCCGCGCAGCAACTCTACCACCTGGCGTTGTACCGTGCGGTCCAGGGCCGAGGTGGGTTCGTCCAGCAGGATCAGGCGCGGCTTGAGCACCAGCGCTCGGGCGATGGCGATGCGTTGGCGCTGGCCGCCGGAGAATTCATGGGGGTAGCGATGCCGGGATTCGGGGTCCAGGCCCACCTCCTTGAGCGCTGCGATAATCGCCGCTTCCTGTTCGGCGAGCGTACCTATCTTGTGGATGCGCAGGCCTTCGCCAACGATCTCGCTGACGCACATGCGCGGGCTCAGGCTACCGAAGGGGTCCTGGAACACCACCTGCATTTCCCGGCGCAACGGGCGCACCTGCTGTTGGCTGAGGCGGTCCAGTTGCTGGCCTTCGAAGCGAATCCCGCCCTGGCTGCCGATCAGGCGCAAAATCGCCAGGCCCAGGGTGGACTTACCCGAGCCACTCTCACCGACGATGCCCAGGGTTTGCCCCTGGGGCAGGCTGAAATTGATGCCGTCCACCGCCTTGACGTAATCCACGGTGTTGCGCAAAAAACCCTTCTTGATCGGGAACCAGACTTTCAGGTCGTCCACTTCCAGCAGCGGTGGGCCGACCGCGTTGTTGGCCGGCCCGCCACTGGGCTCCGCCGCGAGCAATTCCTGGGTGTAGGGATGCTGGGGCGACTGGAACAGTGTCTCGCAATCGGCCTGTTCAACGATGCAACCTTGCTGCATGACGCAAACGCGATGGGCGATGCGCCGTACCAGGTTGAGGTCGTGGCTGATCAGCAACAGCGCCATGCCCAGCCGCGCCTGCAGCTCCTTGAGCAATTCCAGGATCTTCAACTGCACGGTGACGTCGAGGGCCGTGGTCGGCTCATCCGCGATCAGCAACTCAGGCTCGTTGGCCAATGCCATGGCGATCATCACCCGCTGGCGCTGGCCGCCGGACAGCTCATGGGGCAGGGCCTTGAGGCGTTTGTGCGGTTCGGGGATGCCCACCAGTTCCAGCAATTCCAACGTGCGCTGGGTGGCGACCTTGCCGGTAAGCCCCTTGTGCAGCCCGAGCACTTCGTTGATCTGCTTTTCGATGGAGTGCAGCGGGTTCAGGGAGGTCATCGGCTCCTGGAAGATCATCGCAATGCGGTTGCCGCGTATATGCCGCAGGGTCTTCTCTTTGAGCGTCAGCAGGTCTTGCCCGGAATACTCGATAGTGCCAGACGGATGCCTGGCCAACGGGTAGGGTAGCAGGCGCAGGATCGAATGGGCGGTGACCGATTTGCCCGAACCGCTTTCGCCTACCAGCGCCAGGGTTTCGCCGCGCTTGATGTCGAAGCTCACGTGGTTGACCACCCGGTGATGATGCTCGCCGGTGACGAACTCGACACTGAGGTCGCGGATTTCGATCAGATTGTCCGGATTCATCTCATTTCCTCGGGTCGAACGCATCGCGAGCGGACTCGCCGATAAACACCAGCAGGCTCAACATGATCGCCAGCACCGCAAAGGCACTCATGCCCAGCCACGGCGCCTGCAGGTTGGATTTGCCCTGGGCCACCAGCTCACCCAGCGACGGCGAACCTGCCGGCAGCCCGAAGCCGAGAAAGTCCAGGGCGGTGAGGGTGCCGATGGCGCCGGTGAGAATGAAGGGCAGGAAGGTCATGGTCGAGACCATCGCGTTAGGCAGGATGTGACGGAACATGATTGCGCCGTTCTGCATGCCCAGCGCCCGCGCCGCGCGCACGTATTCCAGGTTACGCCCGCGCAGGAACTCGGCGCGCACCACATCCACCAGGCTCATCCAGGAAAACAGCAGCATGATCCCCAGCAGCCACCAGAAGTTGGGTTGCACGAAGCTGGCCAGGATGATCAGCAGGTAGAGCACCGGCAAGCCGGACCAGATCTCCAGGAAACGTTGCCCGGCCAGGTCGACCCAACCGCCATAAAAGCCCTGCAAGGCGCCGGCAATCACCCCGATGATCGAGCTGAGTATGGTCAGGGTCAGGGCGAAGAGCACCGACACGCGAAAGCCGTAGATCACCCGCGCGAGCACATCGCGCCCCTGGTCATCGGTGCCCAGCAGGTTGACTGAGGACGGTGGTGCCGGGGCCGGGACTTTCAGGTCGTAATTGATGCTCTGGTAGCTGAACGGAATCGGCGCCCACAAGGTCCAGGCGTCCTTGGCCTTGAGCAGTTCCTGGATGTACGGGCTCTTGTAGTTGGCTTCCAACGGGAATTCACCGCCGAAGGTGGTCTCCGGGTAGCGCTTGAGCGCCGGGAAGTACCAGCCGCCGTCGAAGTGCACTGCCAGGGGCTTGTCGTTGGCGATCAACTCGGCGCCAAGGCTCAGCACGAACAGCACCAGGAACAGCCACAGCGACCACCAGCCACGCTTGTTGGCCTTGAACCGCTCGAACCGGCGGCGATTGAGGGGGGACAGGTTCATCTCAATGCTCCCGGCTGGCAAAGTCGATACGCGGATCGACCAGGGTGTAGGTGAGGTCGCCGATCAGTTTCACGATCAGCCCCAGCAGGGTGAAGATAAACAGCGTGCCGAATACCACCGGGTAGTCACGGTTGATCGCTGCCTCAAAGCTCATCAGGCCCAGGCCGTCGAGGGAGAAGATCACCTCCACCAGCAACGAGCCGGTAAAAAAGATGCCGATGAAGGCCGAAGGGAAACCGGCGATCACCAGCAACATGGCGTTGCGGAATACGTGGCCATACAGCACCCGGCGATTGGTCAGGCCCTTGGCCTTGGCGGTGACCACGTACTGCTTGTTGATCTCGTCGAGAAAGCTGTTCTTGGTCAGCAGGGTCATGGTCGCGAAGTTGCCGATCACCAGGGCGGTGACGGGCAGCGCCAGGTGCCAGAAGTAATCGAGGATCTTGCCGCCCCAGCTCAACTCTTCGAAGTTGTTGGAGGTGAGCCCGCGCAAGGGGAACCAGTCGAAATAACTGCCACCGGCAAACACCACGATCAGCAAAATCGCAAACAGGAACGCCGGTATCGCATAGCCGACGATGATCGCCGAGCTGGTCCACACATCGAAATGGCTGCCGTGGCGCGTGGCCTTGGCGATCCCCAGGGGGATAGACACCAGGTACATGATCAGGGTGCTCCATAACCCGAGGGAAATGGATACCGGCATCTTTTCCTTGATCAGGTCGATGACCTTGGCATCCCGGAAAAAGCTGTCACCGAAGTCCAGCTGGGCGTAGTTCTTGACCATGATCCACAAGCGTTCCGGCGCCGACTTGTCGAAGCCGTACATCTTTTCGATTTCCTTGATCAGCGCCGGGTCCAGGCCCTGGGCGCCACGGTAGCTGGAACCGGCCACCGCGACTTCGGCCCCGCCGCCAGCAATGCGGCTGGTGGCGCCGTCGAAGCCTTCGAGCTTGGCGATCATTTGCTCCACCGGGCCGCCGGGAGCGGCCTGGATGATGACGAAGTTGATCAGCAAGATCCCGAACAGCGTGGGGATGATCAGCAACAGGCGGCGAACAATATAGGCCAGCATTTAATCGCCTCCGCTCGCCGCATCGGCGCGTGTGTCCAGGGGGACGGCAGGTGTGACGTCGGGTTTGCTCCACCAGGTCGCAGTGCCGACGTCGTAGCGTGGCGAGACCTTGGGGTGGCCCAAGTGGTCCCAGTACGCGACGCGGAAGGTCTTGATGTGCCAGTTGGGGATCACGTAGTAGCCGAACTGCAATACGCGATCCAGCGCCCTGGCGTGGGCGATCAGGCTTTGCCGCGAACCGGCGTCGATCAACTCTTCCACCAACTGGTCGACGGCGGGGTCCTTGAGGCCCATGTAATTGCGGCTGCCGGGCTTGTCGGCGCTGGAGGATTTCCAGAACTCGCGCTGCTCGTTACCCGGCGAGGTGGATTGCGGGAAGCTGCCCACCAGCATGTCGAAGTCGCGGGAACGCAGGCGGTTGACGAACTGCGAGACGTCCACCCGACGAATCACCAGGTCGATGCCCAGGTCTGCCAGATTGCGCTTGAACGGCAGCAGGATGCGCTCGAACTCGGTCTGGGCCAGCAGGAACTCAATGGTCACCGGTTTGCCGGTACTGTCGACCATTTTGTCGTCAACAATCTTCCAGCCCGCTTCTTGCAGCAGTTGGTAGGCCTCGCGTTGCTGGGTGCGGATCATGCCGCTGCCGTCGGTGTGGGACGGTTCGAATGCCTGGGTGAAGACTTCGCCAGGGATCTTGTCGCGCAGCGGCTCGAGAATTGCCAGCTCGTCCGGGCCGGGTAGGCCGGTGGCGGCCATTTCCGAGTTTTCGAAATAGCTGCGGGTACGGGTGTAGGCACCGTTGAACAGCTGCTTGTTGCTCCATTCGAAATCCAGCAACAGGCTGATGGCCTTGCGCACCCGCACGTCCTGGAACATCGGCTTGCGCATGTTGAACACAAAACCCTGCATGCCGGTGGGGTTGCCGTTGGGAATTTCTTCCTTGATCAAGCGGCCTTCTTTTACCGCTGGAATGTTGTAGGCATTGGCCCAGTTCTTGGCGCTGAACTCCAGCCAGTAGTCGAACTGCCCGGCCTTCAAGGCTTCCAGGGAGACGGTGCTGTCGCGGTAGTAATCGGTGATGCGGGTATCGAAGTTGTAGAAGCCCTTATTGACCGGCAGGTCCTTGGCCCAATAATCCTTGACCCGCTCGTAGCGAATCATACGGCCTGGCTTGACCTCGGCCACCTGGTAAGGCCCGCTGCCCAGGGGAACTTCCAGGTTGCCCTTGGAAAAATCCCGGGTCGCCCACCAGTGTTTGGGCAGCACTGGCAATTGCCCCAGGATCAGCGGCAACTCGCGGTTGTTGGTGCGCTTGAACTTGAACAGCACGCGCAACGGGTCTTCGGCCACCACCTCATCGACGTCGGCGTAGTAGTTGCGGTACAGAGGGTTGCCTTCCTTGATCAGGGTCTGGAAGGTGAACACCACGTCTTCAGCGCGGATCGGGTGGCCGTCATGGAAGCGCGCTTCGGGGCGCAGATAGAAGCGCACCCAGCTGTTGTCCGGGGCTTTTTCGATCTTGCCGGCCACCAGGCCGTATTCGGTGATGGGCTCGTCCAGGCTCTGCATGGCCAGGGTGTCGTAGATCAGCGGCAGGTTGTCTGCCGGCACGCCCTTGCTGATATAGGGGTTGAGGCTGTCGAAGCCGCCCATGGCCGATTCGCGGAAGGTGCCGCCCTTGGGGGCGTCGGGGTTTACGTAGTCAAAATGCTTGAAGTCGGCGGGGTACTTGGGGGGCTCGTTGTAGAGGGTCAGCGCATGTTGTGGCGCGGCTTGGGCCGCGGTGCACAGCAACAGGCTGGCGAGCAGGGTAGTACGCAAGGACATCATTGGGCTTTCTCCGAAGCTTTCAGCCACCACGCGCTCAGGCCCAGGCTATAGGGCGGCGTGGTGACAAAGGCGAACCGGTTGCGGTACGCCAGGCGATGATAGTTGAGGTACCAGTTGGGAATGCTGTAGTGCTGCCACAGCAGCACCCGGTCCAGGGCGCGGCCGGCAGCCAGTTGTTCTTCGCGGGTCTGTGCCGCCAGCAGTTGGTCCAGCAGGTGGTCGACCACAGGGTTGGCGATGCCGGCGTAATTCTTGCTGCCTTTGATTGCGGCCTGGCTGGAGTGGAAGTACTGCCACTGCTCAAGACCGGGGCTCAAGGTCTGGTTGAGAGTCATCAGAATCATGTCGAAATCGAATTGATCGAGGCGCTGTTTGTACTGTGCGCGGTCAACGGTGCGCAAGCGGGCGTCGATGCCGATGCGGGTCAGATTTTCGACATAAGGTTGCAGGATGCGCTCAAGGTTCGGGTTGACCAACAGGATTTCCAGGCGCAGCGGCTGCCCGTCCTTATCCAGCAGGCGCTGCCCTGACAGTTTCCAGCCAGCCTCGCCTAGCAGGGCCAGGGCCTGGCGCAGGGTTTCGCGGGGGATGCCGCGACCATCGGTGTGCGGCAGGCTGAACGGTTGGGTAAACAGCGCGGCCGGCAGTTGGTCGCGGTAGGGCGAGAGCATCAACCACTCATGGCCCAGGGGCAGGCCGGTGGCCGAGAATTCACTGTTGGGGTAATAGCTCACCGAACGCTTGTAGGCGCTGCTGAACAGGGTGCGGTTGGTCCATTCAAAATCGAACATCAACCCCAGGGCTTCACGCACCTTGACCTGGCTGAACGCCGGCCGCCGGGTATTCATGAACAGGCCCTGGCTCTGGGTGGGGATCTGATGGGCGATCTGCGCCTTGATCACATCACCGCGGTTCACCGCCGGAAAGTGGTAGCCCGTGGCCCAGTTCTTGGCCTGATGCTCGATATAAATATCAAATTCACCGGCCTTGAAGGCTTCAAAGGCCACGTCGCTGTCGCGATAGAACTCCACTTCGACCTTGTCGTAGTTATAGAAGCCCTGGTTGACCGGCAGGTCTTTGCCCCAGTAATCCTTGACCCGTTCAAACACCAGTTGCCGCCCAGGCGCAACCTTGGTGATGCGATAAGGCCCACTGCCCAGGGGCGGCTCGAAGGTGGTGGCCTTGAAGTCACGGTTTTTCCAATAGTGCTGGGGCAGCACCGGCAGTTCTCCCAGGCGCAGGATCAGCAAGGGGTTGCCGGCGCGCTTGAACACAAAGCGGATGCGGTGGGGGTTGAGGATATCGACCCGGGCCACTTCCTGCAGGTTGGTGCGGTACTGCGGGTGGCCTTCGGTCAGCAGGGTGCGATAGGAAAACGCCACGTCATCGGCGGTGATCGGCTTGCCGTCGTGAAAGCGTGCTTCGGGGCGCAGATTGAACACCACCCAACTGCGGTCCTCGCTGTATTCCACCGATTGGGCAATCAGGCCATAACTGGAGGTGGGTTCATCGCCGGACGGCGCGTATTGCCCGGTGCCCACCATCAAGGGTTCATTGAGCTCGTTGACGCCGTACTGCAGGAAGTTGGCGGTGGAAACCGGGCTTGAACCTTTGAAGGTATAGGGGTTGAGCGTATCGAAGGTGCCAAATGCCATCACCCGCAATGTCCCGCCTTTGGGCGCTGCAGGGTTTACCCAATCGTAATGGGTGAATTTGGCCGGGTACTTGAGTGTGCCGAACTGCGCGTAACCGTGGCTCTCGGTGGTCGCCGCGTTCGCCGCAAAGCTCAAGGCCAGACTTATTAGTAGAAGGAGGGGACGCTTCAAGTCAGAGATCCGATCCAGGCGGCTTGGGCTTTATGATCGGTACAGTAACAGCTTGTTCCGGTTGGAAAAAGGCTGTCGGGAAGGCCATGTTGCGGACTGCGAGCTATTGGGCGGTGTGAAGGTCAAATGTGGGAGCTGGCTTGCCTGCGATAGCATCGACTCGGTGCCTGGGACATACACCGAGGTGTCTGCATCGCAGGCAAGCCAGCTCCTACATTGATTTATCTTGGCCCGGAAACCACCAGCATCTGCCCAGGCTTCAACGCCTGGCCGGTGCGCGGGTTCCAACGCTTGAGGTGTTGCATCTCGACGTTAAAGCGTTTGGCCACCATGTACAGCGAGTCACCTTTCTTGACCTTGTACTGCACCGGTTTTTTCGCCGCAACTTTGCGCGTGTCCTGCATCACCAGGGTCTGGCCGACCTTGAGGGCCTGGCCGTTGAGCTTGTTCCAGCGCTGCAGGTCATGCACATCGACCTTGTTGGCCTTGGCAATCAGGGTGAGGTTGTCGCCACTGCGCACCTTGTAGCTGCGGGTGCGCCCGGCAACCGCCTTGGTCTCGACTTCGTCGAACACCGGCTTTTTAGGGCGCATGCTCAGCAATTCTTCCGGCTTCATCGTCGAAAGGGTGCTGGTCAGCAGCTGGGCCTTGGAGGTCGGCACCAGCAGATGCTGGGGGCCGTCCAGGGTGGTGCGTTGCTTCAAGGCCGGGTTGAGCTGGAACAGTTCGTCTTCGTCGATCTCGGCCAGCGCGGCAACCCGTGACAGGTCCATGCTTTGCTTGACTTCAACGACCTCGAAGTACGGTGTGTTGGCAATCGGGTTCAGGTTGACGCCGTAGGCTTCGGGCGCCAGTACTACCTGGGACAAGGCCAGGAACTTGGGCACGTAGTCCTTGGTTTCCTGAGGCAGGGGCAGGTTCCAGTAGTCGGTGGGCAGGCCGAGCTTTTCGTTGCGCTCGATTGCCCGGCTGACCGTGCCTTCGCCGGCATTATAGGCCGCCAGGGCCAGCAGCCAGTCGCCGTTGAACATGTCATGCAGACGCGTCAGGTAGTCCAGGGCGGCGGTGGTGGAGGCGGTGATGTCGCGACGGCCATCGTAGGCGCGGGTCTGGCGCAGGTTGAAGTAGCGCCCGGTGGAGGGAATGAACTGCCACAAGCCGACCGCATCGCTGCGCGAATAGGCCATTGGGTTGTAGGCACTTTCAATCACTGGCAGCAGCGCCAGCTCCAGGGGCATGTTGCGTTCTTCAAGGCGTTCGACGATGTAATGAATGTAGAGGCTGCCGCGTTCGCCGGCATTCTCCAGAAAGGAGGGGTTGCTGGCGAACCACAGGCGCTGTTGCTCGATGCGTGGGTTGACGCCGACACCGTCTTGCAATTGAAAGCCCCGACGCATGCGTTCCCAGACGTCCTGGGGCACTTCGGGGCTGGGCTTCTCTGATAGCCAAATAGGTTTTTGCTTGATCTTGGCAGCAAGATTCGGTTTGGGTTGCACGGTGGATTGTGCAGCGTAATGAGTCGATTGGCAGCCCGCCAGAGTTGCGGAAACGGCCACCGCCACGGCTTGAGCCAGGCGGGTCAATGCGTCTGAAGAAATGGATTTACGAATAGATGACGACATTGGCTGGAAGTAAGTTCCGGGCAAAAATGTCGGGCGATTCTAGAAAGCGCTTTGGTTCCGGTCAACCATTCAGAAATTACGTATCAGATTGCATCTGGTTAGAACTTATCTTTCCAAGCCCTCAAGCTAGCAAACACCTCGGCCCCAGAGCGGTTGTCGCGGCCGTTCCGTTCGTCCGCTTTTTGTTTAACGGATGTTTCAGCGGTGCGCAGAAAAGGGTTAGTACGTTTTTCCAGAGCCAGGTTGGATGGCAGCGTCATCTCGCCACGGGCTCGAAGTTGGGCGACATTTTCCACCCGTTCGGCGATGTCGGCGTTGTGCGGTTCCACGGCTTGGGCAAATTTTAAGTTACTTTGCGTGTATTCGTGGGTGCAGTACACCTGCGTATCGGCGGGCAGGGCGGCCAGGCGTTCCAGGGAGCTGTACATCTGTTCCGGCGTGCCCTCGAAGAGGCGACCGCAACCGGCAGCGAACAAGGTATCGCCACACAGCAACACGCCTTGATGGTAAAAGGCGATGTGGCCGAGGGTGTGGCCTGGCACGGCGTACACGTCGAAGTCCCAGCCCAGCACACTGATACGGTCGTTATCGTGCAAGGCCACATCCCGCGCCGGGATCTTTTCGTTGGCCGGGCCGTAGACCTTGGCGGCGGTGGCATTTTTCAGTTGCTCGACACCGCCTACATGATCATGGTGATGATGAGTGACCAGAATATCGCTGAGTGTCCACTCGGCATTCTGCTTGAGCCAGGCCAGTACTGGCGCGGCATCGCCGGGGTCGACCACGGCGCAGCGCCGGGTCGTGGGCTCTTGTAACAACCAGATGTAGTTGTCGGTGAAGGCGGGTAGGGCACTGATCTGTATCATTCTTCGATTCGCCAAGCTGAACACATTGGTGCATCTTAGAACGTCTAGGCGAGTTGGAGAATGCAATGACTGATAAAGCGTTCGCCCAGGCCGATCCTGAGTGGCTGGCCCTGATCAGCGCGGCCCGCGAATGGTTGTCCGGGCCGATTGGGCAGTTTTTGCTGGAAGAAGAGCGGCGCATGCTCGAAGACGAGCTGGGCCGGTTCTTTGGTGGCTACCTGGTGCATTACGGGCCGTCGGCCGACACGCCGCCCTCGGCGCCGCAGGTGCAACGCAATGTGCGCCTGGGCGCGCCGTTGCCGGGGGTGGAAATCGTCTGCGAGGAACAAGCCTGGCCCTTGAGCGAACACGCCGCCGATGTGGTGGTGTTGCAGCACGGCCTGGACTTCTGCCTGTCGCCCCACGGTTTGTTGCGCGAAGCGGCGAGCAGCGTGCGCCCTGGTGGCCATTTGCTGATTGTCGGCATCAACCCCTGGAGCACTTGGGGCCTGCGCCGTGTGTTCGCCCATGACGGGCTGCGCCAGGCGCGTTGCATCGCGCCATCACGGGTGGGCGACTGGCTCAACCTGCTGGGCTTCGCGCTGGAGAAACGCCGCTTCGGGTGCTATCGTCCGCCGCTTGCGACTGCCAAGTGGCAGGGCCGCCTGGCTGGTTGGGAACGCCGCGCAGGGGCCTGGCAGCTGTCGGGTGGCGGCTTCTATTTGCTGGTTGCACGCAAGATCGTGGTCGGGCTGCGACCGGTGCAACAAGTACGCCGCGAGCCGATCGGCAAGCTCGTGCCGATGCCGTTGGCCAAGGTCAACCGCGAACAACGCGAACCGTAAAACCTCTTTTTGATTTCAGGCCGAATAACCGATGACCGATAGCGTAGAACTCTTCACCGATGGCGCCTGCAAGGGCAACCCCGGCCCTGGCGGCTGGGGCGCCTTGCTGGTGTGCAAGGGCGTGGAGAAGGAACTGTGGGGCGGCGAAGCCAATACCACCAATAACCGCATGGAACTGATGGGCGCGATTCGCGGCCTCGAAGAGCTCAAGCGGCGCTGCAACGTACTGCTGGTGACCGACTCGCAATATGTGATGAAGGGCATCAACGAGTGGATGGTCAACTGGAAAAAACGCGGCTGGAAGACAGCGGCCAAGGAACCGGTCAAGAACGCCGACCTGTGGCAATTGCTCGATGAGCAGTGCAACCGTCACGACATCACCTGGAAATGGGTGCGCGGGCACATTGGCCACCCTGGCAACGAACGTGCCGACCAGTTGGCCAACCGTGGCGTGGATGAAGTGCGCGGCTACAAGCAGAGCTGAATCAGCGACACCGCAGCGGCCGTTCGAGCCGCTGCTTTACTGCCGCCATCGCGCGTGGCGAATCTACTAGCACGGCATTGAGCTTCAGGCAGGCAGCGGCGCGATAGTCGTCAGCGTTGTTGACCCCAATCGCCAGAATATTCGATTCGCCGTTGGCGCGAAAACAGTCGACAGCCTGGGGCGTCCACAGCTTGGCATTCACCGCTGAGCGGGCCTCACCGAGGGTGAACGTTTCCACCACATCCACTGTGCGCTGGTACTCGAACGCTACCCAACCGCCGGGTTGCGGAGTCGGTTTGCAACTGTTTGCCAGGGCGACATTGGCCAGGCGTTCACGGGTCCGGTCCCTGGATTCGAACAGCCGGGCCTTGGGGTATTGGGCGAACGCTTGCTGGTAGCTGGCGTCGGTGGAGTAGATCCACACGCGGTCCCAGGCGTGATTTTGCTCCAGTACGCGGGCGACAGCTGCGGCCTGGGTCGCGGCCGGCAGTGCTTTCATGTCGAGGATGATCGGGGTGGTTACTGGAATCGCTGTGAGCGCCTGTTGCAATGAGGGCAGCGGTACGGTGCGGGCGCGATATGGATAGGTCACGCGGCCATCCGCTGCAGCTTGCTTGAACTGCCAGCCGGCGTTGAGTTGTTGCAACTGCGCCCAGGTTTTCTCTGCGACCGCGCCGGTACCCTGGGTATTGGCACTCAAGTCGGCGGGTCGGTACAACACGGGTACGTCTTCACGACTCAGTTGCACGGTCAGCCACAGCATGTCGACGTTATGGTGCAAGGCGTCCTGAATCGCCAGTAGCGTGTTCTCCGGAAAGTCCGCCGTGCCACCTCGATGGGCTACGATCAGCGGCAGCTGGGGGCCTGCGATGTCGGGAGCTTGTGCAGTGGAACAGCCACCGAGCAGGAGGCTGGCCAATAGCAGCGCTGGCGTGTATCGAGCTTCAATCATTGAGGGGCACCTTTGGCAGCGGTGTCCGGCATACTGCCGGGCAGGCCTGATTGGTAAACGAAAGGCACCATTATTTAATTACTATCGGCCAAATGCTAACGGGAGTGCGGAATGTCCTCTTTACCTCATGCCGATGTCCAGGCATTTCTTGACGAAGCAGTAGAGAGCGAGCCGCAAGGGCTGACGTACACGCCACCACGCATTTCACAGATGATCCGTCGTACGTTGCCGCCCTGGGGGGCGATTGAGTGCGTGCAGGTGGCGCATCGCCCACATCGCTTTGAAATGCGCCGTGCGCAGCATCAGTTTGCGCTGTATCGCCAGGGTTCGGTCAGCGATGGCGAGGTCAGCATCGACGGCTTGCGCATGGCTGGGCCGAGGGCTCTGGACCAGTTCGTCGATTTTATTCCGGCCGGTGCCTTATTCGAAGGGTGGACGGGTGAGCGTGCCAGGGTCGGCTATGCCCTGGTGTCGATTGATGAGGATCAATTGGCGGCAGTCTGCCCGACCTATCGTGTTCAAACGGATCTCAAGCCGCTGATCAGTTGCCATGATGCTTTTTTGCGGGGATTGCTGGAGCGTTTGGATCAGGTCGTGCGTAGCGGCAAAACCGATGCC
The DNA here is from genome assembly GCF_036346515.1 of Pseudomonas sp. AM4(2022). Lineage (NCBI taxonomy): Bacteria > Pseudomonadati > Pseudomonadota > Gammaproteobacteria > Pseudomonadales > Pseudomonadaceae > Pseudomonas > Pseudomonas sp. AM4(2022). The sequence continues at coordinate 29,306 of NZ_JAOTNW010000018.1, forward strand.
CTGTACCTGGAAACCCTGGTGATGCTGTTGATGCAGGAAGTGCGTGCGCTGCAACAACTGCCGGAGGTTGTGCCGGTTAATACCGGTGAGTTCGGGCCGGTGCAGCGCCAACGTTTGATCGACTACATCGAGGCATCCCTGGCCAACGAAGTCCGCCTGGCTGACTTGTCGAACATCGTCAACCTCAGCCCTTATCATTTCTCTCGGGTCTTCCGGCGTTCGTTCGGCATGTCACCGTACCAGTACCTTTTGCTGTGTCGCGTCAATCGGGCCAAGCACTTGATTACCACCACTGACCGCAGCCTGTTGGACATTGCCCTGGACACCGGGTTTGCCGGCGCCAGCCAGTTCTCCCGCGCGTTCCGGCGCATCGTTGGGCAAGCCGCCAGCCAGTTGCGTCGTCCCTAGGCGCCGAACATTGCGCAATATGTGTCAACACAACAGCAGGCAAGGCAAAGCGGCCTGCACAGCTGCTCGTTAGTCTGGCTTCAACGGTTGGTTACCCGGTAACCGACTTCAAGCCATTCGCTAGCGTGAGGTAACAGGCATGATGATGTTTCGTAGGTGGGCACTGGGTATAGGGATCGCTACAGCGGTTTTTTCCATTGGGGCTAACGCTCAACCCAGTCCCGTCATCAAGAAGCAAGATGGTCTCTACTATCTGGCTCCGGACTACACCACCGCCGACGTGGCGGACTTTTATTGGCGCAGCCTGAATGGCTGGTCGGAACATCCGGCCGAGATGGCCAAGTACTACCAGCACGATGGGGTTTACGCTCTGGCCTATGCACCGGTCGATGATTTTCCAGATGTCGGCTTCAAGCGTGCCAATAAAGGGCGCCAGGAACTGACTGATTACTTCACCAACTTCAGCAAGCAGTTGGGTAACTTGAAGTACAGCGACCCCAAGACCTGGACCTTGCTTGAGAGCACCGAAAAGGGCACCTACGTCTTTGAGTACACCAGCGATGGGGTGATTCGCGCCAGTGGCAAGCCCTACCATCAGGCCTTTATCGCTATTCTGCGTATGGCCAAGGATGGGCAAATCCAGTCCGTGCGCGAGTATTGGGACCCCTATGTGGCTTTGCGGGACTTTGGTTTGATCAAAAAGAGTCCGTAATCGTTGGGGTTTACAGGGCCAGGATCGCATGGGCGAGTTGCTCGTCCGTGCATCGCAGGTCCACTCTCGTTTGGCGAATGTGCCGTAAGGCTGACTCCAACTGGACACCGCGTATTGCACCCTCGCTTGCGACAAACGATGCGGCATCGGCCTTGGCCGCCAGCACAATCTTGTCGTCCTTGAAGCTGCTGCTGGTGCCGCCCGTGGCACTCATAGACAGGCTCACCAAGGCGTCAGTGGTCATCACGAAACTGGTGGCTTGCGCACCGGCAGCGCTGAACAGGCAGGGGATGAGCAGCCACTTCAGGTTGAACATGAGTCAGTGAATTCCGTATCTGGAGGAGGCGCGCAGGTTAGCGACGAGGGACGTAGAAAACCGCAGCAAGTTTGCGAAACCTTGTAAATAACTGTTGGGTGTCCACCGGTGATTGGGTGCCATGGGCGCTTCGTTTACAGAGCGTGCTAATATCCCGCCCCTTGAACTGTACCGAACCGTTGAGAGCTGAACCCTGATGGCCATCCGATCTGTTGTACTCGATACCGAAACCACCGGCATGCCGGTGACCGATGGTCACCGGATCATCGAAATCGGCTGTGTCGAACTGATGGGGCGCCGCCTGACCGGCCGCCACTTCCACGTCTACCTGCAACCGGACCGTGACAGTGACGAAGGGGCGATTGGCGTCCACGGCATCACCGATGAATTCCTCAAGGGCAAGCCACGGTTTGCCGAAGTGGCCGATGAGTTCTTCGAGTTCATCAATGGCGCCCAGTTGATCATTCATAACGCCGCGTTCGACATCGGCTTCATCAACAACGAATTTGCCCTGATGGGGCAGACCGACCGTGCGGACATCTCCCAGCACTGTACGATCCTCGATACCCTGATGATGGCCCGCGAGCGTCATCCGGGCCAACGCAACAGCCTCGACGCCTTGTGCAAGCGTTATGGCGTCGACAACTCCGGCCGTGAACTCCACGGCGCCTTGCTCGACTCCGAGATCCTGGCCGACGTTTACCTGACCATGACCGGCGGGCAGACCAGCCTGTCCCTGGCCGGTAACGCGTCCGATGGCAGCGGTTCGGCGGAAGGCTCGGGCAACCGCCCTTCGGAAATCCGCCGCTTGCCAGCTGATCGCAAACCGACGCCGATCATCCGTGCCAGCGAGCAAGACCTGGCCGAGCATGCGGCGCGGCTGGAGGCGATTGCCAAGGCGGCCGGTGCGCCGGCGTTGTGGACTCAGTTGACCCAACAGTAGCCACGATGTGGGCTCTCTGTAGGAGCGAGCTTGCTCGCGAAAAACGTCAACGATAACGCGTGTTTCCTGAGTAAACGCGGCGCCTGTGAGATTTTCGCGAGCAAGCTCGCTCCTACAGAGGGCATTGAGGCAAACCGGGCGCCACAGTCTATCTCTATCGCCTGTGAAATCTTCATTCGCCACATCTGCTTCCAGCTTCTACCCTTGTGCAAAGCCTCCGGAGTAAGAGTGCTCATGTACAAAGACCTGAAGTTCCCCGTTCTGATCGTGCACCGTGACATCAAGGCCGACACCGTTGCCGGTGACCGGGTTCGAGGCATCGCCAGGGAGTTGGAACAGGAGGGCTTCAGTATTTTTTCTGCGGTGGACTATGCCGAAGGGCGGCTGGTGGCCTCCACCCATCACGGCCTGGCCTGCATGTTGATCGCCGCCGAAGGCGCCGGGGAAAACACCCATCTGTTGCAAAACATGGTGGAGCTGATTCGCCTGGCGCGGCTGCGTGCACCCAACCTGCCGATCTTTGCGTTGGGCGAGCAAGTCACCCTGGAAAACGCGCCCGCCGACGCCATGAGCGAGCTCAACCAACTGCGCGGCATTCTTTATCTGTTTGAAGACACCGTGCCGTTTCTGGCGCGCCAAGTCGCCCGCGCCGCACGCACCTACCTGGATGGCCTGTTGCCGCCGTTCTTCAAGGCGCTGGTGCAACACACCGCCGACTCCAACTATTCCTGGCACACCCCCGGCCATGGCGGTGGCGTGGCCTATCGCAAAAGCCCGGTGGGGCAGGCGTTTCACCAGTTCTTCGGCGAGAACACCCTGCGTTCGGATTTGTCGGTGTCCGTGCCCGAGCTGGGCTCGCTGCTCGATCATACCGGGCCCTTGGCCGAAGCCGAGGCCCGCGCCGCGCATAACTTTGGCGCCGACCATACGTTCTTCGTGATCAACGGCACATCCACCGCCAACAAGATCGTCTGGCATTCCATGGTGGGGCGCGATGACCTGGTGTTGGTGGACCGCAATTGCCACAAGTCGGTCTTGCATTCGATCATCATGACCGGCGCGATCCCGCTGTACCTGTGCCCGGAGCGCAACGAGCTGGGGATCATCGGCCCTATCCCCCTGAGCGAATTCAGCCCCGAGTCGATCCGCGCCAAGATCGACGCCAGCCCCTTGACCCGCGGGCGGCTACCGAAAGTGAAGCTGGCGGTGGTGACCAACTCCACCTACGACGGTCTGTGCTACAACGCGCAATTGATCAAGCAGCAACTGGGCAACAGCGTCGAGGTGCTGCACTTTGATGAGGCCTGGTATGCCTATGCTGCCTTTCACGAGTTCTTCGCTGGGCGTTATGGCATGGGCACCTCGCGCACGCCGGACAGCCCCTTGGTGTTCACCACCCACAGTACGCATAAGTTGTTGGCGGCCTTCAGCCAGGCGTCGATGATTCACGTGCAGGACGGCGGCGCACGCCAACTGGACCGTGACCGCTTCAATGAAGCCTTCATGATGCATATCTCCACCTCGCCGCAATACAGCATCATCGCTTCGCTGGATGTGGCCTCGGCGATGATGGAAGGCCCGGCCGGGCGCTCGCTGCTCCAGGAAATGTTCGACGAGGCCTTGAGTTTTCGCCGTGCCCTGGCCAACTTGCGCCAGCATATCGCGGCCGAAGACTGGTGGTTTTCCATCTGGCAGCCACCTTCGGTCGCGGGCATCGACCGGGTCGCCACGGCGGATTGGTTGTTGCACCCTGGGGATGAATGGCATGGCTTTGGCGACGTGGTCGAAGACTACGTATTGCTGGACCCGATCAAAGTCACGCTGGTGATGCCTGGCCTCAACGCCGGAGGGGCCTTGAGCGAGTGCGGGATTCCCGCCGCAGTGGTCAGCAAGTTCCTCTGGGAGCGCGGTCTGGTAGTGGAGAAGACTGGGCTGTATTCGTTCCTCGTGCTGTTCTCCATGGGCATTACCAAAGGCAAATGGAGCACCTTGCTCACCGAGTTGCTGGAGTTCAAGCGTAGCTACGATGCTAATGTCAGCCTGGCCAGTTGCTTGCCATCGGTGTATGCCCAAGGCCCGGCGCGTTATCAAGGCCTGGGGCTGCGCGACCTTTGCGACCAGTTGCACAGCTGTTACCGTAGCAATGCCACGGCCAAGCACCTCAAGCGTATGTATACGGTATTACCGCAAATCGCGATGAAACCCGCCGATGCCTACGACCAGTTGGTCAGGGGTGAGGTAGAGGCGGTCTGCATCGATGCCTTGGCGGGACGCATCGCCGCCGTGATGCTGGTGCCTTACCCGCCGGGCATACCACTGATCATGCCCGGCGAACGCTTCACCGAGTCAACCCGTTCAATCATCGATTACCTGGCATTTGCCCGCACGTTCGATAGCAGTTTCCCCGGTTTTGTCGCGGATGTGCATGGGCTGCAACACGAAGATGACGGCAGTGGCCGTCGTTACACCGTCGATTGCATCAAGGGTTAAGGAAGTTTATGCAAGCTGTGATGAACCCGAAGTATCCAGGGCTCAGTGTGCGAGTCGCTGACGAAGGTTTTGACGCCTATGTGTGGGGCAACGATTTCAGCTTTGAAGTCAGCGCGTATGGGGTGCCGCAAATGGGCCAGCGCGTCGACCAATGGCCGGTGGAGCGCGTGCTGCCGTACCGCAAGTGCTATGGCATCGACCCGGAAGAATTCGCCAGTTTTCGTGATGCCGCCGACAGCTCGATCTTCATGGCGTACCTGGATGACCGCGCAGTGGGGCATATCGTGGTCAGCACCAACTGGAACGGTTTCGCCCATGTTGACGAGTTGGCCGTGGCGTTACCGGCGCGCCGACATGGCGTGGCCAAGTCGCTGTTGGACGTGGCGCAGTTCTGGGCTCGCAAGAAGAACCTGCCGGGCATGATGCTTGAGACCCAGAACAACAACCTCGGCGCCTGTCGCCTGTATGAGCGTTGTGGCTATGTAATGGGCGGCATCGATCAACTGCGTTATCGCGGGATTGACCCGCAAACCCGTGAGGTCGCGATTTTCTGGTACCGGTTGTTCAAAACGGAAGTGGAAGCGCTCTGACCCCTGTAGGAGCGAGCTTGCTCGCGAAAAACGCCAAAGCGCCACGTTTCATCAGGATGAACGTGTGATCGTTCACGTTCTTCGCGTTCAAGCTCGCTCCTACAGGGGCTTGGTGTCGTTGCCAAGCAGGCTTTCGGCCTTCTGGATGACGATCTCCAGCAGCGCATTCAATGCCGGTGAGGGCGCAGCGTCTTTCAAGGTCAGTGCATACAGGTTGACCACTATCGGTGGTGACACCGGGCACGCATCAAGCCCGGCCTCGCGTGCACCCAAGGCAGTGAACGGGTCGACAATCGCCAGGCCTTCTCCGGCCTCCACCAGGCCGCGCATCATCGGGTAGGTTTGCACCCGCGTCTGCACCACGGGCAGCGGCCGCAGGGCGTGCAACTTGGCATCCAGCAAGCGGCTGAGCGGGTCATGGCCTTCAAGGCCGATCAACGACTGGCCGGCCAACTCCTGCAGCGCAATGTACTTTTGCTTGGGCTTGAGCCAGCCGTGCGGGGCCAGCAACTGCAATTTGCCTTGGGCCAGCACCACGCTCTGAATATGGGTGTGTTCTGGGTCATGCAGGCTCAGGCCCACATCGGCTTCATGCAACAGCAGGCTGTTGATGATCTCGCCAACTGGCTGGCTCGACAGGTTGCACGGCATGTCCTGGAAGCGTCGACGCAGTGCAGCAATGCTCTGCGGCAACAGTTGGTTGGCCAACGGCGGCGTGCAGAGCGCGCGCAGGGGCGGCGCATGATGGTGTTTCAAGCGGCTGGCAAGGCGTTGCAACGGCTCCAGGGCTTCATACAGAGCAGTGATTTGTGCCTGCAATTCCAGGGTTTCCCGCGTGGCTTGCAAGCGCCCGCGCACGCTGGCGAACAGCATGAAGCCCAGTTGCTGCTCAGCGTCCTTGAGGGTGGCGTCTACTTCGCCCACGGGAAGTTGCAACCACTCGGCGGCGGTGCCGAGATGGCCGGTCTGCAAGATGGCCTGAATCACTTCGATATGACGTAAACGCATGGCCGGAGTCTATGTGCAGTGCGCAGGGGTTTCAATGGCGCAGGCCCTCGTGCGCAAAAAAGACTGCCGGGGTCGTCCCGGCCTATGGTGCTCAGCCAGGGCCCCATTAGAATGGCGGGTCTGATCAGCAACGACCCCTGCCGGTTTCCCGGTACTTAAAATAAAAAACAGGTCTGGTCTCATATGCCTCAACCCTCGACGTTCTTCGGGGTAACGGCCAAGCAACTCCTGGTCCTGGTGACCGTGGGAGGCCTGGCGGCTTACTTCTTCAATCATCAGGATGAACCGACGCCGGACAACCTCGCACTGGAAACCTTTATCCGTTCCCAGCAACAGGTGGGCGAGCAGGTGGGCGCAGTAGTGGGGATCACCCTGGTCAGGGAGGTCGAGGCTTACCCCGCGTACAATGCGGCAGGTTACAAGCGCTCGATGTATAGCGTACAAGGGGAGCACGGCCAGGTGCTGGTGACGCTCAAGCAAGACGAGCAGGGCATAGAGGTGACGCAGATCCGCCGTCCATGAGCGTCCCCAGCCCAGTCGCCAGGACTGAGCAGGTGAACAAGGCAAGCGCTCAGGAGGCGAGGGTGGTCTTGGACTCGCGCACGAGAATGGTGCCCGACTGGATCAGTTTGAATTCGTCACCTTCCAGCTTTTCTACGCGGTCGCCAATGGCCAGCTTGTAGGTCGTGGTGGGCGTCGATCCCGCCAGGTCGCCTTGCGCCGGGTTGGATTCCTGGAACTCATGCACCGAATACACGCGGCCTTCCGCGTCTCTGGCATGAAACTGTCCAACAAGTACTGCAGCCATCTGTTTAGAACCTCTGGAGATAAACACTCGATTTGCGGTTCTGTAGACCGTCAGGGAGCGGGGTAGTTTACCTATAAGAAAAAAATACTATTCGCTGATATTTTCAGATGCTTCCTACGCAAGTGCTTGCAAGGAAAACGTCGAGGGAATCCGCACAACCCTCTGGTGAACGCGCCGCGAAGCCTCTATAACTACAAGCTCCTTTATTCAGAAGTCGGGAAACCACAATGAGCAAGGTCTACACGATTGCCGTCCTGGTGGGCAGCTTGAGAAAAGAGTCGATCAACCGCAAGGTCGCCCTGGCCCTGGCCGAACTGGCCCCTGCCAATCTCAAGTTGAACATTGTTGAAATCGGCGACTTGCCGCTCTACAACGAGGACATCGACGGTGCAACACCGCCCGCAGCCTACAGTACTTTCCGCAAACAAGTGAGTTCATCCGACGCGGTGTTGTTCGTCACCCCCGAATACAACCGCTCCGTGCCGGCGGCGTTAAAAAATGCCATCGACGTGGGCTCGCGCCCATATGGGCAAAGCGCCTGGAGTGGCAAGCCGGGGGCCATCATCAGCGTGTCGCCGGGTGCCATTGGCGGCTTTGGCGCCAACCACCATTTGCGCCAGTCCCTGGTGTTTCTGGATGTGTGGTGCATGCAACAGCCGGAAGCCTACCTGGGCGGGGCAGGCAGTGTGTTCGATGAGGCGGGGAAGGTGTCGGAAAAGACCAAGCCGTTCCTGCAGGCATTCATCGATGCCTACGGCAAGTGGGTGGAAAAACAAAAGGCTTGATTTGGCAATGCGCTTAAAGTGGGAGCGGGCTTGCTCGCGAAGGCGGCGGTTCAGCAGAGACATCATCAACTGATACACCGCTTTCGCGAGCAAGCCCGCTCCCACAATGGGTTTATCGCAACCAGTTGGTGCGTGCCAGTTCGATAACCTCATCGCCGCGACCGCTCATCACCGCCTTGAGCATGTACAAGCTGAACCCCTTGGCCTGTTCCAGCTTGATGCTCGGCGGCATCACCAGTTCCTGAGTGGCGGTCACCACATCCACCAACACCGGGCCATCGTGGGCCAGGGCACGGCGCAGTGCCGGCTCCAGGTCTTCGGATTGCTCCACACGTATGCCCAAAATGCCCATGGCATTGGACATGGCCGCGAAGTCCGGGTTTTTCAGCTCGGTACCGGTGTCCAGGTAACCCGCAGCCTTCATCTCCATGGCGACAAAGCCCAGGGACGAATTGTTGAACACTACGAGTTTGACCGGCAATTGCAGTTGCGCCAGGGAAATGAAATCTCCCATCAACATGGTGAAACCACCGTCCCCAGACATCGAGATCACCTGCCGTCCAGGGAATGCCGCCTGGGCGCCGATAGCCTGAGGCATGGCGTTGGCCATCGAGCCATGGTTGAACGAGCCGATCAGCCGGCGCTTGCCGTTCATCTTCAGATAACGCGCCGCCCACACGGTGGGTGAGCCGACATCGGCGGTAAAGATCGCATCATCATCGGCCAGCTCGCTGAGCAAGCGCGCCACATACTGGGGATGGATCGGCCGGCCGGCCTTGGACGGTTGCGCCAGGTCATCCAGGCCTTGGCGGGCTTTTTCGTAGTGCTTCAGGGAGGTGTCGAGGAAGCTGCGATCGGTCTTGCGGGTCAGGCGCGGCAACAGCGCGTCGATGGTTTCACTGACGTCGGCGGCGATGCCCAGGTCCAAGGTCGCACGGCGGCCCAGGGCTTGGGGGTTGCGGTCCACCTGGATGATCTTGGCGTCGGTCGGGTAGAACTGGCGATAGGGGAAGTCGGTGCCGAGCATGACCAAGGTGTCGCAATCGAGCATGGCGTGGTAGCCGGAGCTGAAACCGATCAGGCCAGTCATGCCGACGTCGAACGGGTTATCCCACTCCACATGCTCCTTGCCCCGCAGTGCGTGCACCACCGGCGCGCCGAGGGCGTCGGCCAGCGCCACCACTTGATCGTGGGCACCGGCACAGCCGCTGCCACACAGCAGGGTGACTTTCTCGCTGCTCTGGAGCATGTCGGTGAGGCGCTGCAAGTCCTGCTCAACCGGCAGGGTGCGCGGTGCGTGCAAGGCCGGCCACGGCTTGAGCTTATCTTCCACCTCCAGCAGCGATACATCTCCCGGAATCACCACCACCGCCACGCCTCGGTTGAGGATCGCCGAACGCATGGCACGGTGCAGCACCTGAGGCATCTGCTCGGGGTTGCTCACCAGCTCGATAAAGTGGCTGCATTCCTTGAACAGTTCCTGGGGATGGGTTTCCTGAAAGTAATTCAGGCCAACCTCCGAGGACGGAATTTGCGCGGCAATCGCCAGCACCGGCACATGGTTGCGATGGCAGTCGAACAAACCATTGATCAAATGCAGGTTACCCGGCCCGCAACTGCCGGCGCACACCGTCAATTCACCGGTGGCCGCCGCTTCGGCACCGGCAGCGAAGGCGGCAACCTCTTCGTGGCGCACATGCATCCACTCGATGCTGTCCATGCTGCGCAGGGCGTCGGTCAGGCCATTGAGGCTGTCGCCGGTCAGCCCCCAGATACGCTTGATACCCGCTTGTTCCAGGGTGGTCGCCAACTGCTGGGCCAGGTTGATTTTCGCCATGAGGAACTCCAATCGTCAGTGAGGTTGAAAAACTGCTGATCAGTAGGGGACAGTTCAATCACGGCGAATGCTCCGCCTTTAATGTGAAGATTGCGTCATGCTTGCGCGGTATTGCCGCGTACGCCGCGCGATAAACCACTGGTCACAGGCCAACGCCAGCCAGGGCGCAACGTTGGGGTTGGGCAGACGGCCGCGGCTCAGGCGGCGCATCTGGTCGCGCACCACGGCGAGGGTGGCGAGGGCGGCCAGCGGTTTGCGCTTCCACTCCATAGGCCGCAGTTGTGGGTTGAGGTCGCGACCTTCACGCCATTGTTTGATCAGTTGCGGCTCCAGGGTCAGGGCGGTGGCGATGCCAGCCATGGCGATGCCGCTGTCCAATACTTGCTGGACCACCGGCAAGCGGCGAATACCTCCGGTCACCATCAGTGGCAGGGTGGCGATGCTCGCCATTTGTGTGGCGAAATCCAAAAAGTAGGCTTCACGGGCCAAGGTGCGACCGTCCCGCGCCTCACCTTGCATGGCCGGCGCTTCATAGCTGCCGCCGGACAACTCAAGCAAATCGATCGGCAGTGTATTGAGCATCTCCACTACAGCGCGCGCATCGGTCTCATCGAAGCCGCCGCGCTGGAAGTCTGCGGAATTGAGCTTTACCGACACACAAAATGAAGGGCTGACGCTGGCCCGCACGGCACGGATGACCTCCAGCAGCAGGCGTGCGCGGTTTTCCAAGGGGCCGCCCCAACGATCGGTGCGATGGTTGCTCAAGGGCGAGAGAAATTGGCTCAACAGATAGCCATGGGCGCCGTGGATCTGCACCCCGGTGAACCCGGCTTGCTCGGCCAGGCGGGCGCTGGTGGCGAAGCGCTTGATGACGTCCTGGATGTCGTCTTCGGTCATGGCCTTGGGTTTGGCGAACATCTTGGAAAAACTGCCCACATCCAGCGCAATAGCCGAGGGTGCCAACGCTTGTTGACCGAGGTTGGCCATGGTCTGGCGGCCTGGATGGCTGAGCTGTACCCAGAAGTGCACACCTTTGTCCCGGGCTACGTCGGCCCACTCACGAAAACTGGCCAGGTGCTGCTCGTTTTCCAGCGCGACACCGCCAGGGCCGGTCATGGCGCGGCGGTCGATCATCACGTTACCGGTCAGCAGCAGGCCGGGCTCACCGTCGGCCCAGGTCTTGTACAGCTGCTTCAATGCTTTGGACGGTGCCTGATGCAGGTCCGCCATGTTCTCTTCCATCGCGGCCTTGGCGATGCGGTTGGCGATGACTTGGCCGTTAGGCAGTTGCAGCGATTCGAAAGGTGACATGGGTTAACTCCTGAGCAGGGGAGGCCTCAGGCTAAGCTTAAAGTTAACTTTAATGTCAAGCGGGAGTCGATCACACAGGATTGACGGGCGATGGAACTGTAGGAGCGAGGGGGACGCCTAGTTCTTGCTCGCGAAAAACTCGAGGACAACGCGTTCATTCAGGATGTCAGCGTTATCGTTCAGGTTTTTCGCGAGCAAGCTCGCTCCTACAGGGACAGGGACAGGGGCTTAGCGGCGGCGGAACAGCGGCAGGGGTTCATCGGTGGCGGCTTGGTAGGTCACCGAGAAATCCTTGAGACTTTCCAGCGCTTCGTACGGGTCTTTGTCCGCGCGCAAGGCGAAGGCATCGAACCCACAGCGGTGCAGGTAGAACAACTGGTCACGCAGCACGTCGCCAATCGCACGCAATTCACCCTTGTAGCCATAACGGTCACGCAACAAGCGCGCGTTGGAGTAGTTGCGCCCGTCGGTGAAGGCCGGGAAGTTCAGGGCGATGACCTGGAAGTGCTGCACGTCATCACCGATTTCTTCGGCTTCTTCATCGGCGTCCAGCCACACGCCCAAACCGCCGTCGCGGGCCTTGAGGGCGTGGCCGTGCTCGCGCCACAGGGCCAGCGGCACGATCAGGTCGTCGCAGTTGGAGATGCCGTCGAAGCTCGCGTCCTTGGGCAGCAGGTGCCAGGTTTCGTCGACGACTGCGTTGTTCTTAATGATTCGCTGCATAGACGCGCTCCTTGAACAGGTCGATGCCGATGCGCTGGTAGGTGTCGATGAAACGCTCATCTTCGGTGCGCTGTTCGATGTACACGTCGATCAGCTTGCCGATCACCTCCGGCATGGCTTCCTGGGCGAAGGATGGGCCGAGGATCTTGCCCAGGCTCGCATCGCGGCTGGCGCTGCCACCCAGGGACACTTGGTAAAATTCTTCGCCTTTCTTGTCCACGCCCAGGATGCCGATGTGGCCGACGTGGTGGTGACCACAGGCGTTCATGCAACCGGAAATGTTCAGGTCCAGCTCGCCGATATCGAACAGGTAGTCCAGGTCGTCGAAACGGCGCTGGATCGACTCGGCAATCGGGATCGACTTGGCGTTGGCCAGGGAGCAGAAGTCGCCGCCCGGGCAGCAGATGATATCGGTCAGCAGGCCGATGTTCGGCGTAGCAAACCCGCCTTCGCGCAGTTCGCCCCACAGGGTGAACAATTGGCTCTGTTCAACGTCCGCGAGAATGATGTTCTGCTCGTGGGAGGTGCGCAGTTGCCCAAAACTGTAGCGCTCGGCCAGGTCGGCGACCGCGTCCAGTTGCTTGTCGGTGATGTCGCCTGGCGCTACGCCGGTAGGCTTGAGCGACAAGGTCACGGCCACATAGCCCGGCTTTTTGTGCGCCAGGGTGTTGCGCGTGCGCCAGCGGGCGAATCCTGGGTGTTGCTGGTCGAGTGCGGCCAGCTCGGCGTCCTGATTGGTCAGGGCCTGGTACTCAGGGTCGACGAAGTGCTTGGCGACGCGGTGTACTTCGGCTTCGGTCAGGGTGGTTTGGCCGCCGCGCAGGTGTTCCATTTCGGCATCGACTTTCTGGGCAAACACCTCAGGGGTCAGCGCCTTGACCAGGATCTTGATCCGGGCCTTGTACTTGTTGTCGCGACGACCGTAGCGGTTGTAGACCCGCAGGATGGCGTCGAGGTAGCTCAGCAGGTCCTGCCATGGCAGGAACTCGTTGATAAAGGCGCCGACCACCGGGGTACGGCCCAGGCCACCGCCGACCAATACGCGAAAGCCCAGCTCGCCGGCGGCGTTGTACACCGGCTCCAGGCCGATGTCGTGCACTTCGATGGCCGCACGGTCGGAAGTCGAGCCATTGATGGCGATCTTGAACTTGCGCGGCAGGTAGGCGAATTCGGGGTGGAAGGTGGTCCACTGGCGCACGATTTCACACCACGGCCGTGGGTCGATCAACTCATCGGCAGCGACGCCGGCAAATTGGTCGGTGGTCACGTTGCGCAGGCAGTTACCGCTGGTCTGAATGGCGTGCATCTGCACGGTAGCCAGTTCAGCCAGGATGTCCGGCACATCTTCCAGGGCCGGCCAGTTGAACTGCACGTTCTGGCGGGTGCTGATGTGGGCATAGCCTTTGTCGAAGTCGCGGGCGATCTTGGCCATCATTCGCGTCTGGCGCGACGTCAGTTGGCCATAGGGCACGGCCACCCTTAACATCGGCGCAAAGCGCTGAACATAAAGGCCATTTTGCAGGCGCAGAGGGCGGAACTCTTCTTCGCTCAGTTCACCTGCTAAGTAGCGTCGGGTCTGATCACGGAACTGCTTGACGCGGTCCTCGATGATGCGCTGATCGTATTCGTCGTATACGTACATATAGGTCCTGTTCTCGGCAAATCTGCGCGCACGGCCGCGCACTCCCAACGGAGCCGGCGCACGATACCAGTTTGCGTATATGCGCAAAAGTGATGTTTGGGTATATGCAAATAACCAAACTGACTAATGAGAACAGTTATCGCCATACCCACATTTGTCATAGGGGCAAGACTGGTCTTTACTGTGGACGAGTCTTAATGCAGTCACCTATAAAACCGACAAGAGGCGATGCGATGAGCAATTCCACCAAAGTCCGTAAACCTGACAGCACCGTTGATGCCTGGGCCATTTTGTTTCTGATTATTCTTGTGGTCGGGACCGCCGTGTTCTGGGTCAGCCACCAGTAACAAGGCCGTTGATTGAGCCGCGATTGCCTGTCGAATTGCCACTGTCGTGGCGTTCGATATTCAAGGCTCGGACGATTTGCGCGCGCGCTGTCGGCCGTGGGTAAACCTGCATATCCCAACCGCTACCCGTTCAGCCTGCAACTGTTGCTGCGTTAAACCCCGGCCAGGTGCAGCACCAACTTGACGATGCCGAACAAGGTCAAGGCAAACACCGCAGTGAACAGCAGGCCCAGGATCACAAAGTGGCTGGGCTTGCCGTGGGTAAAGTCACGGGCACGGTTCTTGCCGCTCTGTACGCCAAAGGCCGCCGCCATGACGCTGTGGAGCATTTGCCAGAAGGTCGGCGGCTTGTTGTCGATTGGATCGTCCATAGAGCCCTCGTCAGGAAGGTTTCCTACAGAGCATAGACAATTTGCCGGCCGATCCACTTTCAATGCCTCCCATCACTCACTCAGGTTTGGCGTGGTCCTGATCAAGAAACAGTTTATCCAGAGGCGGTTTGATCTGGGCTTTCTCCAGGTTGATCACCGCTCGTTTATCGGCGACCTGATCGAAGCGGTCTTTGCCGGTGAGTCCACGTTCAGCCTTAGTCTTCAGATGGGCGAAAGCAGCAGGTGATGCGGGCGCATCGACGGTGTTGTAGTGGAAGTGCGCATACCACAAGCCGTCATCTGGGTTCGCTGCTCCGGGCCCTGTTTTACTCTTGTCATGGATTACATATTCGGTGAGGTAGTCGGTGGCGGCCAATTGCTTGCGTGACTTGACTAATTTGATGTCGATAAAACCGTGCCGCCACAAATACTCCACCTTGGAGATTTTCGGGCGTTGCAGCAGATATCCCTCACTGCATACCTTGCGCGCCTGCTCAATTGCGGCGTTCGCCTCTTTCAGGTAATCGTCGTACAAGGCGGTGAACTCTTTATCATCGGCATGGTTGAGTACGAGTTCGTCGGCAAGTGTTTTAAATTTTTCCGCATGCTGGCTCAGCATCACATCCCAGTCATAGGGATTGAGACCTTCCAGTCGTCTGGGGTCCAGCAGTTTTCGCTGTTGGAAACGAATGTTCGCGTCGATACCTGCCCGTTCGGCTCTGATGGTTTGCGCCTGCGCTTTTATCGCGTTCAGCGGTCGAGCCACACTGGCTGGCTTAACCACCTGCCAACGTCCGCTACTGGTGTTTTCCTGATAGGTCGCGACAACCGCTCCGGTCAGCGTGTCCTTGATGTCGGCATAGTTGCCCGGTGCATCCGCCTGGCTTGGGCGCAAGTCGCCGATCAGGCTCTTCTCGTCGACGGTTTTGATGACCCTTCGGTTAGCGGGTTTCTGCCGAGTGGGTTTGTCGGGAACCGGCTGAGGCGCAAACCCTTCTTCAACGAGGATCAGGTTGGTCAGTTGCGCTTCAAGGCTTGTGCGGGCCTCATCCAGGTGCTCCTTGAACGGCACTCGATATGCCTCTCGTATGAAACCGGAACCCATTTCAGTTAATGAGTTGACGGCGTTCTCCAGTCGTTCATACCGTTCAAGAATGTCATTGAGTACATCCATTTGCTCCCGTGCCGTGTAGCCGGCGGTCGTGCGTATTTCCGCGTGTGTGAGTACGCTGATTGTGGTTTCTTCATCAATGAGCTCCTTGACGAAAGGAAATTCCGCCGGTATCCGGGAGCCATGACTGCGGTCGAGTACCAAATCGAGAAGCAGTATCAGTGCATTCTGTTTTATCGCGACTGTGGAGAGGTTTTGACCGGCCGGTCGGCCTTCCAGTAGGCGTTGGCGCAGGGCAGGGTCCGCCTGCTGGAGGATGCTTTCAAGTTTGCCCATGGACTCAATCATTTGTTTGAGCGTCTCTATTTGTTGGGTCCTGGTATGGATGAACGTTTCGTAGGCATCGGTGATGTGTTGGGGTAATTCTCTATTGACACGGTCACCGAGCTCTTCAGTGCTTTCTCCGCGTTCGGTTTCAAGGGTGTCTGAAAACTTCTGTACCACGGTATCGTTGACCGATGCCCAGTGCAGATAGATCGTTTGCGTTGCGAGATCTCGTCCTGTTTTGTGTTTAGGATCCGTCCTGTCGGCGGCTATCAGTTCGTCAGACTTGGCTTCGACCCTTGGCATTATTGAAAGCGTGGCTTGCGCATTCTTCTTGTAATTGTCGAACGCGATATCCCACTGGACCTTGGCTTGCGCCGTCGCGATTCGCCTTTGCTCATGGCGTGCCGCAACGCTGGCGTGCAGTACCGGGTGCGGCTTGGAGGTGCCTAGTCTTATCCAGTCCTCGCGCAGCTTTACTTTCTGTTCAATCAGCGTAGTGCGTGCAGTATTCAAGGCTGTTTCGAACGGCAGAAAAGAGAACATCAATGAGATCGCTTCTGCATTGAGTGCTTGCAGTTCTGCATTCAATACGTCCAACCGTTCTTTGTGTTTTCTCTGCCATTCCCCCATCCGGCCTTTGCGCATACCGCCCTCCAGCCTGGCCTGTCGGTCCAGCCGCCAATGCCCCTGGCTATCGCTGACCAGCCTGAAGCCCGGATGCAAGGGGTGTTGCGGGTGAACCAGATAGACATCGCCAAAACCCGGCACCACGTTCACCTGGAACAGCAGTCCGCCAACGCTGGCGTGCCATTTGCCATTGATCCAGTAAAGCCCCTTGAGAACACCGGTCGGCAGCGGGGTTGGCAAGGGATCAGGCCAAGGTACCTTGACGTCTTGCAGCGCCTTGAACAACTTCGCGCTGGCCTGGGGGCTGGCAAACGAACGGCTGAAATCCAATGTTGTGCGGCCTGTCGCCGGAGGCTCACCGGGTAACGCCACGTAGCCATGGCGAACCACGGCGGCAGTTTGCGAATGAGGCAAGCCAGCAGGCCGACGCCAGGCTTGCAACTGCAGGGCGTTATCCTCTCCTGTCGGTTCCGACAGCGGCCGTCCGGACCGGGTGGACGGTGTGGCGGCATGCAGCAAGACCATCGCGGTATTGAGCAACAGATCGATCAGCGCCAGTTCGCGGGTGGTGGGGTCATCGCTGTCCAGGCCTGCCAAATCCTGTTCCAGGCTGCTGACCAGTACCAGAAACCAGCCCGCCAACATGGCCGGCCCTTGTACCAGCGGCAGCAGCAGCGTATTGAACAGCAGCCATGCACCTTCCATCATGATGGCCCAGCGGCTTTCGCTGTTGGACACCGACTCGCGGTCGGCCAGGTCCACCAGCGCCCGCGCGGTGCTGCCGAACAGGTGGTTGAGCAGTTGGCCGTTGATTTGCGACTGCAACCACTCGCCGGCGCCTTCATCGACGGCCAGTGTTGCGGGTACGGGTGTTTCAGGGCGGCTGAACTCATCGCCGGGCAGGAAACGGATGATGTGCGGTTCTTTGAAGCCGCCGTTGTCGTAGATCGGCCGGGCCTTGTCGGTCAGCCAGGTCAGCACGTTGCTCTGCAAGTCGCCAGGTTCGGCCAGCGCGTCCAGCAGGGCTTGGCGGGTCGGGTATTCATGCAGGGCATCGGCATACAGCGGTAGATACAACAGATGCGGGCCAACGCTCGCGTCGCGAGGTTCGATGATGAAGGCATTGTTGACTTCATCGGGCTTGGCCCCGATTTTACGGCACAGGGCCAGTGGCCGCAGGACGATTTCCTGGCCGTCGACGATGCGGTCCGAGGGCATTTCACCCATCAAGGCTTTCACATACCGGTAGCCGGTGATGGTGACGCCGTTCAGTTGCCTGACCTTGTGTTCCAGCGCCTGCATCGGCAGATGAACCTTGAGTTCACGGGTAAACAACGCCTCGCGTCGCCGGGCGTCGGCGGTGTCGGACAGCAACAGGTCCTTGATTTTTTGCGGGTACGTGGTGCCGATGTCGACACGCTGGATCAGGCCGTTGCTGCCCAGCAGGTAGTCTGCGTCCAGCCAGGTCGGCAGTGACGCAGTACTTTTGGAGGTGAGCGTCAGCGTGCCTTTGGGTTTACCCGCCAGATTTTTCAAGGCCAGTTCCGTCAGCGACATTTGCACATGCTCGATAATCCCGGACCCGCCTGGGTAGCCGGCGGCCACGGCGAAGTCGAGCAGCACCGCGTCGGGATCGAAATCCCCATGGTCGGTCTGCATCTGCTTGCGCAACGCGTCGCGGCTGAATTGCTGGATATTTTCAATGCCTTCGTTGAACGAACGGCCTTCGTTTTGTCGCAGCACCCGCGCCATGTCCTGCAGGTGACGGTGATAGGCAAAGCGGTCGGCGCTGGTGGCCTGCCTGAGCCAGTCAGGCAGTTGGTCGCTGACCTTTTGCAGAAGCGGGGTGGCGGCCATCGCAATCTTGGTGAAAAAAACCGCCGGGTCGGTGATTTTTTCCAGGCGCCGCTCAAGGGTTCGTTCGTCGTGGCCCTCAAACGTCAACGTCGCGAGGTCTTCCAGTTGCTGATTGAGGATCAAGCCGGCTTGTAGTTCGAACACATTGCCGTCGGGTTCGTTGCGCCTGCAGGTCATGCTGTCGAACTGGAACTGGCGCTGCATTTTGACGCCCCACGCGTCGCCGAACTCATCGATAGAGGTAAACGCTTCGACAACCCCCGCCACGCTGTACAGCAGCACCTGTTTATCGCGTACCAGCAGCAGGTCCGGTGTCAGCAACTGCACGTCTTTGCCGGCGCGGGTGAAGGTGTTTTCAATGAAATAGACATAGGTTGGAGGTGACGAATGAGGCAGACGCTCAAGCATCACCGGCCAGGCGGCGACAACCCTGAGCATGTCCCGTTGGGTTTCGCTCAGGCTGGATTGACCCGCGGCTGCGGCGGTCATTTGGCCGTTGAGAAACTCACCCAGCCATTGCCAGCGACTGTTGCCATGGCTGTCGATCGCGCTCCAGTAGTCCGCCAGGTCGTGCTGGAAATACAGCGAGAGCGATAAGCGCACCTCGTCGATGATTGTTGCGATGACCTGCATGTCTATCAGCGGCAGAGTCGCAGGCTTCAGGATCTTTGCGTCTTTTTGAGTGAGGAAGTACGGCAACTCGCGGTGTGAGTGCAGATCAAGTAGCTGCGGGTTCAGTACATGTTCAATGGCGACGGATATCAACGGCTTGAATGTGTAGTGACCCGTGGCATCCGGGCTGGCCAGTTTTACGCTGAGCAAGTTCAGATCAAGGGACGGGTAGCGCTCCAGGATGCGCTCGCTCAGTGCCCTATACACGACTGAGAACAGCGCCGGGCGGGTGGCGAAATGCTGATGGACGGCCTTGGCCGGTAACTGGCTCAAGTCCATGGGTGAAGCGGGGAGAGTCGGCATGACAAAATCCTTTTCCTGTTAAACCCGGTATTTTTTGGCTGCCGGGTCAGCGGGCCGGTGATCGGTCCTTCTAGGAAATCGAAGTTCGTCCTGGCGTCAGCGGTATCGGGATATCGCGGTGGGCGTTATGGCACGCAACCCCTCCCGCCTTGCTATATGCACCGCCTCGCGTGGTGAAGGCTGTGATGTGCTGTCATTCCATTTCAAAGGAGTGACACGATGGTCGATTCAACCCAACCTTCTTCGCCCGTGCTGCACACGAGCGAAAAAACCAAGGACGTAAAACTGGCTGCCACGCAGAGCGTGCACGGCGACTTCCTGGAGAAAGCCAGCCCCCAATGGCTGATCGACGCAACGCCTGAGCGCAAGCAGGCACTCAAGGACGCAAGCACGCAACTGCCTGCCTGGTTCCAGAACGCTACGGCTGAGCAACGTAATCGGGTGACGAGCAGTTTTCTTGCCAGCTTCACCGCGCAGACCCAACTGGATAAAACGATGTCCACCTTCCAGGACGTCGAAACCTTCGCCCGGTCCTTGCTGCTCAAGGTTTTGAAGGATGTGCATCAGGTGGAAGTCGATGTCGACAAAACCTTGCTGTGTCTGCGGCGGCCACTGGAGCTCGGGGTGCTTGAAATAGAAGTGTCGTCCTTCGAGGTCTTGAAGTTGTCCATGCTTGACGCCGCCCTGCACAACTTCGAAGAGTACGAGTGCGAGGAAGGCGCATACCACAAAACCTCGGGGTTTGTGGAGGCGACCAGCACCTCCGGTACCTACCATTCGGTGGCGGTCAACCTGAAGGTCAGCCAGTTTCTGACCCTGTGCCGCAGCCTGGATATCGGCGCCAAGTACCAGGCGTACTTGCAGTCTTTTTTTTACCCGGAGGCGGCGGCGTCGCACGTCACGCTTCGCGAGCACTTTATTGCCAGCCAGAAGGCGGCCCTGAAGGCTGCCGCCGAACAGGCGCTCTTGACGGGGGACATTGAGCCGGCAGATCACCAGATGATCCTGTCGGTGATCGATGGGGTCATTCATCCCTGGATGGGCGACAAACAAGTCTGGTTCAGAACCCTGGGCCTGATGAAGCTGAGAATGACGGGCACGATGGTCTTCGTGATCAGCGAAAAATACCGCTACACCGATGAGCTGATTGTTTACATCCCCCAGGACCCGGAGCATCCGCTCAAGCGTTATCGCTGGTCGCAAATGGAAGCGGAGTTCAAACGCCTGTTCACCGCCCCGGATGCCTCCAGGCCCGGTGATGCCACGCCGACGCCTTACCAGGTGTTTTTCAGTCGGTTCGTGCCTTTCGACAAAAGAGCCTATTACTTCAGCCAATTCAGCGACGAAGCCGGCGGTTCAACCACGGATTTCTGGCGATCGCCGTGGGGCAGATTCATCAATGACGTTAACCCGCTTACGTCGGTGGCTGTCGGCATCAAGGAGTTGCCTCCTGAGGCTCCCCCCAAACGTGTACCCAAAGACGATCCCTACCTCGCCCCCTCGGCGCTACTGCGTCGTGGAAAAGGCATTTGGGCGGAAAACATCGACCCCTGGAATTATCTCTATGAACAACACCGCGAGCGGGTGATTGCCGATGCCCGTGCCCATGCCATGCCAACGGCTGATGTGGATGCCAGGGCGCGGGAGGCCAAGCTTGGGTTTTTGTTGGAGATCGGCCTGCTGGGGTTGAACGTGGTGTCGATGTTTGTCCCGGTGCTGGGCGAAGTCATGATGGTGGTGATGGCCGGGCAACTGCTCTATGAAACCCTTGAAGGCTCGATTGAATGGGCCGAGGGTGACCGACGGGCGGCCAAGGCGCACCTGGTCGACGTGGCGCAGAACCTGGCGCTGATCGGAGTGATGGCGGGTGTTGGCGCCGGAGTCAGCAAGTGGCGGGCGGCCAAGGCAGAGCCTGTGATTGAAGCGCTGAGCGAGGTCACGCGCCCTGATGGCCAGGAGCGGTTGTGGAGGCCGAGCCTGAGCCGGTATGAAAGCCCGGTGATAGTGGGTAGCGAGCTAAGTCCGAATACCCTTGGGCAATATGTGAAGGACGGCAAGACGTACATCCGCCAGGGCAATAAGGTCTACGAACAGTATTTCGACGAGTCGCTCAACAAATGGCGGATCAAGCACCCAACCGATGCCCAGGCTTACCAACCGATTCTCGAGCATAACGGCCGCGGTGCCTGGCAGCATACGTTGGAGCGCCCGTTGGAGTGGGACCGCCTGACGCTGTTGCGTCGCATGGGGCATGAAACCGAAGCGTTCACCGATCCGGAGTTGCTCAAGATCGCCGATGTCAGCGGTGTCAGCGACAACGCGTTGCGCAAGATGCACGTGGATCATACCGTGGCACCTCCCGAGCTGCTGGATAGTTTGCGTCTGTTCAAGGCGGATGCGAACGCGACACGGGTAATAGAGCAGCTTGAGGGCACACGCCCGATTGATGACCTGTATTTGTATGCGCTGCCGTTGATCGTGGAAATGCCGAAATGGCCGCAGGGCCGGGTGCTGGAGGTGTTCGAGGACATCGCGCTGTCCGGCAAGTCGGTCAAGTATGGTGTTCAGCGTCCAGTCAAGGGCGCTGTTATTAAGCCGCCCATCCAACTGAGCCGGCACGATGTCCTCGGCGGTGAGGTGCCTGCGCGTATTCTGCTGTCTCTGGATGAGTCCGAGATCACTCAGTTACTCGGCGCCCAGGCGGCGCGTTTTTTCGATGCCAGGAAGCTGGAGTTCAATCAGCAGCTTGCCGGGTATGCCCGCCAGCGCAAGCCCGCGATTTTTGACAGCATCTACACTGGGACCGAACCCGTGGACAGCCGTGTCCTGCTACTGCAGCGCGCCTGTCCGGGGCTCAGCGAGTCGGCAGCCTTGGGGGTGTTGGAACATGCCGGCGGCGGTGAACTTGAACGGCTGGCCACGACTCAGCGTGTGCCCCTGAATATGCTGGAGGAGGCTCGTTGGTATGCTCGGCAAGGGCGCCTGGCGCGTGCCTACGCGGGGTTGCGCAGTGAGGTGATGGCCTCGGCGGATAGTCGCCGACTGGCGCTGCACACCCTGCAAGTGCTGCCGGGCTGGCCGGATACGCTGCGCCTTGAAGTGCGCGATGGCAGCATCAGCGGAGCGCTGCTCGACAGCATCGGCGCAGAAACCGCGAGCGAGAAAAAATACCTGGTTAAACAAGGGCCCAGTTATCAGGCGTTCAATGAGCGGGGCGAGGAACTCAATAGCGTACCCACCGAAGGCGACAACTATTACGCCTCGCTGATGCATGCCATGCCGGATGACGCGCGCCGCAGCCTTGGCGTGCCGCAGGTCAGCCAACACACGCAACTGCAACAGAAAGTCATCGAACAGGCGGACGCTCATCGCGCCGACGCGCCAGGGTGGCTGGATAAGCCCGCGCGCAGCTTCAAACCGCCGGTACGGGTAAACGAGCTATTGCTGGGCTATTACGCCAGTGGGCGGGGTCGCAGTGTTCCTCCGGTACTCGCGGGCATTGTGCGCACAGTCTATCCGGACTTGACCGAAGCGCAGGTCGGTGAATTCCTCCTTGGGCATTACCGGGCTGGTAAAAGCCCCCAGGAGATTAGCAGCCTGCTGAAAGAGCTTCTTAAAGAGCGCACACGTCTGCACTCGACAATTGATCACTGGGTCAATCGCTCTGCAGTTACCCACCGTCAATACAATTTCCTGGCAGGCGAAGCGCTCAAACGCAGTTGGAGGCGTTCTCCCTTGGTCGGGACAGAAGCCGGTGCCGATGCACTGGCCTTGACTCTTTTTGAGGCCTTGCCGCTGCTGCCAGCGAATTTTTCACACGTGCGTGAGTTGTCAGTATCCGGACCTGCCCTGCATGACGGCAATATCGATGGGTTTCTACGGCATTTTCCCACTACTGAAAAACTTTCGATCCATTCCTCGCCTCACCCTGTCACAGCGCCGGCTGTGCCCCTCTCACTGGCAAACGTGCCCGAGGCGCTGAGCGAAATGAGTGGGCTCAAACAGCTGTCGATAACCTTGAATGCGCGTCGACCGGCTGCGGAACTGCCGTCAAGGCTGGCTGCCTTGACCCGGCTTGAACAGCTTGAACTCGGCTACTTCGGCCACCAGGGCGAACTGCTCGACACCCTGGATTTAACGCCGCTGCAACAGTTGAAAAAACTGAAAATCGTAGCGCCCCACGTGTCCATGAAATGGCCCGCGTATGCTCAGAAGCTCGCGCGGCTTGAACGACTGGACCTGAGCAAAACTTCAATCTATGAGCTGCCCGTTGAGCTCTACACCGGGCATGAGCGGTTATGGGCCGGGTTATCGCTGGACTGGTCGAAGTTCAGCTATGAAGCTTTCAAGCCTGCCTACGAGCATGTCAAGAATTACTCCGGGCCTTTCGGGCCGCACCTGGCGAATCTGGATGAGATGGTTCGGGGTTACAGTCGCGGCGAGTTGGACCTGCTGATGGGAGGGGGCGGTAGTGGCACGCTTATGACTGACGCGGTCATGAGAAAGTGGAACACCCCTCAAACGAGGATGGGCGCGGTTGAGTTGCTGCGCTTGGAGCACGCAGGAATTTTCAAGCAGTTCTATCAACCGTCCGCCATCCCAGGGTTCAGGAATCGGTTCGTGGTGGATCGCTGGAGGACGGCTCAAAACACCAGTATCTTGCGTGCTCTTGAGAAAAGCTGGCGGGGCGCCGTGTCCCAGCGCTATGGCATTGCGACCGATGTGAGCGAGTTCGAACTTCCGGACCTGGGGCCATCGCTGTTTGAGCCCTTCGGTGATGAAAAAATCCGCGAGTTGCCGGTGTTGCCGGCCGGCACGTTTTCCCATGTGAAAACGTTGAAACTGGGCTGGTTGGAGGGCGTGCCGGCCGATCAAGTGCGTGGTTTTATTCAGGCGTTCGATGGCGTGCAAACGCTTGAACTACGTGACAACCGCCTCACCGAAGTGCCGATTGCAGCCGGCGGCCTGCCGGAGCTGACGCGACTGGACTTGTCCAACAACCAAATCGTGGTGACACCCGCGGTGCAGGCTCAATTCAATGGGCTGAAAAAACTGCAGGTGCTGGATCTTCAGTTCAATCTGCTGGGCACACTGGACGTCAGTGCGATGACGCAACTGACGGCGCTGAACCTGCGGCAGACGAAACTGCAGGCATGGCCAACGGGCGCCGAGGGCTTGACGCAGTTGTCGTGCCTGGATTTGCGTGACAATCAGTTGACGACGCTGACGCCCGCCGCTCTGGCTCACCCGGATACGCTGATGTACACCGAGCTTACGGGCAACCCGTTCAGCCCCGAGGGCGCAGCGGCGTTGGAGGCCGCGCGGCGCCGGGTCGAGGCGGTCAAGGGATTGCCGGATGGCGCATTGACCCGCTTTGCCCTTGAGCCTGTACCACCGATATTTCCGCAGACGGAGACGGCGGCCTCGATCAGCACGCACTTGTTGCCGCTGCTTGAGGACGCTGCTGGCCTCGAAGGCACTGCGGGGTATGCCGCACGCCTGCAACGCTTGGATGCGACCCTGACCGAGGAGCAAGCTGCGCATCGGGTTGGGCAACTGCGTGATACAGGCATGGATGACGGGCAAATCGATACGCAGCTCAGCCAATGGCATCAAGACGACGAGGCACTGACGCGGCAGTTGAATGGTTGGCTTTTTATCCGGGAGGTGCGTACTTCCGCAGGCGTCATCAGCGCGCAAAGTCGTGGGCCTGCCGCAGGGTTCATCCGCTCGTCCTGGCAGCAAGGCGTGCCGGCGGGGCGTACGGGCGCTGTGATTGAGGAACTGAGCCTGCAGGGCTTGCAAACCGGCGATCTGCCCGAACTGGTCGTGCCTTTTCCCCACGTGCATTCCCTCAACCTGACGGGGGTCAAACTATCGGCTCAAGGCTCCAACGGGTTTCTGAGTGGTTTCGCCCAGTTGCGTCGTTTGGTGCTCAGCGGTAATGAACTGGCGGCACTGCCCGACGCGGTTCAGCACCTGGGCCACCTTGAACGCCTGGAGCTGGCGGCCAACACGTTCACGGATGCTTCCTCACTCGTTGACCGAGTGGACGGTGAGCGTTTACGCGGGCTGGACTTGAGCCACAACAACCTGGAAGCATTCGACACCCAGGCATTCAGTGGCCTACAGACCCTGGACCTGAGCTACAACCGCATTTCGCATTGGCCGGCCGGGGCATTGGACGCTCAGCATTTGACCACGCTGAACCTGAGTGGCAACGAGTTGACCCGCTTTCCTGATGAACTGCTCGATGGTAATCATGACAGCCTGGTTTCAGGCACTGACCTGTCCGATAACCATGAGCTGTTGCCCGAAAATCTGCGCCAGATGCGCGATTATGCCGACGCACGGGAGCGTACAGAGGTGATGGGGTTTTCGCGAGCCGAACTGGATCGCAGGTTGCGGCGACTGGAATCCGATTCTGACTCCAGTTCAGACTCAGGTTCCGATGGCGATTCGGACTCGGACTCGGACTCGGACGGCGATGACAGTGACGGGCACGCCGCTGTTCTGCCTGCGGAGGTTTTGCTTGATCCGCAGCTCAATGTTGCGCCGTCATCACTGGAGCCCTGGCTGGCCAATGCCAGCCCGCAATTGGTGAAGCACCGAACCGAACTATGGAATCAACTGGCACAAGCGCAAGACCATGATCGGTTTTTCCTGCTGATTTCAAGGCTGCGCCTGACCACGGAGTTCAGTCTCGGTCGCGCAAGCCTCACACAACGGGTATGGGACGTTATTGAGGCCGCCGCAGAAAATACCGAGCTGCGCGCCACCTTGTTTATCGAAGCCGAAACTCACGGAACTTGTATCGATGGTCGAATTCTCACGTTCAGTGAGATGGAAGTACGGGTATTCGAGTATCGTGCTTTGCGCGGTATTCCTTCGCAAAGTATCGACCTTCGGGGGAGGGCGTTGCTGGACCTGTCGCGGCAGTTGTTTCGGTTGAATCGCGTCGATCAATTGGCAGAGGCGGCGGGAGTCGGCCTGGATCGTGCTGAAGAACGCTTGAAGTATCGAATCGGCTTGACGCACGGCTGGCCTGACGGCCTGGCATTACCTGGGCAACCGGTACACATGGCCTATGGACGGCCTATTGAGGGGGCGCGCCAGATACGAGCCCGGGCGCAAATAATGGCCGCAGAGAGCACCGATGAGTTTGTCGAACATCTGATTTCCCGTGATTACTGGGTGCGGTACTTGGAAGAGCGCTACCCCGAGCAGTTCGATGCGCTCGCCAACGAGCTCGCACAAAAATATGAGGCATTGGAGGACGAGCATAGCGAACGGGGAGATACCGAGAGCATGGAGCGCTATAGCCAAGCACTGACCCGGATGGAGGTAGAGCGGGCTACGGCGCGTAACTTGAAATTGATGGCGCTGTCCCGGTCGGAGATACAACGGTTGGCGGGCATTGCGCCGGCTGACCCGGCGTCACCTCAACCGGGCCCGTCCTGGCGCCCGTGAGCCAGCGTTGATCTGCGGACGATGACTGACTTCAGTTGTCGTACCCCAGGTTCGGCGCCAACCAACGTTCGGTTACGCTCAGGTCCTGGCTTTTGCGAGCGGTGTAGCTGGCGACCTGGTCCTTGTCGACCTTGCCCACGGCGAAGTATTGCGCTTGCGGGTGGGCAAAGTACCAGCCGCTGACCGCCGCGGCCGGGAACATCGCATAGTGTTCGGTGAGGAACACACCGCTACGCCCGGCATGCATTTCGCGGGCTTCGGGGTCCAGCAGTTGAAACAGCTGGGCCTTTTCGGTGTGGTCCGGGCACGCCGGGTAGCCGGGGGCGGGGCGGATGCCGCTGTATTGCTCTTTGATCAACGCCTCGTTGTCCAGTTGCTCGTCCTTGGCGTAACCCCAGTGTTCTTTGCGCACCTGCTGGTGCAGCCATTCGGCGCAGGCTTCGGCGAGGCGGTCGGCGAGGGCCTTGACCATGATCGAGTTGTAGTCGTCGCCGGCATCTTGATACGCCTTGGCGACTTCTTCGGCGCCGATGCCGGCGGTGGTGATAAAGCCACCGATGTAGTCGGTCACGCCGCTGTCTTTTGGCGCCACGAAGTCAGCCAGGGAGAAGTTTGGCTTGCCGTCGGTCTTGATGATCTGCTGGCGCAGGTGATGCAGCTTGGCAATCGGCTGGCCGTCGTCGCCGTAGACTTCCAGGTCATCGTCCTGCACCTGGTTGGTCGGCCAGAAGCCAAATACGGCGCGGGCGCTGATGAGTTTTTCGTCGATCAGCTTCTTGAGCATTTCCTGGGCGTCGGCATACAGCGCGGTAGCCGCTTCACCTACCACCTCATCGGTGAGGATGCGCGGGAACTTGCCGGCCAAATCCCAGGAGATGAAGAACGGCGTCCAGTCGATGTATTCGGCCAGCACCTTGAGGTCGATATTGTCCAGCACCTTGGCACCGGTAAAGGTCGGGACCACCGGCGTGTAAGTAGCCCAGTCGAACTGCGGCTTCTTGGCGATGGCGGCCGGGTAGCTCAGGCGCTCGGTGCGCGCGCTGCGGTTGGAGGTGCGTTCGCGCACGTCGATGTATTCCAGGCGGGTCTTCTCGACGAAACCGGCCTTCAATTCCTTGGACAGCAACTGCGTCGCCACGCCCACCGCGCGCGAGGCGTCGGTGACGTAGATCACTGCGTCGTTGCTGTACTTGGGCTCGATCTTCACCGCCGTGTGCGCCTTGGAGGTGGTGGCGCCGCCGATCATCAAGGGCAGGTGGAAGTCCTGGCGCTGCATCTCGCGGGCCACGTGCACCATTTCGTCCAGGGACGGCGTGATCAGCCCGGACAGGCCGATGATGTCGCACTTCTGCTCCTTGGCCACCTGCAGGATCTTCTCCGCCGGTACCATCACGCCCAGGTCGACGATGTCATAGCCGTTGCAACCCAGCACCACGCCGACAATGTTCTTGCCGATGTCATGCACGTCGCCCTTGACCGTGGCCATCAGGATCTTGCCCTTGGCTTCGGGCTTATCGCCTTTTTCCAGCTCGATGAACGGGATCAAGTGCGCCACCGCCTGCTTCATCACGCGGGCGGATTTCACCACCTGGGGCAGGAACATCTTACCGGCGCCAAACAGGTCGCCGACGATGTTCATACCCGACATCAGCGGGCCTTCGATCACTTCGATCGGGCGCGCAAACGATAGGCGCGATTCCTCGGTGTCTTCGACAATGTGCGTGGTGATGCCCTTGACCAGCGCATGCTCCAGGCGCTTGTTGACCTCCCAGCCACGCCATTCCTCGGTCTCGGCTTCCTTGACGCTGCCGTCGCCCTTGTACTTGTCGGCAATGGCGAGCAGGGCGTCGGTGCCTTCCGGCGTGCGGTTGAGTACCACGTCTTCCACCGCATCGCGCAGTTCGGCCGGGATCTGGTCGTAAATCTCCAGCTGGCCGGCGTTGACGATGCCCATGGTCAGTCCGCTGCGGATCGCATACAGCAGGAACACCGAGTGGATCGCCTCGCGCACCGGGTTGTTGCCGCGGAACGAGAACGACACGTTGGACACGCCACCGGAGGTCAGCGCGTAGGGCAGTTCGTCGCGGATATAGGCACAGGCATTGATAAAGTCGACGGCGTAGTTGTTGTGCTCTTCGATACCGGTGGCGACCGCGAAGATGTTCGGGTCGAAGATGATGTCTTCCGGCGGGAAGCCGACTTCATCGACCAGGATGTCGTAGGAGCGTTTACAGATTTCTTTCTTGCGCGCTTCGGTATCGGCCTGGCCGGCTTCGTCGAACGCCATCACCACCACAGCCGCGCCGTAGCGCTTGCACAGCTTGGCGTGATGAATGAACTGCTCCACGCCTTCTTTCATGCTGATGGAGTTGACGATGCCCTTGCCCTGGATGCACTTGAGGCCCGCTTCGATCACCTCCCACTTGGAGGAGTCGATCATGATGGGTACGCGGGAGATGTCCGGTTCGCCGGCGATCAGGTTGAGGAAGGTCACCATGGCCTTCTTCGAATCCAGCATGCCCTCGTCCATGTTGATGTCGATCACCTGGGCGCCGGCTTCCACCTGCTGCAGGGCAACTTCAAGGGCTTCGGTGTAGTTGTCTTCACGGATCAGCCGGGCGAATTTGGCCGAGCCGGTGATGTTGGTGCGCTCGCCGACGTTGACGAACAACGAGCTGCGATCGATGGTGAACGGCTCGAGGCCCGACAGGCGGCAGGCCTTGGGAATGTCCGGGATCGGGCGCGGCGCATACCCGGCCACGGCCTTGGCGATGGCTTCGATATGCCCCGGCGTAGTGCCGCAGCAACCGCCGACGATGTTCAGGAAGCCACTTTGGGCGAACTCTTCGATGACCTTGGCGGTTTCTGACGGCAGTTCATCGTACTCGCCGAACTCGTTGGGCAGGCCAGCGTTCGGGTGCGCCGACACATGGGTGTTGGCCTTGTTCGACAACTCTTCCAGGTAGGGGCGCAGTTCACTGGCGCCGAGGGCACAGTTCAAACCGACCGAGATCGGCTTGGCGTGGGCCACGGAGTTCCAGAACGCTTCAGTGGTCTGGCCCGACAGGGTACGGCCGGACGCGTCGGTGATGGTGCCGGAAATCATGATCGGCAGTTCGATACCCAGGGCTTCGAACACGCCCTGCACGGCAAAGATCGCGGCCTTGGCGTTGAGGGTGTCGAAGATGGTTTCGATCAGGATCAGGTCGGCGCCGCCTTCGATCAGGCCCTGGGTGGCCTCGGTGTAGTTTTCCACCAGTTCATCGAAGGTCACGTTGCGGTAGCCGGGGTTATTCACGTCCGGTGACAGCGAGCAGGTGCGGCTGGTCGGGCCCAGCACGCCGGCCACGAAGCGCGGCTTGGCCGGGTTTTCGTGGGTCTTGGCGTCGGCGACTTTGCGCGCCAGGCGCGCGCCTTCCACGTTCAGTTCATAGGCCAGCTCTTCCATGCCGTAGTCGGCCATGGAGATGCGCGTGGCGTTGAAGGTGTTGGTTTCCAGAATATCGGCGCCAGCGTCCAGGTACGCCTTCTCGATGCCGCCAATCACGTCGGGGCGGGTGAGCACCAGCAGGTCGTTGTTGCCCTTGACGTCGCTCGGCCAATCGGCGAAGCGTTTGCCACGGTAGTCCTGCTCCTCGAGCTTATAGCTCTGGATCATCGTGCCCATGCCACCGTCCAGGATCAGGATACGTTCCTTGAGGGCGTGGTGAAGGGCTTGCAGACGAACGCTTCGGTCGGACATGGGACTACTCTGGTCAGGCATTTCGGAGGGCGTGAATCATAACAAACCTGCGGGCTTTTGGAGCATGTTGAGCTTTTGCATGAATATCGCTCATGTTGCTTGGGGGCATGGCCCGGTAGAATCACGCCACTTCAAACACCGCATGCCTTGAATCGGGACCGGATACATGTCACTTCGTCTAATCGTCAGCGCCGTCCTGGCCTTGATAGCCAGCAGCGCTCAGGCGGAAGGTCCCGCTTCGGCGATTTCCTACACCCGCGACATCCAACCGATCTTTACGCAAAAGTGTGTGGCCTGCCATGCCTGCTATGACTCCGCGTGCCAGCTCAACCTGGGCAGCGCCGAGGGCGCAGCGCGGGGCGCCAGCAAGATGCCGGTGTATGACGGTGAGCGCAGCCAGGCCACGCCAACCACCCGTTTGTTTTATGACGCATTCGGTAAGCAGGCGTGGCAGCAGAAGGGCTTCTATTCGGTGCTGGACGCCCAGGGCAGCCAGGCTGCGCTGATGGCGCGCATGCTGGAGCTGGGGCACAACGCACCGCTGGCGCCCAATGCCAAGCTGCCCGACAACATTGTACTGGGGCTCAACCGCGAAAATATGTGCGCAACGCCCGGCGAGTTCAGTGCCTATGCCGGCGCTCACCCCAAGGAAGGCATGCCGCTGGCGGTTACCGGCCTGACCGACCAGCAATACCAGACTTTGCAACGCTGGCTGGCCTCCGGCGCGCCGATTGACGAGCAGGGCCTGGCGCCGAGCGCCAGGGAAGCGTTGCAAGTGCAACAGTGGGAAAACCTGTTCAACCAGCCGGGCGCCCGTGAAAGCCTAGTGGCGCGCTGGCTGTTCGAGCATTTGTTCCTGGCGCATATCTATTTCGAGAACGGCGAGCCGGGGCATTACTTCCAGTGGGTGCGTTCGCGTACGCCCAGTGGCCAGCCGATTGACCTGATCGCCACCCGTCGCCCCAACGACGACCCAGGCACCCAGGTGTACTACCGCCTGTGGCCGGTGCAGGGTGTGATCGTGCATAAAACTCACATCACTTACCCCTTCAGCGCGGCGAAGATGGCGCGGATCAAGGCGTTGTTCTATGCCGGCAACTGGCAAGTCACGGCCTTGCCAGGCTATGGCCCCGGCAGCCGCGCCAACCCGTTCGCGACATTCGAGGCGATCCCGGCTAAAGCGCGCTACCAATTCATGCTCGATAACGCTGAGTACTTCGTGCGTACCTTCATTCGCGGGCCGGTGTGCCGTGGGCAGATCGCCACGGATGTGATCCGCGATAACTTCTGGACGCTGTTCCAGGACCCCGACCACGACCTGTACATCACCGATGCGCGTTATCGCGGCCAGGCCACGCCGTTGCTGGCCATGCCCGGGCAGAATGACGACGTGGGCAGTGTGCTGAGCCTGTGGCTGGCCTATCGCGACAAGCGCAACCAGTACGAAGCCTTGCGCCGTGACAACTATGCAGACTTGCCCGCGCCGAGCTGGCCGACGTTGTGGGCGGGCAATGACAATGCGTTGTTGAGCATTTTCCGTCATTTCGACAGCGCCTCGGTGACCAAGGGCCTGATTGGCGAGGTCCCGCAGACGATGTGGCTGTTCGACTACCCGCTGCTGGAACGCACCTATTACCAGTTGGCGGTGAATTTCGATGTGTTCGGCAACGTCTCGCACCAGGCCCAGACCCGCCTGTATTTCGACCTGATCCGCAATGGCGCCGAGCAGAACTTCCTGCGCCTGATGCCCGCCGACACCCGCGAAGACTTCATGGACGACTGGTACCAGAACAGCGGCAAGCTCAAGCTGTGGCTGGACTACGAGGCGATTGACGATGATAAGGCCAGTGGTTTGCACCTGAGCGAGAAAGACCCCAAGCGTGACTTCGCCAACCAGTTGCTGACCCGCTACGGCCATTTGAACGCCAGCCCCGACCCGATCAACCGCTGCAGCGGCGCGTTCTGCTCCCGCGACGGCATCGACCCGGCCTTGCAGGATGCCGAACAAGCGTTGAGCCGCCTGACCTCGCGCCCGGCCGCGGGGCTCAAGGTGATCGAGCAGTTGCCCGAAGCCACGATGCTGCGCATCGAAACCGCCAGCGGCAAGCGCGAGGTCTACAGCCTGCTGCGCAACCGTGCCCACAGTAACGTGGCGTTCCTGCTGGGTGAGGCGTATCGCTATCAGCCGGGCCTGGACACGGTGACCATTTACCCCGGCGTGCTCAGCAGCTACCCGAACTTCATGTTCAATATCCCGGCCCGGCAGGTGCCTGAGTTTGTCGCGCAGATGGAGCAGGCCAAGGACGCCAAAAGTTTCGAGAAAATCGTCGACCGCTGGGGTGTGCGCCGCAGTCACCCGTTGTTCTGGCAGTATTTCCACGACTTGTCGCAATACATCCATGAAACCACGCCGGTGGAAGAGGGCGTATTGGACATGAACCGCTACGAGAACTTATAACTAAGTGCATTGATCCGGTCATTTCTCCACGCGGGGGCTGAAGCAGTCGGATATCTACCTACGGACTGGAAAAGGTATGCCGATGTTGATTTCAGTGCAGTTGCTACGCGCGCTGGCGGCATGGCTTGTGGTGGGTCACCACGTCATGCAGCTGTTTTTTAACTTCGAGGCCCACAACGCCTTGGAGGACCTGTTGGTCGAAAAGGGCGCCGCCGGGGTGGACGTATTCTTCGTCATCAGCGGCTTGGTGATTTTCCTCGCGAGCGCCGACAAAGCACTCACGCCTTGGCGCTTCATGCTGATGCGGGTGGCCAGGATTGCTCCGGCGTACTGGTTCTATACCCTGCTTTTGGCTGTGCTGGTCACGGCCATGCCCTGGATGTTTCCAGACGTTCAGCTAGAACGGGGTCATGTGCTCCTGTCGATGCTCTTTATCCCCGCGCAAACCCCGGCGGGCTACGGCGTGTATCCACTGCTGGATGTGGGCTGGACGCTGAATTTCGAGATGCTGTTCTACTGCCTGTTCGCTGTTGCGCTGCTGGTGCGTGAAGCCTATCGGCTGTGGGTGGTGGCGGCGCTGCTGTATCTGCTGTGCTACGTCATTGGCCCCGCCTTTGACTTGGCCGACGGGTTTTACCGTGATGACATTGTCCTGGAATTTCTCCTGGGCGTGGCGATCGGCATGCTCTACCGCCGCGGTCTGTGCCGGGCCAGGCCGTGGCTGGCGTTGCTGGGTGTCGTCGCGGCATTGGCGGCGATTTACCATGGCGCGGATGTACCCCGAGTATTGGAATGGGGAGTGCCCAGCGCCGTGTTGGTGATCAGTTGCGTGGCGCTGGAGCCTTACTTCCATGGTTCGCGCTTGATAAAGCTGCTGGGGGACTGCTCTTACTCGGTGTATCTGCTTCACGTACTGGTGCTGTGCGTTGGACGCTGGGCCATTGAGCACGGGGGGATAGACCCCTACACGCTAGTGCCGGTGTGCGTCGTTTTCATCGCGCTGGGTTCATTGGCCAGCTACCACTGGTTGGAGAAGGGCACCCATCGCAGGCTCAAGCACTGGTTTGGCCTTGATGAATCGGTACCCTTTTCCAAGCAACAGCATTAGGACTGGCGCTGTTGGTCTCAAGGCCTCATGTACTTCCAGTAGGCTTTCCCATAGTCCATCAGCAACTCGGTCCCGGCAGGGATATCCCGCCAAGCAACTAGAAACACCATGTATTTGCCTACATACAGGGCGCCGACATTTTCGATGCCAACGTCGGGCAGGTTGGGCACCTTGACCGCATTGATCAGGCTCAGCGTATTGCTGTTACCGTGGCCGCTGATAGTCGCGCCATGAGTGTGGGTTTGGAATAAATACGTGCCGACGGCCGTTTCACCTTTTTCCAGTATCTCGGTATCGATCGAGGCTTGATCCAGATGCAGCTTGCCGGTGTAAGGCCCAAGAACATCGAAGCGTTTTATATCGGTTCTGGCCACCACCGAAAGGCCTCGTTCCGGGCCGTCCGCCAATTTCTTGACCTCCAGCAGGCGATCAAGCCGGCGATGGTGGCTGCCCTCCTTGGCGATCCATTCACGAATGCTTTTGGTCGCAGCCTCCTTGACTTCGACATGCTGCAGGCCGGTGAACTCGTCAAAAAACTGGTTGGCGTCGCTGATCTCAATGTTTTGCAACGGACCTTCAAGTTCAAGGGTCAAGCTGCGCCTGACGTCGTTGGGGTCTTGCAGAATCGGCGCATTATTGTTGATTTTATGATCAAAAGACGCCGTGATCGAGGTGGATCGGTGCCGCGTGGGTGTGGCGTCGTCCTCCAGCCGCGGACGTTTTGAGCTGCCTGCAGTGGGCGGGGCGGGCCGTTTCCTGGCCACGGGCTCGTCCAGCGGGCTTCTTTGTCCGAACAGCCACCTTTCTCTACCGGCGCGGGTCATGCTGCCATTGTCATTGACGTAGTTGCTCCAGATAACCGGGTTGAGGTTGTTCTGCTCGACAAATGCGTGCATGGACACCCTTGAATTGGTGGCGTTGTAGTGCTTGTTCCACTCTTGCAGGTGTTTGGATTTCAGAGCGTTGAACTGCTCACCCCTGGCGTATTTGGCGAGTACTTTGCCTGCCGCTTTATAGGTGCCATCAGGGTTTACGTGGTCGGCAAAGGCCACCGGATCCAGGTTATGGTCGGCGGCGAAGCCTTCAAGGGTGAGGTTGTTGCGCTCGCGCTGGGACGTCTTGCTCCAGCGCTCGATGTGATCGTAGGTAACGCTGGTGCGGGCGGTTCCCGCACGGTCCAGCATCAGTTGGCCCCTGGGCGTCAGGGTGTTGCGGCTACTGACAAATTGCCGAAAGGCGCTGGGGTCCAGGTTGTAAGTGCTGACGAAGTTGTCCATGGTTTTTTTCAGGGCGTCTTCACTGACCTCGGTCCATTTCAACAGCACTGAGGGCGTTACCACGCTTGGGGCATCCGGCGCGCCGCCCGTGAGCTTGATCGGGTCTGAATACCAATGACCGGGCTCAACCGACGACAGCGTGATCGACAAATCCCGGTTGGTCTTTGGATTGACCAGTAAGATCGAAAAGCTGTTGTCGGCGCCCGCGGCGGCCTCCTGAATGAACCCATAGGAGTTATCGCGCACCTGGTACACCGCGATTTTGCCCTTGTCGTCGACATTACAGATGAACTTCTGGTTGTAGTCCGCTCGGGAGAAGATACCGCGCGCGTCGGGCTTGAGGCCTCTGATCAACTCAGGGTCAACCGCGTACTGACGGATCAACGGGCTGCTGTTGCTGATGACTGTGATCGGCTCTCTAAAGCGCGGCCCGAAGGCTGTATTGGAGGCGGTATCGATCAAGCGATAATCCGGCGCGTCGAGGCTACCGACGTTGCGCATCGGAACATTGGCCAAGCCGTCCACGGTAAACAGTTGATCGCCTGCCTGCAGCGGTTTCCAGCTGTCAGGGTCAACCGAGCGCATGTGCCTTGCGGCGATCGTCCCATCGCGCAGTTGGGCAATACCCCGTTTTGCCTGGCGCATCAGTTTGTGGCCCAGCTTGAGCAAACCAAAGCGTGCGAGCCTGAGCAGGCTGGGCAGGGCGGCCAGGGGGTTGAGTTCCTGGAGTGTGGCAATCACCAGTTTGCCGGTCAGTTTCGCGAGTTTAGGCAGCGCCAGGCGCAGCCCGGTCTTGCCTGCCTGGACAAGCAGGCGGGTAGAACCGGCCACATACCGCCCCACCGGCAACGCGAAAGCTACGATGTCAATGAACAGGCTGGCGACGCCTGATTTGATGCGTTGGGGGGCGCCGGAAGCGATGTCGTCGATACCGCCCCAAAGCGGGATAAAAATCTTGCCCCAGAACGCCAAGTCTTCGAGTACCTCAGCGGGGATGTCCACGTTCCGCGTGTCTTTACGGGTTTTTTCGAGGAGGGCTTGTTCATCGCAGAAAAACAGCTCACGGGCAATCATGCTCGCCAGGGTTTCACTGCGCGGCGCATACAGCGTGTTGGGCGCGAACGATTGGATACGCGGCCCAGCGTCGATGCCAGGCAGTGTCTCGCCGACTTGTTCAACGATCAACTCAGCTTTTTTGCCTGGCCTGGGCGCTTTGTTCTCGCGGTAAGCCTCGCGATCAAACGGCACTTCGGTGGCCAGCCTGTACTTGTCCCAGCTCATGGCGTCGCGTAGCTCTACCACTTTGCCGTTCAGCGGTAGGCTCTGCAGGTCTTTGCGTCGACGCAGTAGGCCGGCGAAGGGGAATACCTCGACGTAGATGGGATGGAAGGGCGAGCGGGGCTTGACGATGCGCAGGATAAAACCTGTCCGGTAACGAACGGCATCGGTCTTGGCTTTGGTTTCATATTCGATGGGCACCTTGTTCAGGGCTTCTCTTAATGAATACACGGTGATCTCGTCCTGATCCACGTCCAGGGTCGCACTGCCCAGGTGCGCAAGCAGTGATTGGATTAAGGTCTTGTAGGCGTTTCTCGGCACCTCAAGGGCTTCGCGAAAGGCTTTGTCGTACTCCGTGTCCGAGGCAAAGCGCCAACGGCTGGGCAGGTTGAGTTTGAGGTTATGAACCGCGTTGAACATCTCATATTCATGCTGCTCCAGTGCGTTGACGGCCTGGGTGAGCTCATCCCGGGAGTGGCCCGACGCTCGGCTGGCAATCAGGCCGTTGGCTTGTGCCCATTGGACAGTAGGGGCCAGCCTGGCGGCAGCGACCAGCGCCTGCTGTTTGACGTCGCCCTCACTGACGCGAAAATGTTCCGCCGCCAGGTTAAGCAACTGCTCAAAGCTCATGTGCCGCGATGAGCCGGGTGCACACGCTTCGGCCAGGAGAAAGCCGCTTCTGAAGTTGACCCAGGTATTGGTGACAGCGTAGGGCAGGTCATCGGGAATATCGGCCACCCAGACCTCGCTGGCAACATTGGCCTTGAGGACGCACACCGCCAATTGTGCCGCGTCAGCGCTGATCGACAAGCTATGTTCATAGCGGCTGATCAAGGATTGGCGGATCGACGAATAAGACGCGCCAGACGCAATGAATAGCTTCAATTCGTTGTCAATCAGCGAGTCGGTGCTGGGAATGATCGTCAGCCACAATGCGCGCCACAGTAATTTCACCCGTACCGGGCCCGGGCAGATTTCCTCCTTTTGGCTGCCATACCAGTCCAAGGCCTTGGCGATCCGCTCGCCCAGCGCCAGGTTATCGGGGCTATTGAGCAATTGCTCAAGCAAGACGGTGGGGGTGGTGGCGAGCATGTCCTGCTGTGAGGCGGTAAATGTTTCGGGCAATACATGACGGAACAGCGATTGACGGGTGTGTGTTTCGATCTGGCGGATAACCTCCTTGATCTTCTGGTCGGCAGGCGCATCCAGCAAGTGCTGCAAGTCGCTGAGATTGCCTTCGTGTCCGAGTTTTTTCAGGGTGTGGTGTTCCTGCAAGCCAGCGAGAACCGCTTTCCACTGCTCGCGGGTTTTGGGGCGTGCGGGGATGATCGAGTAATACTTGAGTACCAGATCGAACCGCACCGAACCGTCGCTTTTGAGGCCGTTACCCACACGCCGGTTGATATCCAGCAACACGTCGGCGTCGATGTACCAATAGGTGGGCACATGGCGCAGGATCACCGAGTGATCGGTGATGCTGAACGTCTCGGCGGGGTCGGGTATCGGTGAGCGCGCACTGCTGAACAGGGTGGAGAGCAGGTCGTAAAGAAAGTCCCGGCCCAGAATGGAGTTATCCGGTTCGGGCTTTTCCCGCAGGAACCGCTGAAAGTCTTCATCGTCTTCCAGTTTCCCAAGGACCCGAAAGGCTTCCTTGCACTCGCGATGCAGTTCGCTGTTGTGCGGCGGGGAGTAGTAAACCTCGGCGGCGGATGCCGTCAGTGAGCTTTGTGCGGTCACGAAATCAATCAGATGGTCCAGATGCGCTTGCTGTTCTGGCAAGCTCTTGAAATAGAAACCCTGCAACGCGTTATTCATGCAATCCTCACAATCCGTAGTCGAAGAGGATTCACTCTATTGAGCCGGGCTTTGCGCGGGGGCTATATAGGTAGGCACAGGTTTTTGCACAAGGGGGGCGGTGTAGCGGCGCCTTCAGTCAGCAGGCTCAGGTCTTTCCCGACAAAAACACTCGGGCTTTGTACCTGCGTAATAATTTGGCGTAAACTGCGGGCAAGCCTGTGAGGAGTTTCCATGACTGCCATAACCATTACCGACGCCGCCCACGATTACCTGGCTGACCTGCTGTCCAAGCAGAACACCCCAGGTATCGGCATCCGCGTCTTTATCACCCAGCCTGGCACCCAATACGCCGAGACGTGCATTGCCTACTGCAAGCCCGGCGAAGAGAAGCCTGAAGATACCGCCCTGGGGCTCAAAAGTTTCACCGCGTATATCGATGCCTTCAGCGAAGCCTTCCTGGACGACGCCGTGGTCGACTACGCCACCGACCGTATGGGCGGCCAGTTGACCATCAAGGCCCCCAACGCCAAGGTGCCGAACGTCAACGCCGACAGCCCGGTCAATGAGCGCATCAACTACTACCTGCAAACCGAGATCAACCCGGGGCTGGCCAGCCACGGCGGCCAGGTGAGCCTGATCGACGTAGTGGATGACGGTATCGCCGTGTTGAAGTTCGGCGGCGGTTGCCAGGGTTGTGGCCAGGCGGACGTGACCTTGCGCGAGGGTATTGAGCGCACGCTGCTGGAACGTATTCCTGAGCTCAAGGGTGTACGTGACGTCACTGACCACACGCAGAAAGAAAACGCCTACTACTGAGTAAGGTGTTCACTGCGAACATAAAAAAACGGCGCCCCGTGAGCGCCGTTTTTTATGCTTGAAATTCATAGCCTTGCGAAATATACCTAACAAATCAGATCAAGTGTGGGAGTTGCCTTGTCTTAACGCTGTAGGAGCGAGCTTGCTCGCGAAGAACGTCAACGATAACGCGCGCTTGCTGAATGAACGCGGCGCCTGGAAGTTTTTCGCGAGCAAGCTCGCTCCTACAAAAAGCCTTGAGGCAAGCCAGCTCCCACATTGTTGTGCGCATTGCTTCAGGGGCGGTAGAGGTGCGCATGCCCTGCGCGGTACAGCGACGACTCGCTGAAACTGTCACTGGACAACACCCGGCCCACCACAATCAACGCTGTCCGCCGAAACCCCTTCGCCACGACTTTCTCGGCAATGTCGCTCAGCGTACCGACCACCCAATCCTGATCCGGCCAGGTGGCACGGTGTACCACGGCAATCGGGCAGTCCGCGCCGTAATGCGGCAGCAGTTCTGCGACGATTTTTTCCAGATGATTGACCCCCAGATGAATCGCCATGGTGGTGCCATGCCGCGCCAGGCTGTCGAAGTCTTCGCCGCGGGGCATGCTGGTTTTATCGGCGTAACGGGTCAGGATCACGCTTTGGGCGATATCCGGCAGGGTCAGTTCGGTTTCCAGTAAGGCTGCGCACGCCGCCACCGCCGTTACCCCTGGAATGATCTGGAAGGGGATGCCCAGCTCACGCAAATGGCGGATTTGTTCACCAATCGCCCCATACAGGCTGGGATCGCCAGAGTGCACCCGCGCCACATCCTGGCCTTTAGCATGGGCCGTCGTGATCAGCTCGATGATCTGTTCCAAGTGCAGCTCGGCGCTGTTGACCACCTGGAGCGCCTGATGACCTTCCAGTACGGCGGCGGGCACCAGCGAGCCGGCGTAGATAATCACCGGGCAATGGCGGATCAGCCGCTGGCCCTTGACGGTGATCAATTCCGGGTCGCCGGGGCCGGCGCCGATAAAGTAGACGGTCATGGAGAAATCCTGTTGAAAAACGCATGAGCATGAAGATTGCTCATGATCGAAAGCGGCAATTATCGGGATTTTAACCCGCACAGGCCAATGCAAGGGTGGCCTGTACGCTTTTCTGGCGGGTGATCAGCAGGCGCGCGGGGCCATTGGACAGGTGCTCGGCCAGGGCCAGGGCGGCGCTTTCGGCCACGCCGTAACAGCCGGTGTGGGCAAAAGCCAGCGCTGAGCGATGGCTCAGCCGATGTTCATAGCCCGCCAGTTGCTCGGCGCTGAAACACTGCAAGGGCAGGTTCAACCGCTGGGCCAGCGCCAGCAGCCCCGGTTCATTGCGTTTGCGGTCAATGCTCGCCAACGCGGTCACGCGTGAGGGATCAATGCCGGCCTCGGCCAGGGCGCTGTCCAGCAACGCCAGCAGGCTGTGAGCCTCACAGCCACGCTGGCAGCCCAAACCGACAACCACGATCATGCCGAGTATTGGTCGTCGCGGTTGCGGCGGAACAACCAGGCACTGATCAGGCCCAGGGCCAGCCAGAAAGCGACGTTGGTCAATTGCGAGGCGATCTTGAACTGCGCTTGGAGCGCCTCCGGGGCCAGCATCGAATGTACCTCAGGTTGCGGCGCGCCGATGAAGTGGGGCACGGCAAGAATCGCCAGCCCAAGGCCTTTCAACAGCCAGTTGCGGCCGAACACGATCAGCGCCAGGCCGGCGGCGGTGGAGGCTGCGGTGCCGATCCACCAGGTCTGGCGCAGTGTCAGGTCAGCCGCCGCAGTGCCCGGCAGTTCCGGTGGCAGGCCCAGGGTGGGTGCCAGTACAAAGGTCGCGTAGCCGGCCAGGCCCCAGAGCAGGCCTTGGGCGGTGCGGGTCGGCGCGCGCAGCGTGTAGAGGCCGGCGAGCATCAGTGCAAAGCCTACGGCCACCACCAGGTTGCCTCCAGTGGTAGACAACACACGCTGCCAGCCATCTTCCGGCTCCCAGGCTTGGGCATCGTGGCTGTGGGCAGCAACGCCTGCGGCGTGCTCGTGCACCACTTCAGCGGCTGGCGGGGCTTTTTCAAAGCTTTCTGCCTGCAGAATCAGCGGTGCCACCCAGAAACTTTGCAGCAGGGTCAACAGCAAGGCAGCCAAAAGCCCAGTGAACCCTGCGGTTTGCGCAATACGCTTGATCATGTCGGCAGCTCTCAATGGCACGGGAACGCGGCGCTATGGCGGGTATCGTGGGCGGCGTTGTGCACCGCCTCGATGTGCGAGAACCCGGCGAAATACACCAGGCACGCGCCGAGGATCGACGCACTGATGGCGGCGGTCAGGCGTTGGCTGAGGGTGGCGGTGCTAGTGGCGGTGTGCGAAGTGCTGCTGATGATCGACATGGCGCGTCCCTTTCAGGTGTCAGGGTGAAACGAGCGCATGAAAACCCCACGCGCCAGGCACGCAGGGTTCGAACAGCGCCCGCCCACCGCGGGTTTGTTATCTGAATTTTTCGGGCCGGTCTCCGGGCTTGCGAGGGGCGACTCTGGATAGAGTCCTCCTGAAAGCATCGCCTTCCCATGCAAAAGCACAGTGGCCATGACGCTTCGCTCGCTTACCGTTGCGGGGGCAGCACCGGACTGGTCATAGGTCTATGACGCACCGGTTTCCCGTTTCACCCTGTGAAGGGCACCCGAAACAAGAGATGTAGGAGAGCATGGGCCGGGGACGGTAGTCAAATGCTGCAAGCCCCTGTAGCCTTGCACCCTCGAGGTTCTTCGGCCCAGGCCGAAGCTAAGAAGGGAACGCGGTTCAAGCCGCGGCTGCCCCCGCAACTGTGAAGGGTTCAGTTGACTGCCACGCCACTGCCGATAGGGCGGGAAGGCGCAGTCAGCGTTGGTCGCAAGACCTGCACACCCCAAGCCAGGAGACCTGCCTCGCCACTGATTTTCCACTTCAACCGGGCGGGGTGATCCGGTGACGAAATCCGCTGCTGCGCGCCGTCGCAGGGCCTGTCGTCCCGTATGCCCGCCCCAAAGGGCATCCGATGAAAACACTGGCCAAACTTCCCGTCACCATCGTTACCGGCTTCCTTGGCTCGGGCAAAACCACGCTGTTGCGCCATATGCTCGACAACGCCCAGGGCCGTCGCATTGCGGTGATCGTCAACGAGTTCGGTGAGCTGGGCATTGACGGAGAAATCCTCAAGCAGTGTTCTATCGGTTGCACCGAAGAAGAAGCCAATGGCCGCGTCTACGAGCTGGCCAACGGTTGCCTGTGCTGCACCGTGCAGGAAGAGTTCTTCCCGGTGATGCGCGAACTGGTCGCCCGTCGCGGTGACCTGGACCATATCCTCATCGAAACCTCGGGCCTGGCCCTGCCCAAGCCGTTGGTGCAAGCCTTCCAGTGGCCGGAAATCCGCAGCGCCTGCACCGTTGACGCGGTGATCACCGTGGTCGACAGCCCAGCCGTGGCTGCCGGCACCTTTGCCGCCTTCCCGGACCAGGTCGACGCCCAGCGCAAGCTTGACCCGAACCTGGACCACGAGTCACCGTTGCATGAGCTGTTCGCCGACCAACTGGCCAGCGCCGACCTGGTGATCCTCAACAAAACCGACCTGATCAGCGCCGAAGACCTGGCCCGCGTACGCCTGGAAGTCGCCGAAGAACTGCCACCCGCGGTGAAGATCATCGAAGCCAGCAGCGGTCGCCTACCCCTGGACGTGCTGATCGGGCTGGGCGCCGGTTCTGAAGAACATATCGACGGGCGTCACAGCCATCACGACCATCACCACGAGGGTGAAGACGACCACGATCACGATGCCTTCGACTCCATCTCCATCGACTTGCCCCAAGCCGATGAAGCGCTGCTGCTCGACGCCCTGACCCAATTGGTGGTGCAGCACGGCATCCTGCGTGTGAAAGGGTTCGCCGCGATCCCCAACAAACCGATGCGTCTGCTGATCCAGGGCGTGGGCACGCGCTTTGACAAGCACTTCGACCGTGCCTGGGGCGCTGACGAAGCACGCACCACGCGCCTGGTGCTGATCGGCCAGGAACTGGACGCCGCCGGCCTCGAAGCGCAATTGCGCGCCGCCCTCAGCGTTTAACCATGCACCTGCTCAGGACCCAACCCGGTGGTTTCGTCGCGGACGACAATATTGCCGACCTTGGCCAGACCCCCGCTGAACTGGTGATCCTGTGCAGCGGCGATTCCAGCCTGGCGCTGCTCGCCGAAGCCGCCCAGCAATTGCCCGAGGATTACCCCAGCCTGCGCCTGGCCAACCCGATGCAGGTGCAGAACCATGCCTCGGTCGACTTGTACGTCGATGAGGTGTTGCGCCACGCCAAGGTCATCCTGCTGTCATTGCACGGTAGCATCGGGTATTGGCGCTACGGCATCGAGCGCCTGGTGGAGTTGGCCGAGCGCGGCGTCACCCTGATCCTGGTGCCGGGGGACGACCGCCCGGACCCGGAACTCAGCGGCCTGAGCACCGTTGCTGCCGAACACCGCGAGCGCCTGTGGCACTTCCTGCGCCAAGGTGGCCTGGGTAATGCCCTGGATTTTTACCACTGCCTGGCCAGTGCCCACCTGGGCCGTGACTATCCCTGGGCCGAGCCGCAAACATTGCCGCGCACGGCGATCTATCACCCGCACAACGCCAATGCTCGTCTCAATGACTGGCAGGCGGATTGGCATGCCGATTGGCCTGTGGCCGCGGTGCTGTTCTACCGCTCGCATTTGCAGGCGGCCAATACCGGTTTTATCGATGTGTTCTGCCAGCGCTTACAGGCGGCGGGCCTCAATCCGTTGCCTATCGCGGTGGCCAGTTTGAAAGAGCCCGGCTGCCTCACGGTGGTCGAGGACCTGCTGGATGACGTGCAAGCCGCGGTAATTCTGAACACCACCGGCTTTGCCCAATCGAGCCCGGAAGCGCCGCATTTGCGCCCGTTTCGCCGCAATATCCCGGTGATCCAGGCGATCTGCGCCCAGGACAACCAACCCGGCTGGCAGGCCAGCGAACAAGGCCTGGGGCCCCGCGACCTGGCGATGCACATTGCCTTGCCGGAGCTGGACGGGCGCATCATCAGCCGGCCCATCAGTTTCAAGGACTTGGCCTGGCGCAGCGAGCGCAGCCAATCGGACGTGGTGTGCTACCGCGCAGCGCCCGAACGCATGGATTTTGTCGCTGAGCTGGCAGGCCGTTGGGTCGAGTTGGCGCGGGTGCCGAATGCCCAGAAACGGATTGCGTTGATCCTGGCCAACTACCCGACCCGCGACGGTCGTATCGGCAACGGCGTGGGCCTGGACACCCCGGCGGCAGCGCTGAATATCCTGCGCGCCTTGCAAACTGAAGGCTACCCGGTGGCGGAGCGGCTGCCCGACAGCGGCACCGCGCTGATCCATGAACTGCTCGGCGGCGTCACCAACGACCTCGACAGCCTCGACCTGCGCCCCTGCCATCAAAGCCTGAGCCTTGTGGAATACCAGGCGATGTTTGATCGTTTGCCGGCGTCCAATCGCCAGGCCGTGCTGGAGCGTTGGGGCGCGCCGCAAAACGATCCGATGTGCCGCGATGGCCGCATGATGATCGCCGGCCTGCGCCTGGGCCTGACCTTCGTCGGCATCCAGCCGGCCCGGGGTTACCAGGTGGAT
Source organism: Pseudomonas sp. AM4(2022) (assembly GCF_036346515.1). Classification (NCBI taxonomy): domain Bacteria; kingdom Pseudomonadati; phylum Pseudomonadota; class Gammaproteobacteria; order Pseudomonadales; family Pseudomonadaceae; genus Pseudomonas; species Pseudomonas sp. AM4(2022). Next base: position 74,079 of record NZ_JAOTNW010000018.1, read on the forward strand.
GCCAGCGCCGTCTACCACGACCCGGACCTGGTACCGCCCCATGGCTACCTGGCGTTCTATTTCTGGCTGCGCCATACCTACGGCGCCCACGGCGTGATCCATGTGGGCAAGCATGGCAACTTGGAGTGGCTACCCGGCAAAGGCGTGGGCCTGTCGGAGCACTGCTGGCCGGATGCATTGCTGGGGCCGCTGCCGAATATCTACCCGTTTATCGTCAACGACCCGGGTGAGGGCGCCCAGGCCAAGCGGCGCACCCAGGCGGTGATCATCGACCACCTGATGCCACCGCTGACCCGCGCCGAAACCTACGGCCCGCTGCGTGACCTTGAATTGTTGGCCGACGAATATTACGAGGCGCAATTGCTCGACCCGCGCCGTGCGCTGGAGCTGCAAAAAGACATCCTCAAGCTGGTGCGCGAAACCCGTATCGACCAGGAGCTTGAACTGGGCAGTGAGGCGGACGCGGCGGTGTGGCTGCCGCGCCTGGATACCTACCTGTGCGACTTGAAGGAATCGCAGATCCGCGATGGCCTGCATATCTTTGGCGAGTCGCCCGAGGGCCGCTTGCGTATCGACACCTTGCTGGCGCTATTGCGCATTCCCCGCGGCGATGGCCGGGGCCCGCAGTCGAGCCTGCTGCGAGTGTTGGCCAAGGCATTCGACCTGGGGTTTGATCCGCTCGATTGCGCATTGGCCGAGCCCTGGACGGGGCGGCGCCCGTTGGTGTTGCAGAAGATTGACGATCAGCTGTGGCGTACGGCCGGGGATACCCGCGAACGTCTGGAGTTGTACGCGGCGCGCTTGATCGGGCAGGCATTGGAAGGCCCCATCGAACAGTTGGAAGAGCCCGGCTGGCAGGAGGTGAAGTCGGTGATCGAAAGCCTGCGCATTGTCGTCGCGCCACGCCTGGATGCCTGCGGCCCCGCAGAGATGCGTGGCTTGCTCGATGCCTTGAGTGGGCGTTTTGTCCCGGCGGGGCCCAGCGGTGCGCCGAGTCGCGGGCGGCTGGATGTGCTGCCCACGGGGCGTAACTTCTTTACCGTGGACGTACGCAACCTGCCGACCACCACGGCCTGGCGCCTCGGTTTCCAGTCGGCCAACCTGATTCTTGAGCGGCACCTGCAAGACCACGGCGACCACCTGCGTCAGCTCGGCCTGTCGGTGTGGGGCACTGCCACCATGCGCACCGGCGGGGACGATATCGCCCAGGCCATGGCACTGATGGGCGTGCGCCCGGTGTGGGCCACCGGCAGTCAACGGGTGGACGATTTTGAAATATTGCCGATCAGCTTGCTGGACCGCCCGCGTGTGGACGTGACCTTGCGCGTGTCCGGGTTCTTCCGCGATGCGTTTGCCAACCTGATCCGCCTTTTCGATGCGGCGGTACAGGCGGTGGCGGCCCTGGATGAACCCGACGACATGAACCCGCTGGCCGCCAAAGTGCGCAGTGAACGCCAAGCATTGCTTGAGTCGGGCCTGGATGAAGGTGCTGCGGCCAAGCAGGCCGGCTGGCGCATTTTTGGTGCCAAGCCGGGTGCCTATGGCGCAGGCGTGCAGGGCGCGATTGACGGGCGCCTATGGCAGAGCCGCGAGGACTTGGCCGAGGTCTACCTGAACTGGGGTGGTTATGCCTACGGTGGCGCTGACGAAGGCACTGCGGCCCGCGAGCAATTTGCCCAGCGGTTGAGTCAGGTGCAGGCGGTGTTGCAGAACCAGGACAATCGCGAGCACGACTTGCTCGACTCCAACGACTACTACCAATTCCAGGGCGGCATGCTGGCCGCCGTGGAAACCCTGAGCGGCGAAAAGGCCGCCAGCTACCATGGCGACCACAGCCAGCCGGATTTGCCGAAAATTCGCACCTTGAAGGAAGAGCTCAACCGGGTGATCCGTTCCCGCGCGGCCAACCCCAAGTGGATCGAAGGCGTGAAGCGCCATGGCTATAAAGGCGCGTTTGAAATGGCTGCGACCGTGGACAACCTGTTCGCCTTCGACGCCACCACCGCGCTGATTGACGATCACCAATACGCCTTGCTCGCCGATGCCTACCTGCTGGACCCTGACACCCGTGCCTTTGTGCAACAGCACAACCCCGATGCCCTGCGCGACATGACCGAGCGCATGCTCGAAGCCCAGCAACGTGGCTTGTGGCAGGCACCGGGGGCGTACCGCGAAGCCTTGGAAAACCTGTTGCTGGACATAGAAGAAGACAGCTGATGACTGAAACCCCCCATTTTCCGCTGTCCGCCGTGGTCGGCGCCGATGACTTGAAACTGGCACTGTGCCTGGCCGCCATCGACCCGAAGATCGGCGGTGTGCTGATCGAAGGGCCACGGGGCATGGCCAAGTCCACCCTGGCCCGTGGGCTGGCAGACCTGTTGGCCAGCGGGCAGTTTGTCACCTTGCCCCTGGGCGCGACCGAAGAGCGACTGGTCGGTACCTTGGACCTGGACGCCGCGCTGGGCGAAGGCCGCGCGCAATTCTCCCCCGGCGTGTTGGCCAAGGCCGACGGCGGCGTGCTGTACGTGGATGAAGTCAACCTGTTGGCGGACCACTTGGTAGACCTGCTGCTGGACGTAGCCGCCAGCGGCACCAACCTGATCGAACGCGATGGGATTTCCCATCGCCATGCGGCGCGCTTTGTGCTGATCGGCACCATGAACCCGGAGGAGGGCGAGCTGCGCCCGCAGTTGCTCGACCGCTTCGGCTTCAACGTGGCCTTGAGTGGGCAGACTCTGCCCGCCGAGCGCGGGCAGATCATCCGTCGTCGGCTGGATTTCGACACTGACCCGGCGGCGTTCTGCGCGCAGTGGGCGCCAGCGCAAGCCGCCTTGCGCGAACGCTGCACCCAGGCGCGGGCACGGCTCGACAGCATCGCCCTGGATGACCAGGCGTTGGCCCGCATCACCGAGCGCTGCTTTGCTGCCGGGGTCGACGGCTTGCGTGCTGACCTGGTCTGGTTGCGAGGCGCCCGTGCCCATGCGGCGTGGCGTGGCGCCGTAGCTATCGAGCAGGACGATATCGACGCGGTGGCGGAGTTCGCCTTGCGCCATCGACGTCAGCAGCAGACCCCGGCAGGTGCGCCGCCCCAGCCGAATGACGGGCCGTCATCGTCACCCTCTGACACCTCGCCCGGCCAAGGCCAGTGGGGCGATATGCCCGCACCCGCCTTGCCCACGGGCGCACGCCGCGATGTACCCACCTGGCCAAAAAAGCCCTAGGCATCCGCCCCCGACCTGACGCGGGGGCGGATGCCCGGCCCCGGGCGGGGCGATTGGATAAAGGCCGACAAGGCAAGGCGCGCCGCGCACAGCAGGGAGTAATCAACTGGCCGGGCACGTTGCTGGGTGGGCGGCCGCAATGCCGTGAGGACCTGCTGTTCCACCTGCTTAGCCGGTCGGCTCCTGAACTGTGGTTGGTGATTGTCGATGCCTCGGCGTCCACTCGGCGCCACCAGGCACTGACTGATGCCAAGGGGCTGCTGGCCCAGCTGTTTGACGATGCTTATCGCCAACGGGCGCGCATGGCGTTATTGACGGCCAGCGGGCAATCGCCGAAGTGGCAGGTGCAAGGCCTGAAGGCAGCTAAAGGTTTGGCCGACTGGTTGGAGCAGTTGGGAGCGGGCGGGGGGACGCCGTTGCTGGCTGCGCTGACGGAGGCGGGGCATTGGTTGGCGGCACGGCGTAAGCGTTATCCCGCCGAGCAACAGAAGTTGCTGGTGGTGACCGATGGGCGGCTCAAGGCGATGGGCGCGCTGCCGCGCTTGGAGTGCCTAGGCATGTTGATTGACATCGAGCGCGGGCCGATCAGGTTGGGACGGGCTGAGGAATTGGCGGTGGGGTTGCAGTTGGATTATCAACATATCGATGATGTGTAGTGCCAGGGAGGGCGCATTCGCGAGCAAGCCCGCTCCCACATTTGACCCAGTACACCCTTTGGAATGCGGACAATTGTGGGAGCGGGCTTGCTCGCGAAAAGGCCCTCAAACACACCACACCTGTATCAGCCTGTCCCCGGCACATTCGGCCAAAGATCGGCCACCAGAAACAACCGCTCGGCTTCCTCCCACTCCTCACCGTTCGGCACCATGCGCACCAGCAACTGCGCCGGGGCCATTGGGTCTAGCTCTGCCAGCCAGCCTTGCATCTGCAACTCACTCCACACTTCATCGGCCGGGTAATGCGCGGGCGCCAGCCAGGCATGGCGGGGCAAGGGTTGCCAGCGACCCTCTGGGCGGGTGCTGACAAAGTCCGTCCAGTCGCGCTGATGCAACCAGCGCCCACGCAGGTGCTGCGGGTGAGCGCCGAGGGGGGAGTGCGCCGCGCCGGGCCAGGGGTAGAGCAGATAGCCGCCGAGCCACAAATGCGCATCAAACGCTTGGATATCCAACGCCGCCAAGGCCTCGCGGCTTTCTGCCCGCGCGGAGATCGGTAATTGATGCTCGGCCAGGTGCGCGAGTTTGCGGTCCAGCCGGTCATGGCAGCCAGGCCCCAGCCATTGCGCGGTGTCCTGGCCGTTGCCGTCCTGCGGGCCCAGGTAGAGTTTGATCGCCAGTTCCAGGTGGTGCACCCCATCGCGGTCGCGCAGCAGCATGTCCAGCTCGCCCAGGGTGTGCCCGGCACGGCGGATCGGCAGGTTGGCGGCCAGCAACTCCACGCCCGGGGCATGCTGCACCGCAAATTGCCACAAGCGCTCGTAGTACAGGCCCAGGCGCCGGGTACGTGACAGGCTCAGCCATTGCTGCAGCGCGCTGCTGTCTTGGTCCAGCTGGCGCAGCCAGGCTTCGAGTTGGTGAGGGGCCTGCACCCAGTCACTGCCCGCCAGCGGGTGGCGCTGCGGCCACGGTGTCTGCGCCAGCATCGGCGGCGCGAGCATCACCCACGCCAGGTCGCGCACCTCGGGGTGGCGCAGTTGGCGGGGCAGGGTGTGCAAGTCGGGGAATGGCGTCATGGTCCGAGCATAGCCTTTTCAGCGCGCAGAAGGTGCCTGAGAACCATTGTCATCAAGGCTTGGCGGCGACAAAGGATTTTGCCTGAGGCGGCCTTTCGCCCATAATCGCTCTTTTTGCCTCACCCCAGATCCCGCAGGAGCCCCATGGAGCAATTTCGCAATATCGGCATTATCGGTCGCCTGGGCAGTACCCAGGTGTTGGACACCGTCCGCCGGCTGAAGAAGTTTCTGCTCGAGCGCCACCTGCATGTGATCCTCGAAGACACCATTGCTGAAATCCTCCCCGGCCACGGCCTGCAAACCTCGTCGCGCAAGATGCTCGGCGAGGTGTGCGACATGGTCATCGTGGTCGGCGGCGATGGCAGCCTGCTCGGCGCCGCCCGGGCGCTGGCGCGTCATAATGTGCCGGTGCTGGGGATCAACCGCGGCAGCCTGGGATTCCTCACCGACATCCGCCCCGATGAGCTGGAAGTCGAAGTGGCCAAGGTGCTCGACGGCCATTACCTGGTGGAGAACCGCTTCCTGCTGCAGGCCGAAGTGCGCCGCCATGGCGAGGCGATCGGCCAGGGCGATGCCCTTAACGACGTGGTGCTGCACCCAGGCAAGTCCACGCGCATGATCGAGTTCGAGCTGTACATCGATGGCCAGTTCGTCTGCAGCCAGAAGGCCGACGGCCTGATCGTCGCCACGCCCACCGGTTCTACCGCCTACGCGTTGTCGGCCGGCGGTCCGATCATGCACCCCAAACTCGATGCCATTGTGATCGTGCCGATGTACCCCCATATGTTGTCCAGCCGGCCAATTGTGGTCGATGGCAACAGTGAGCTGAAAATCGTGGTGTCCAAAGACATGCAGATCTACCCGCAAGTCTCCTGCGACGGGCAGAACCATTTCACCTGCGCCCCCGGTGACACCATCACCGTGAGCAAGAAGGCACAGAAGTTGCGCTTGATCCACCCGCTGGATCACAACTACTACGAAGTGTGCCGCACCAAGTTGGGCTGGGGCAGCCGCTTGGGAGGTGGAGGCGACTGATGCTCGATCCCGCGCGTAGCTACGACCTGATTGGTGACGTGCACGGTTGCGCTCATACCCTTGAGCACTTGCTCGACCAATTGGGTTACCACAAGCAGGGCGGCACCTGGCGCCATCCGTCACGCATGGCTGTGTTTCTGGGCGATATCATCGACCGTGGCCCACGCATCCGCGAGGCGCTGCATATCGTCCACGACATGACCGAGGCCGGCCAGGCGCTGTGCATCATGGGCAACCACGAGTTCAATGCGCTGGGCTGGACCACGCCGGCACCGCCGGGCAGCGGCAAGCAGTTTGTGCGTGAGCACAACCCGCGCCACGCCCGCTTGATCCACGAGACCCTGACCCAGTTCGAACACCACCCGGCCGATTGGCACGACTTCCTTGGCTGGTTCTACGACATGCCGCTGTTTGTCGACGCCGGGCGTTTTCGCGTGGTGCACGCGTGCTGGGACGACGGCTTTATCCAGCCGCTGCGCGCAACCTTCCCGGATGGCTGCATCGACCAGCACTTCCTGCAAGCCGCTGCCGTACCGGGCAGTTTCGCCTGCAACGCGTTCGACCGCCTGTTGCGCGGCACCGATATGCGCCTGCCCGACGGCCTGACGTTGACCGGTGGTGATGGCCTGACGCGTTCGTTCTTTCGCACCAAGTTCTGGGAAGACGACCCCAAGACTTACGGCGACATCGTGTTCCAGCCCGACGCCTTGCCGGAGCCGGTGGCGCGCACGCCGTTGTCGTCCACGCAAAAAAATTCCCTGCTGCGCTATGGCGTCGATGAACCGCTGTTGTTCGTCGGCCACTACTGGCGCAGCGGCAAACCGGCGCCGATCCGCCCGAACCTGGCCTGCCTGGACTACAGCGCGGTGCTGTACGGCAAGCTGGTGGCGTATCGACTGGACCAGGAAACCCAACTGGATCCGCGTAAATTCGTATGGGTCGACGTTGAGCGACCAGAGGCCATTCCATGAGTACCGTAGCTGTATTGCGCTTGCCCCTGAGCGTCGACCTGGGCGGCTTCGTCAAGTTGCTGCACCGCATGCAGGTGCCGCACCGCGTCAGCGAGGAGGCCGGTGAGCAGGTGTTGTGGGTGCCCGAGGCCATCAGCGACGACGTGCGCGTGTTGTATCAACGCTTCCCCGCTGGCGACCCGGACCAGCAACTGGACATTCCCGAGCAGGCGCCGGTTGCGCGGCCAGGTTTTGTCCAGCAGGTGCGTCACAGCCCGATCACCGCGCTGGTGCTGTTGGCCAGCCTGATTGTGGGTGCGGTGACCCTGCTGGGTGAAAACCTGCAAGCCATGGCCTGGCTGACCTTCCTGCCGTTCCGGGTGCTGGGCGAGTACATCCAGTTCACGCCGCTGGCCGACACCCTGGCATCGGGGCAGTGGTGGCGCCTGGTCACGCCGATGCTGATCCACTTCGGCATCCTGCATCTGGCCATGAACGGCATGTGGTACTGGGAGCTGGGCCGGCGCATTGAAGCGCGCCAGGGCAGCATCAACTTGCTGGGCCTGACCCTGTTGTTCAGCGTGGCCTCCAACTACGCGCAATACGCCTACGGTGGCCCCGGCTTGTTTGGCGGCTTGTCTGGCGTGTTGTACGGCCTGCTCGGGCACTGCTGGATCTTTCAATTATTGTCGCCCAACCCGGCCTATCGCCTGCCCCGTGGGGTGCTGGTGATGATGCTGGTGTGGCTGCTGCTCTGCCTGTCGGGGCTGGTCTCGATGATCGGTTTCGGCGAAATCGCCAACGCGGCCCATGTGGGCGGGTTGGTCATCGGTTGCTTGACGGGTTTGCTCGGCGGTTTGTACAACCGTCGCAAAGCGTCTCTTTGATAAGGAAGAGCCTTATGTCCTCTTTTGCTGAAATGATCGAAAACATCACCCCGGACATCTACGAGAGCCTCAAGCTCGCGGTGGAGATCGGCAAATGGTCCGATGGCCGCAAGCTCACCGCCGAGCAGCGCGAATTGTCGCTGCAAGCGATGATCGCCTGGGAGATTCAGAACCTGCCCGAAGAACAGCGCACCGGTTATATGGGCCCGCAGGAGTGCGCGTCCAAGTCCGCGCCAGTACCGAATATCCTGTTCAAATCGGATGCGATCCATTGATTGAAATTGGTCGCGGTGCAGTCAGCAAAATGTCGGCGCAACTCGGTGAGCCGACCGTTCAATACGCCTTTCGCTTAGGAAGCACAGAGGTGCCGGTCAACCCGCTGATCGGCACCCATATACGCTTGGAGTACCTCGGCGCCATCCATTGCAGCCATTGCGGGCGCAAGACCAAGACCAGCTTCAGCCAGGGCTATTGCTACCCGTGCATGACCAAGCTGGCCCAGTGTGACCTGTGCATCATGAGCCCCGAGCGTTGCCATTACGACGCCGGCACCTGCCGCGATCCGGGTTGGGGCGAGACATTCTGCATGACCGACCACGTGGTGTACCTGGCCAACTCGTCGGGCATCAAGGTCGGCATTACGCGTGCTACGCAGTTGCCCACCCGTTGGCTGGACCAGGGCGCCAGCCAGGCGCTGCCGATCATGCGCGTGTCGACGCGCCAGCAATCGGGCTTCGTCGAAGACCTGTTCCGCAGCCAGGTGGCCGACAAGACCAACTGGCGCGCCTTGCTCAAGGGCGACGCGCAATCGGTGGACCTCAAGCAGGTGCGTGATGAGCTGTTCGCCTCTTGCGCCGAGGGCTTGCTGGGTTTGCAGGAACGCTTTGGCCTGCACGCCATCCAAACCATTGCCGACATCGAGCCGATTGAAATCCGCTACCCGGTCGAGCAGTATCCGACCAAGATCGTCAGCTTCAACCTGGACAAGAACCCGATTGCCGAAGGCACGCTGCTGGGGATCAAGGGCCAATATCTGATCTTCGACACCGGCGTCATCAACATTCGTAAATACACGGCCTACCAGCTCGCCGTGCATCAGTAGAAGGATCCCCAGCATGCGCACCGAACAACCGAAGATGATTTACCTGAAGGACTATCAGGCGCCGGACTACCTGATCGACGAGACGCACCTGACCTTCGAGTTGTTCGAGGACCACAGCCTGGTCCACGCGCAGCTGGTGATGCGCCGCAACCCCGAGCGCGGCGCCGGTTTGCCGCCATTGGTGCTCGATGGCCAGCAACTTGAGCTGTTGAGTGTCCACCTGGCCGACCAACCGTTGACGGACGCTGACTACCAGTTGACCGATAGCCATCTGACCGTGCAGCCCAAGAGTGAGACGTTCACCCTCGACACCACCGTCAAGATCCACCCGGAAACCAACACCGCCCTGGAAGGCTTGTACAAATCCAGTGGTATGTTCTGCACCCAGTGCGAGGCCGAGGGTTTCCGCAAGATCACTTACTACCTCGACCGCCCGGATGTGATGAGCGTGTTCACCACCACGGTGATCGCCGAGCAGCACAGCTACCCGGTGCTGTTGTCCAACGGCAACCCGATCGCCAGCGGCCCCGGTGAAGACGGCCGGCACTGGGCGACCTGGGAAGACCCGTTCAAGAAACCGGCCTACCTGTTTGCCCTCGTGGCCGGTGACCTGTGGTGCGTTGAAGACAGCTTCACCACCATGACCAACCGCGAAGTGGCGCTGCGCATCTACGTCGAGCCGGAAAATATCGACAAGTGCCAGCACGCCATGACCAGCCTGAAAAAATCCATGCGCTGGGACGAAGAAACCTACGGCCGCGAGTACGACCTGGATATCTTCATGATCGTCGCGGTCAACGATTTCAACATGGGCGCCATGGAGAACAAGGGCCTCAATATCTTCAACTCCAGCGCCGTGCTGGCCCGCGCCGAAACCGCTACCGACGCCGCCCACCAGCGCGTCGAAGCCATCGTCGCTCACGAATACTTCCACAACTGGTCGGGCAACCGCGTGACCTGCCGCGACTGGTTCCAGTTGTCGCTAAAGGAAGGCTTCACCGTGTTCCGTGACTCGGGCTTCTCTGCCGACATGAACTCGGCCACGGTCAAGCGCATCCAGGACGTGGCGTACCTGCGTACCCATCAGTTCGCTGAAGATGCCGGCCCCATGGCCCACGCCGTGCGCCCGGACAGCTTTATCGAGATCTCCAACTTCTACACCCTGACCGTGTATGAAAAGGGCTCGGAAGTGGTCGGCATGATCCACACCCTGCTCGGTGCCGAGGGCTTTCGCAAAGGCAGCGACCTGTATTTCGAACGCCATGACGGCCAGGCCGTGACCTGCGACGACTTCATCAAGGCCATGGAAGACGCCAACGGCGCCGACCTCAGCCAGTTCAAGCGCTGGTACAGCCAGGCCGGCACTCCGCGCCTGGCGGTAAGCGAGGCTTACGATTCGGCGGCCAAGACCTACAGTCTGACCTTCCGCCAGAGCTGCCCGCCAACTCCGGACAAGGTCGAGAAACTGCCCTTTGTGATCCCGGTGGAGCTGGGCTTGCTGGACGGGCAGGGCGCGGGTATCGCCTTGCGCCTGGCCGGTGAAGCAACGGCGGGTGGCACCTCAAGGGTGATCTCGGTAACCGAAGCGGAGCAGACCTTCACCTTCGTGGACATTGCTGAAAAACCCTTGCCTTCGTTGCTGCGTGGTTTCTCGGCGCCGGTGAAGCTCAGCTTCCCGTACAGCCGCGATCAACTGATGTTCCTGATGCAGCACGACAGCGACGGTTTCAACCGCTGGGATGCCGGCCAGCAGTTGGCCGTGCAGGTGTTGCAGGAACTGATCGGCCAGCATCAGGCGGGCCAGCCGCTGAAGCTCGATCAACGCTTGATCGACGCGCTGCGCACGGTGTTGAGCGATGAAAGCCTGGACCAGGCCATGGTCGCTGAAATGCTCTCGCTGCCGAGCGAAGCCTACCTGACGGAAATCAGCGAAGTGGCGGATGTGGACGCCATCCACGCTGCCCGCGAGTTTGCCCGCAAGCAACTGGCCGACAACCTGTTCGAAGGGTTGTGGCTGCGCTACCAGGCCAACCGTGAGCTGTCCAAGCAAACGCCTTACGTGGCAGAAGCCGAGCACTTCGCTCGGCGTGCGCTGCAGAACATCGCGCTGTCGTACTTGATGCTCAGCGGCAAGCCAGAGGTGTTGGCGGCCACCCTGGATCAGTTCGACACCAGCGATAACATGACCGAACGCTTGACGGCGTTGGCGGTGCTGGTGAACTCGCCGTTTGAAGCAGAGAAAGCCCAGGCCTTGGCGGTGTTTGCCGAAAACTTCAAGGACAACCCGCTGGTCATGGACCAATGGTTCAGCGTACAGGCCGGCAGCACCTTGCCGGGCGGGCTGGCGCGGGTCAAGGCGTTGATGGAGCACCCGGCGTTCACCATCAAGAACCCCAACAAGGTGCGCGCGCTGGTGGGCGCATTTGCCGGGCAGAACCTGATCAACTTCCATGCGGCGGATGGTTCTGGCTACCGCTTCCTGGCGGACCTGGTGATCCAGCTCAATACCTTGAACCCGCAGATTGCCTCGCGCCAACTGGCGCCGCTGACGCGCTGGCGTAAGTACGACAGCGCACGGCAGGCGCTGATGAAAGCGGAACTGGAGCGCATCCTGGGTGCGGGTGAGCTGTCCAGTGATGTGTTTGAGGTGGTCAGCAAGAGCCTGGCGTAACCCTCACTGTCTTAACGCGATCCCCCTGTGGGAGCGGGCTTGCTCGCGAAGGCGGCGTGTCAGTCGACATCAATATGACTGACCCACCGCTTTCGCGAGCAAGCCCGCTCCCACATTTAGGTCAGGGGGCGTCAGTTTGATAAGCGTCGTAACTGCGGCGCGTGCGCTCTATCTCTTCGACCAACCGGTCAATGCCCGCCAACCGCGCCCGGTTGTCATGATCCCAGGGATGAAAGCCCGGCTTGAAATAATGCAGCCAAGGCCGGCACATCCGTGGAAACACCCCCTTGGGCCCATACAAAAATTTAACCATGCGCCATAACCCCCTCAGCGTGCCGCCCGAAGTGCGGTCGGCAAGTAACAGGCGCACGTGAAAATCCAGCACCACCACCCAGAACAGCACGCTGGTGGTCAGCATGGTGCCGGTGCGCAGCAGGTAACGTGCCGGCCCTGGTTTGATCACCCTGTTCCACACATCGAACGCCACGGCTTTGTGTTCGGTTTCTTCCAGGGCGTGCCAGTACCACATCTGCTGGTAACCCTTGAGTGAGTCGCCAAAGCGCGACGGGTCGCTCAGCAGGATTTCCGCGAGCATGGCGGTGTAGTGTTCCAGGGCGATGGTCACCGCCAGGTTGAACGACGGCGGCAGGTGTTTTTTCTGCAGGTCGAGGAAGAACTTCAGGCGTCGGTCGAGGGTGTGCGCTGGTAGGCCGGCCGCTTGCAGCAAGTCGTTGTAGGCCACGTGCTCACGGCTGTGCATGGCTTCTTGGCCGATGAACCCCTGGATCTCTTTTTTCAGTTCGGGATCGTCGATCTGCCCACGGTAGTGGCGCACGCTGTCCATGAAGAACAGCTCGCCCTGGGGAAACAGCAACGACAGGGCATTGAAGAAATGGCTGACCACAGGCCCTTGTTCGTGCCAGTTCTTGATGCGCTCGGCAGGCAAGGCAAAACGGATATCGCGACGGATCGGCAACATGGTGCGTCCTCCTGTTCAGAGTCGAGGCTCGTCGTTGGTTTCAAACACCCGCGTGCGCAGCTTGGGCGCCATGCGTTTGCTGGCAAACACCACCAGGGCCTGATAGGCCGCCGGCAGGCAGCGGGCGAGCAGGTCGAGGAAATAGGCATCGCGGCCAATCAGCACGCGGCGCTTGTTTTTGCGTACGCCTTGCAAGATCACTTTGGCGGCCTGGTCGGCGTCGGTGATGAAGAGTTTTTCGAAATCGGCGCGGGCTTGTTGCTCGCTGTGGATGAGAAAACCGGTCATGTTCGCGTCGATGCGGCTGCTGCGGCAGATGTCGGTACGAATGCCACCGGGGTGTACACAGGTGGCCGACACGCCGCAGCGTTGCAGGTCGAGTTCCTGACGCAAGGCCTCGGTGAAGCCGCGCACGGCGAATTTGCTGGCGTTGTAGCCGCTCATGCCCGGCTGGGCGAACAGGCCGAACACGCTGGACGTATTGATGATATGCCCGTCGCCGCTGGCCTTGAGGTACGGCAGGAATGCCTTGGTGCCATGCACCACTCCCCAGAAGTTAATGCCGACGATCCAGTCCAAGTCGGCGTAATCCACCCCTTCGACGGTGCTCGACAGTGCCACCCCGGCATTATTGAAGACCAGGTTGACTTGTCCGTGCTCGGCCACGCAACGCGCCGCCCAATCGTGCATGGCTTGGCGGTCGGACACGTCCAGCACTTGGGTGGTGACAGTGACGGGCGACAAGGTCGAGGTGCGGATCAGCGCCAGGGTTTGTTCCAGGCCCTGGCTGTTTTTGTCTGCCAGCGCCAGGTGACACCCTTCCCGCGCCAGTGCCAGGGCCAGTGCGCGGCCCATGCCGGAAGCCGCGCCGGTGATCGCCGCGACGCGGCCGTTGAATGACTTCATGACAGGCTGCCTTCTGTGGTGGAGTGGGGCGTTGCAACCGCACGCGGGAGGGCGGGCGCGGGCGCCTGGCTGACGCTGTAGTCTTTGAGGGCAAAATGCCGGGTGACCTGCTTGAAGCGCCAGGTCGAGCCGGGCCACAGCGTGGTGTTCTTGCCGGTGCGCGGGTCGAGGTACCAGCTCTGGCAGCCGCCGGTGTTCCAGATGGTGCGCTTGAGCTTGTCCTGCAACTGCTGGTTGTAGGCGTGCTCCACGGCGGGTTTGACCTCTACCGTGGTAAGGCGCTGGCGCTGCATGTGTTTCAGGGCGTCGAGGATGTACGCGACCTGGGCCTCGATCATCAGGATCATCGAGTTATGCCCCAGGCCGGTGTTGGGGCCGACGATCAGAAACAGGTTCGGGTAGCCCGGCACGGTGGTGCCTTTGTAGGCATGGGCGCCATCGCGCCAGGCGTCCATCAGGTCGATGCCGTCACGGCCGATGATGCAGCCACGGGGCAACGGGTCGCTGGCCTGGAAGCCCGTGCCGAAGATCAGGCAATCGGCGGGGTGCTTGATACCGTCGGCAGTGATCACGCCGTCGGCTTCGATGCGCAGCACGTTGTCGGTGACCACCTCGACATTGCTGCGCGAGAGTGCCGGGTAGTAATCGTTGGAGATCAGCACGCGCTTGCAGCCGATGGTGTAGTCCGGCGTCAGGGTTTTGCGCAGGGAAGGGCGGGCCACCTGTTTGCGCAGATGACGCAGGGCGATTTTCTGCACCATTTTCATCAGGCGTGGATGCAGGGCAAAGCCCACCACGCGGCCTTCCAGTGCCCAGTAAAGCGCAGCGCGCACCAGCTTTTGGGTGAGCGGTACATGCTTGAACAACCAGCGTTCGAGCGCTGAAATCGGCCGATCAGGCTTGGGCATGATCCACGGCGGTGTGCGCTGGAACAGGTCCAGATGCGCTACCTGCGGTGCGATCTGCGGCACGAACTGGATGGCGCTGGCACCGGTGCCGATTACCGCCACGCGCTTGCCCTTCAAGGAATACTCGTGATCCCACTGCTGGGAGTGAAAGCGCTTGCCCCTGAAGCTGTCCAACCCTGGGATATCTGGCATTGCCGGGCGCGACAAGCCCCCCATTCCTGACACCAGCACCCGCGCGCTGACGTGGCGGCCGTCGTTGAAGGTCAGTTGCCAGCGCTGCTGCTGTTCATCAAACAGCGCACGTTGCAGGCCCATGCCCAAGCGCAGGTAAGGCGCGAGCTCGAAGCGCCTGGCGCAGTCTTCCAGATAGGCGCGGATCTCGGGTTGCGGCGCGAACTGTCGCGTCCAGTTCGGGTTGGGCGCAAAGGAAAACGAATACACATGGGACTGCACGTCGCAGGCGCAACCTGGGTAGTGGTTGTCGCGCCAGGTGCCGCCGAGGGTCTGGGCCTGTTCGGCAATAAAGAAGTCGGTGAGCCCGGCTTCCTTGAGTTTGATCGCCATGCACAGGCCCGCGAACCCGGAGCCAATGATGGCGATGTCGATTGAATCACGGGGGGCATTCATAGGGCTGCCTCTTCGATAAAGCGCTTGGGCATCGGATGTGCTCCTGTTTTTGTTTTGTCTTTTAGATAGAACACCATTGCAAAGGAAAATTGAATTATTTATTTTAAAAAAGATTTTAAATAATCTACCTGAAAAATTCGCCTACGCTAGCACCTTGTTGCGCATGAGCGATTTGTCCGACGGACGAACGTGGTATGCATGAAGTGCAGGTCCAGGGTGTGGACGATGGCTGAGGCCAGACCAATTCCGGTCGGGTCGCCAGCAGCAGGGAAGCAGAGGACCGAGCTATGGCTGTCGAGTGGGTTGTCGCTGCAGGTGTGCTGGTGGGTGCCAGCGCGGCGTTATGGGGCTTGAGTGCCTGGATGACGCGGCGCATTGAAGCGACCGTGCCGAGCAACGGGCGCTTTGTCGAGGTGGACGGCGAGCGCTTTCATTATGTCGAAGAGGGCAAGGGCCCGCCGCTGGTGATGATCCACGGGCTGATGGGCAGCAGTCGCAACCTGACCTATGCCTTGTCCGGCCAGCTGCGTGAGCATTTTCGGGTCATCAGCCTCGACCGGCCGGGTTCGGGCTACTCCACCCGACAGAGCGGCACGCCAGCAGACTTGCGAGCCCAGGCGCGACAAATCGCGGCTTTTATCAAGACGCTGGACCTGGACAAACCGCTGGTGCTGGGGCACTCCTTGGGCGGCGCGATTGCCCTGGCGCTGGCCCTCGACCATCCCCATACGGTGTGCGGGTTGGTGCTGGTTGCGCCCTTGACTCACCCCCAGCGCATGCTGCCGCTGGTGTTCCTGTCTCTGGCCGTGCGCCCGGCCTGGCTACGGCGCTGGGTGGCCCACACCTTGACCCTGCCCATCGGCCTGCTGACCAAAGACTCGGTGGTGAAGGGCGTATTCGCCCCCGATCCTGCGCCGCCGGACTTTGCCACCCGTGGCGGCGGTTTGCTGGGCATGCGCCCCGACAACTTCTACGCCGCGTCCACCGAGATCAACCGAGTCAACGACCACCTGCCGGACATGGTCAAGCGCTACTCCCAACTGACTCTGCCCATCGGCCTGATCTACGGCGGGCAAGACAAGGTGCTCGACTTCCAGAAACACGGCCAGGCCCTGGCCAGCAAGGTGCCAGGGCTGAAAATGCAGGTGATCGAAGGTCGTGGGCATATGTTGCCAATCACCGCAACCGAGCGCGTGGCGGCGCTGGTAGAGCAGGTGGCAAAGCGGGTCCGACCGGGCGAGAACGTCAGGCCCTTACACCCTCCTGTCGCCCTGGCGAGCCAGTAACAGTGCCACCTAACTGCGGCGCATAGGCGTTGACGCCTGCCCTGAACACCTGACCAGACGGCTGAAAAGAGACTGCACGGTCACGGAAAAAAGGGCTGGAGAAACTAGTTGACGACCTAACGATTCCGCGCTATTTATTTAAAAAAATTATTTCAATGTGTAATTTGAAATTATTTTTGAAATGCCTAAGAGCGAATAAAATAATGAAAAAAACGCCTTTTATCGCATGCATGATTTCTCGCAGCAGTCAGCGCACCGCTGCCGCATTGCCTACCGAATGTGTTCGGAGGCTGCCATGAACCAGACTCTGGCAACTGCGCATGTCTGGGCCGACGGCAAACGCCACCTGTGGTGGCTGGGCATCATGCCGCTGGCGACGCCCTTGCTCTCCGGCGCCCTTGCCATCACCACAGGCGTGCAACAACTGTGGTGGGTGGGCGTACTGGTGATTTTCGGCTTGATCCCGCTGATTGACGGCCTGCTTGGCGAAGACGTCAGCAACCCGCCTGAATCTGCGGTGAGCCACCTTGAATCCCAACGCTACTACCGCTGGATCGTCTACACCGGCGTGCTGTTTGTGATTTCCTCGGTGGTCATCACCGGTTGGCTCGCTGCTGGCGGCATCGACTGGATCATCAACGGCGGCCTGTTGCACGCCACGGCCACGCTCGAACCCTCAAGCTGGCTGGCCAAGACCGCCGCGTTCATCACCGCACGCACTGAACTTCACGGTGAAGTCAGCTGGTTGACCTATGTGGGCATGGCCATGTCCACCGGTGCGGCCACCGGCATTGCCATCAACACCGCCCATGAGCTGGGGCACAAACCCAAACCCCTGGAAGTGTTTTTGGCCAAGGTCACCCTGGCGCCGACGTTCTACGGGCACTTTTACACCGAACATAACCGTGGCCATCACGTACGGGTCGCTACCCCGGAAGATCCTGCCAGCTCGCGCCTGGGTGAAAGTTTCTGGGCATTCCTGCCGCGTTCAGTGTGGTTCAGCGCCGTGTCGGCCTGGAATCTGGAGCGCGAACGCCTGCGCAAACTCGGCCTGCCGGCCCTGCACTGGAAGAACGCCGTGCTCAGCGCCTGGATGTACAGCGTGGTGTTGTGGGGCGCGATGATTGCCTGGCTGGGGGCGGCGGTAATTCCGTTCCTGATTATCCAGGGCATCTACGGGTTCTCATTGCTGGAAGTGGTGAACTATGTCGAGCATTACGGCCTCAAGCGTCAGAAGTTGCCCAATGGCCGTTATGAACGCTGTTCGCCGCGTCACTCATGGAACAGTAATCGCATTGTCACCAATATCTTTCTGTTCCAGTTGCAGCGGCACTCCGATCACCATGCCAACCCCACGCGCAGTTATCAGTCGTTGCGTCACTTTGATGAGTCGCCGCAACTTCCGTATGGCTACGCCAGCATGATTGTCTGGGCTTATGTGCCGTACTTGTGGCGCCGCCGCATGGACCACCGTGTGCTGAATCACTATGGCGGTGATATCAACCTGACCAATCTTCAACCGTCAAAGCGCTTGAAGTACCTGGAAAAGTACAGCGGTAGTGCCAAGCCGTTTTGAGATGAAGTAAGCCTTCAGGGGGTACTCGGGATCTGTGTATCGCGCAGGTCCTTATCGCCCGGCGTTTTGAATGCAAGCACCTGGTTTGACCCTACAACAATAATTTCAAGGGAAGGACGTACACCATGCAAAGCTCTGCCAAGTTCACCGCCCACATCCTCTTGGCGGCCATGGGCCTGATTGTTTATCACCAGGCCCAGGCTGCGCGTATCGAACCCGCTGGCAGTGCCTTCACTGCCCAAGGGCCTATCAGCTTTTCCAAAGGCAAGCTCATCAGTGCCGATTGCACCATCAAGGTGGCTGGCAAGGTTGCAGCCGACGGTTCATCGGTGAATGTCGACAAAGTCGAGTTCGACGGTGGCCTCAAGTGCAGCCGTGTCGAAGCTATCAACTTGCCCTGGGTGTTAATCGCCAACGATACAAAAAGCGGCTCCATGTCGAAGATCAGCGTGGATGTGCATGCCTTTGGCCTGGGCGGCAAGTGCGGGCCTTCAACGGCCGACGGTACCTGGGATAACGCCACTGGCAAGTTGGAAGCCACCGATGTGGCCATTGGCGAAGACTGCAAGATCAACACGGTGTCGATCAAGATGCCGCCCAACTTCAAAGTTGTCGAATAACGCGTTCCGACGGTTACAGCGGTAAATGCATTGAAATTTGGCTGGAAAGGGAAGTTCTGCAGTTTCACCGTGACCTCTCGATCATGGCCATTACCCCTGGCGAAATGAATCGCCATAACATGTGAGGAAAAACAATGAAAAGCTTGAAAACCCTCGTTTGTGCAACTTCGTTTGCTCTGTGCTTTGGCGCCGCCGCCATGGCGAGTGCGGCTTCCGTTTCTCCAGACGGTCCGTTCTCGACTAATGCCGGTACCATCGTGGTGAAGTCACCCTCATCCTTCGGTGCGGCAGTGACTTGCGGCATTACCTTTACTGGCAACGTTAGCGGTGGCGTGGCTTCTATCAACGGTGCTTCCCTGACCGGAGGCGGCCTGTGCGCGCTGCCCACGCTGACTAACCTGCCTTGGGTTCTTACCGCTGCGACGGGCACCACCGGCACTGTGACCAACGTAGGCTACAAAATCTCCTCGATTCCGGCCACTAACTGCGGTCCTACCTCCATTGCCGTGGCGTGGACGCCAGGTACCAAAACACTTTCGGCTGCCAATCAGTCGCTGAGCGGCAACTGCACTGTCGTATCGCTGAGTGTTGTTGCCCCGACACTGACGGTTAACCCATAAGCATGTGACTCCTGAGGGCTGATCACCCATTGAAAGACCGATGCCTCACGCGAGGCATCGGTTGGGCAGGGTACTTACGGTCTGCCTACGGCCACACGACCCACCGGCAGGGGCCGGGCGAAATAATAATAAGGAGCAGCGCATGAATAATAAGAAACAACACGCTCACACGTTACTGGGGTTGGCGCTGTTGGGAGGTTTGATGACCACGGGACATGTGCAGGCGGGCGGCTTCTCTACGCCAACCTACGGTGCGCCCGGCTGGGGCCGCGCGTTTGGCGGCGGTTCATTGTTCAAGAACGACCCCAGTGCCGCGTACAACAACCCGGCAGCCATGGCCTTCATCGACTCAACTATCGCGCAGCAGACTGTCGATTATGCCCGGGTCAAGATCAAATATTCGGGTCAGGCTTTTGACCATAACGGTAATCCTGTGACCAATACGCCGGTATTGGATGATCAGGGCAGCATGGGCGATCCGACACTCAATAATAATAACGGGGGACAAGGTGGCTTTACCGCGTGGCTGCCAACCGGTTTCCTGGTGATCCCAATCGGCGACCGCTTTGCTTTTGGCTTGAGCCAGGTGGTCCCCCAAGGCATGAGAACAACTTGGAACGAAGACTCCAAGCTGCGGGATTTTGCAGTCGACACCAAAATTGAGACCGTTGGCCTGACAGGTTCACTGTCGTTCAAGGTCAATGACCAGTTTTCGGTCGGCGGTGGCGCCATCGTCCAGCGCAGCCAGGGATTTGTCAGCCAGAACATCGACTTGCTGGCAGCGGCAGACGTCTCTCCCGGACTCGGCGGGACCGGCTTTCCGACCGGTGTAGGGCATTCGTTGATGCGTGTGAAAGTCGATAATATCTCGGTCGGTTGGTTTGGCGGTGTGGTATGGAAGCCGACGGCGCAAGACACACTGGGCTTGAACTATCACGCCAAAATCAAAAACAAGATGACCGGCAAATACAATGTCTATACGGATGCTATCGGTCGCAACGCGATGACCAATCCTATTGGACCGAACGGCGAAACATTGGTTGAAATGGCGTATCCGGGGCTGAAGCTTTTCCCGGACGGGGCGCATGCCAGCACTCAGTTGGATATTCCGGCGACTGCGGCGATTGACTGGGTCCACCAGTTCAATGATCGCTGGACATTAGGTGTCAGCGCCCAGTGGACTGAATGGTCTTCGTTCAAAGACCTGACACTCAAATCGCAAGGCTCGACTATTGTTGCCATCCCGTACAACTACAAGAACGCCTGGATGACCTCGATCGGTGGCGACTATAAAGCCACTGACGAACTTACCCTGCGTGCCGGTGTAGCTTACGACCAGACACCTACCCGTAACTCCACGCGTGACCCCCGGATCCCCGACGGCGACCGCTACTTCTTGGCGTTTGGTGCCGGCTATGACATCAAGGCTGTGCCTGGTCTGTCAGTGGATGCCGCGTATTCGCACCAATTCGTCCAGAAGGTCAATCTGAAGACCAAGAACGTTGATCGTCTCGGAGCCGCCCAACTGGACGGCAAGGCCGAATCGTCAGGTGATGTGGTCAGTCTGTCGGCTACCTACAAGTTCTAAAGGGCACGCGGAGCAGTTGTCGAGCAGGGTTCCCAGTGCACCTGGAGACCCTGCCAGGGCTGTTTAGGCTGTTCTGGTTCCTTATTCCACAAGGCTGAGTCGTTCAGCCTGAATTTTTTCGTCAACGCACTAAATAAAAATTTCAAAACAATATTTGAATTTATGATTTGAAGTTTGTAGTGTGGTTTTACGCCCTGAATCAAGTAGAGGTATCCCCATGCTTATCTGGTTATTGGTGGGTCTCGCCGCCGCGATTGCCCTGGCGTATCGACAAGCCGCCGCCACCTTGTGGCTGGGCGCTGGCCTGGTCTGGTTGGGGGCGGGTTACCTGTTCAGCGCGGTGGCCGTGCCGGGCATTACCCTGGCGGCGGTGTTGGTGGTGCTGCCCGCCTTGGTGCTGGCGATCAAACCTCTGCGCCGCAAGCTGCTGACCACCAGGGCCCTGGGCCTGTTTCGCACGATCATGCCGGCGATGTCCGATACCGAGCGTGCGGCGATCGAGTCCGGCACCGTGTGGTGGGATGCCGAGCTGTTCAGCGGCAAACCCAACTGGCAGCGCCTGCTGCAAGCCGCGCCGGCCAGCCTCAGCGCCGAGGAGCAAGCCTTCCTCGACAACGAAGTCGAAACCCTGTGCGACATCGCCAACGACTGGGAAACCACTCAGGTCTGGCAGGACATGTCCCCAGAAGGCTGGCAGTACACCAAGGATGCCGGGTTCCTCGGCATGATCATTCCCAAGCAGTACGGCGGCAAGGGCTTCTCCCACTACGCCCATTCCCAAGTGGTGATGAAGCTGTCGACACGCTGCTCGGCGGCAGCGATTTCGGTGATGGTCCCCAACTCTCTGGGCCCGGCCGAGCTGCTGCTGCATTACGGCACCGACGCTCAGCGCAACTACTACTTGCCGCGCCTGGCACGCGGTGACGACATTCCGTGTTTCGCCTTGACCAGCCCGTATGCGGGCTCCGATGCAGGCGCGATCCCCGATCTGGGTATCGTCTGCAAAGGCATGCATGAGGGCGAGGAAGTACTGGGTTTCAAAGTGACCTGGGACAAGCGCTACATCACCCTCGGCCCGATTGCCACAGTGCTGGGCCTGGCGTTCCGCGCTGAAGACCCGCAGGGCTTGCTTGGCGCGCCAGGCTCCCTGGGCATTACCTGTGCGTTGATCCCCACCTCCCATCCGGGCGTAAACAGCGGCCGGCGTCACTGGCCTTTGAATGCGGTATTCCAGAATGGTCCTACCACTGGCAAGGATGTATTCATTCCCTTGGAGTGGGTGATTGGTGGCCGCGAACAAATCGGCAATGGCTGGCGCATGTTGATGGAATGCCTGGCGGCAGGCCGGGCGATCTCCCTGCCTTCGGCCAACGTCGGCCTGGGTAAGGTCGCGGTACGCGGCACCACAGCCTATGCGGCGATGCGCAAGCAATTCGGTTTGCCCATCGGCAAGTTCGAAGGTGTACAGGCGCCGCTGGCGCGCATGGCCGGGCATCTGTATGCCTGCGATGCGGTGCGCAAGGTGTCGGTGGCGTCCCTGGACGCCGGCGAGAAACCGTCGGTGATCTCGGCCATTGCCAAGTACCACGTCACAGAGCGGGCGCGCATCATCGTCAACGATGGCATGGACATCGTCGCCGGCAAAGGCATCTGCATGGGCCCCAATAACTTCCTCGCCCGTGCCTACCAGCAAAGTCCTATCGCCATTACGGTGGAGGGCGCGAACATCATGACCCGCTGCCTGATCATCTTTGGCCAGGGCTTGATTCGTTGCCATCCCTACGTGTTCCGCGAGATGGAAGCGGCGCACAACCCCGACCGGCGTAAGGCCCTGGAAGACTTCGACAGTGCGATGTTCGGCCATGTGAGTTTTGTAGTGGCCAACACCGTACGCGCAGCGGTGCATGCTTTAACCGGCGGGCGCCTGATTTCGGCGCCGGCCAAGACCGACCCGGCACTGGCTGCCTACTATCGCCAGGCCAATCGGCTGTCGGTGGTGCTGGCGCTGATCTCGGATATTTCCATGGGCGTGCTGGGCGGTGCCCTCAAGCGCAAGGAAAGTATCACCGGGCGCCTGGGGGATATGCTGTCGCAGCTGTACATCCTGTCTTGCGTGCTCAAGCGCTTCGAGGATGACGGCAGGCCCCAGGCGGACTTGCCGCTGGTGCACTGGGCGGCCCAGGACGCGCTGCTGCGCGCCCATGAAGCCTTGGCCGAAGTGCTCGACAATTATCCTTCAAAACCCGCTGCGGCGGTGGTGCGCGCGTTGAGTTTTCCGTTTGGCATTCCGCTGCGCAAACCGTCGGACCGCCTGTTGGCGCAGGTGGCGGAGGTGGTGCAGACCCCTGGCGAAACCCGCGACCGGTTGCTGGCCAACTCCTACATCCCCCGTCCGGAAGTCGACAAGCTGGCCTACGGCGAATTGGGTTTCCGTTTGCTGCCCCAAGTGGAGCTGATCGAGGCGCGGCTCAAGCCCGCCATCAAGCAAGGTCTGCTCGGCCCGCTGCCGATCTCTGCCACGGCCTTCACCGACTGGCGCGTCAAGGCGCGGGCGCTGGACTTGATCAGCGACGACGAAGACGCCTTGCTGGCGCGCTATGTGGAATACGCCGACCACGGTATCCAGGTGGATGACTTTCCCCAGGACTTTGGTTTGCTGGAGGCCCTGCAGCAGCGTAAGCAGGCGCTCGAGCCGGTGGCCAAACGGCGCAGCGCCACGGTCAATTAATAGAAACCCGGTCCACAGGTGGGAACTGGCTTGCCTTAAATGCCAGGCAGAAGGCTTTTTGTAGGAGCGAGCTTGCTCGCGAAAAACTCACAGGCGCCGCGTTGATTCAGGAAGCCAGCGTTATCGTTGACGTTTTTCGCGAGCAAGCTCGCTCCTACAGAGGGCGATCCAGTTCCCCACATTTGATCGGGTTTACCAGGCAAGAACTGTGTTGTGAGTGGACTCCTTATGAGTGACAGCTACCTTTCGTTCGTCAATTCCCCCTGGGGCCGGCGCCTGGCCCGGGCCGTTGGCCTGCCGCAACCCTTGGCGCTGCAACGGCATCGCAGCGGCCAGGCCGGCCTGGCCAACCCTGTGATCATCGCCGGGGCAGGGCGCCTGGTGGCCTCGGTGCAGCGCTTCTTCAGCGCCACCGACACCGTCGCCGCGACGCCGGCGACGCTCAAGGCGCCGTCCACGGTCAAGGTGCAAGGCGCGGTGTTCGACGCCAGCGGCGTGGCCGACCTGCAACAGCTGGATGAGCTCTACCTGTTCTTTCACAGCAATGCCAAGCGCCTCGGCCAGCATGGCCGGGTGGTGGTACTCGGCACGGCACCCGAGCATTGCAACGACTTGCCCCAGGCCATCGCCCAACGCGCCCTTGAGGGCTTGGTGCGTTCGCTGGCCAAGGAGCTGCGCCGCGCGATCACAGTGCAATTGCTGTACGTGGCGCCGGGCGCGGAAGACGCGCTGGACAGCAGCCTGGGGTTTTTCCTGTCGCGCCGTTCCGCCTATGTCTGCGGGCAGGTGGTGCGCCTGGAAAAACCGGTCGACGGCCACGCTGCCGTCAACTGGGACAAACCCTTTGCCGGCAAACGCGCCCTGGTCACCGGCGCCTCCCGTGGCATCGGCCTGGCCATCGCCCAAGTGCTGGCGCGGGACGGTGCCCATGTGGTGTGTGTGGACGTGCCCCAGGCCCAGGAAGCCTTGCAGCAGGCGGCGATCAGCGTGGGCGGTTCGGCGCTGCCCCTGGATATCACCGCCGCTGACACCGCCGCACTGTTGCAAACCCACGTCAGCCAATACGGCGCCTTTGATGTGGTGGTGCACAACGCCGGGATCACCCGCGACAAGACCATCGCCAAAATGACCGAGGCCGCCTGGCGCAGTGTCCTGGCTGTCAATCTCGAAGCGCCGTGGCAGCTCAGTGAGGCCCTGCTCGACAGCCAAGGCTTGAACCCCGGCGGGCGCATTGTGTGCGTGTCGTCGATTTCCGGTATTGCCGGCAACCTGGGGCAAACCAACTACGCCACGTCCAAGGCCGGGGTGATTGGGCTGGTACAGGGCCTGGCACCACGTGCGGCAGCCCGGCAGGTCACGGTGAATGCGGTGGCGCCCGGCTTTATCGAAACCCAGATGACCGCAAAGATCCCGCTGATGATTCGCGAAGCGGGGCGGCGCATGAATTCGTTGTCCCAGGGCGGGCAGCCCATCGACGTGGCCGAGACCATCGCCTGGCTGGCCCACCCCGCGTCGGGCGGGGTCAATGGCCAGGTGGTGCGGGTGTGCGGCCAAAGCCTGTTGGGAGCCTGACCGATGGACTACGTGACGCAGATTATCGACCCACCGCCGTCGCGCACGCAGTTGTTGCTCGACGGCCTGCGCACCTTGCGCAAACCCAAGCTCGACGGTGCGCCGCCATTGCCTACAGCACGCCTGGTGCGCAGCGCGGTGGAGCTTTCGCCGGCCGGTATCGCCGCTTACGCACGGGCGTGTGGTTTTCGTCGCGAGCAGGGCGTGCCATTGTCCTATCCCCATGTGCTGGCGTTCCCACTGCACCTCCTGTTGCTGACTCGGCCGAGCTTCCCGTACCCGGCCAGTGGCATGGTGCACCTGGCCAATCGTATTCGTCAGCACCAGCGCTTGCACGAGGGCCAGGCGTTGCGCCTGGAGGTGTATTGCGAGCGCTGGGTGGCCCATCCGAAAGGGCAAGCGTTGAGCATTGCTACCCGTGCCTACAGCCAGGAAACCCTGGTGTGGGAAAGCGACAGCCTGTATTTGCGCCGTGACGTCAGCAACCCGGTGGGAGAGCCGTGGAATGACCCTTTGCCGCTGCAGGAGGACGGCCTGTTACGCACCCAGCGCTGGGTACTGCCCGCTGACCTGGGGCGACGCTTTGCCAAGGTCTCGGGAGATTTCAATCCCATTCACACGTCGGTCATCGGTGCCAGGCTCTTCGGCTTTCGTCGCGCCATCGCCCATGGCATGTGGACCCTGGGCCGCGCATTGGCAGCGCAACAGCCGCCCGGTGGCCTGGACCAGGCCGAGGCCCATTGCGACTTCAAATTGCCGATCTTCCTGCCCGGCCAGGTCGCCCTGTGGCGCCACCCGGCGAGCGGGCCACGGCACGAGTTCGAAGTGCGCAATTTCGCCGGGGACAAGCCCCATATGCGCGGGCTATTCATTTGGAAAGAGAGCCAGCAATGAGTGACTACAGCTTTACCCCAGCCCCGACCCGCCGCGTGGCGATTATCGGCGGCAACCGTATTCCATTTGCGCGCTCCAACACGGTGTATGCCCACGACAGTAACCAGGACCTGCTGGTCGCCGCCCTGCAAGGGTTGGTGGAGCGCTACAACCTGCACGGCCAACGCCTGGGCGAGTTTGCCGCCGGGGCGGTGATCAAGCACTCGCGGGATTTCAACCTGGCCCGCGAGGCGCTGTTGTCCACCACGTTATCCCCGCAAACCCCTGCCTATGATGTGCAACAAGCCTGTGGCACGGGCCTGGAAGCCGCGCTGCTGGTGGCGAATAAAATCGCGCTCGGCCAGATTGAAGTGGGCATTGCCGGTGGCGCCGACACCACTTCCGACGCGCCCATTGGTATCAACGAATCCTTGCGCCATACCTTGCTCGCGGCCAATCGCGCCAAAAGCCTGGGCGACAAGCTCAAGGCCTTGTTGAAAGTACGTCCATCAATGTTGTTCAAGCCGTTGCTGCCGCGCAATGGCGAGCCGCGCACGGGCCTGTCCATGGGCGAGCACTGCGAAGAAATGGCCAAGCGCTGGCAGATCAAGCGTCTGGCTCAGGACGAACTGACCCTCACTAGCCACCAGCGCTTGGATGCGGCTTATAAACGCGGCTTCTTCGACGACCTGATAAGCCCCCATCGCGGCTTGGCCCGTGACAACAACCTGCGTGCCGATATCAGCCTGGAAAAGCTCGCAGGCTTGTCGCCGGCCTTCGACCGCCAGAACGGCACGCTCACCGCCGGCAACTCCACGCCCCTGACCGATGGCGCCTCGGTGGTACTGCTGGCCAGTGAAGAATGGGCCGCCGCCAATGGCTGGCCGGTGTTGGCTTATCTGCGTACGGGCGAAACGGCCGCGGTGAATTTTGTCGACGGCACCGAGGGCCTGCTGATGGCGCCGGCTTACGCCGTGCCGCGCATGCTTGCGCGTGAAGGTTTGAGGTTTGCCGACTTCGATTTCTTTGAGATCCACGAAGCGTTCGCCGCCCAGGTGCTGTGCACGCTCAAGGCCTGGGAAGACCCGCAGTATTGCCGCGAGCGACTCGGCCTTGATGCCCCCCTGGGCGCCATCGACCGGGCCAAGATGAACGTCAACGGCGGCTCATTGGGCTGCGGTCATCCCTTTGCGGCCACCGGTGGCCGGCAACTGGCGGCGCTAGCCAAGACTATCCATGAACGCGGTGGCGGTCGCGGCCTGATCTCGATCTGCGCGGCGGGTGGGTTGGGCATCACCGCCATCGTCGAAAAGTAGCGCTATCAAAAACAACAATAAGGACACTGCGATGAACGCTATCAGCCTGGAACACACCGAACGCATCTGGTTGAACACATACCTGCCTGGCGTGCCGGCGG
The DNA here is from genome assembly GCF_036346515.1 of Pseudomonas sp. AM4(2022). NCBI lineage: Bacteria > Pseudomonadati > Pseudomonadota > Gammaproteobacteria > Pseudomonadales > Pseudomonadaceae > Pseudomonas > Pseudomonas sp. AM4(2022). The sequence continues at coordinate 101,374 of NZ_JAOTNW010000018.1, forward strand.
ATATAGAGGCCGGGATTGAGGACTACCCGTCGTTGCGCGAAGTGTTCCTGGAGCACCTGGAAAAATTCCGCGAGCGGGTGGCCTACGTCAGCATCGGCACCGAAATGACCTATGCCGACTGGCGCACCCAGGGCATTGCCTTTGCCGCCTGGCTACAGGACCAGGGCGTGAAGAAGGGCGATCGCGTGGCCCTGATGATGCCCAACTGCTTGCAGTACCCGATCTGCCTGCTGGGCACGATCCTGGCCGGGGCGGTGGTGGTCAACGTCAACCCGTTGTACACCGCCCACGAACTCAAGCACCTGCTCAAGGACAGTGGCGCCGAAACCGTGGTGATCTTCGAAAATTTCGCGCATACCCTGGAAAAAGCCATGGTCGGCAGCAGCGTCAAGCGTGTGGTGGTCGCGGCCATTGGCGACTTGCTGGGCACTTTCAAGGGCGCGGCAATGAACTTCATCCTACGCAGCGTGCAGAAGCAGGTGCCGGCGTTCAGGCTGCCCGGCTCGCTGCGTTTCAACCAAGTGCTCAAACAGGGCAGGGCCATGCACCATTTACCGGTCAGCCTGCACCGCGATGAACTGGCCTTCCTGCAATACACCGGCGGCACCACCGGCGATGCCAAGGGCGTGATGCTCAGCCATCGCAACATCATTGCCAACCTGCTGCAAGCCAAGGCCTGGGTCGGTGATCAGTTGGACCAGCACAAGCAGGAAACCAACGTGACCTTGCTGCCGCTTTATCACATCTTTTCCCTGACGGTGAACTGCCTGATGTTCATGTGCCTGGGCGGGCGCAATATCCTCATCGCCAACCCCCGGGACGTGAAACGCGTGCAGATGATCCTGCGCAAGGAACGCTTCAATGGCATTGCCGGGGTGAACACGCTGTTCAATGGCTTGCTGGAGAACAAGGAGTTCTGTGCGCGGGACTTTTCCGACCTGCGCCTGGTGATTGCTGGCGGCATGGCCACCCACACCGCGGTGGCCAAGCGCTGGAAGGAAGTAACCGGGCTGCCGATTATCGAAGGCTACGGGCTGACCGAGTGCTCGCCGGTGGTGAGCATCAGCCCCATCGATATTTCACGCATGCGCGAGATGGAGTTCACCGGCAGTATTGGCGTGCCATTGCCCTCCACCTGGGTGCGCTTTGTACGCGAAGACGGCGAACTGGCGGATATCGGCGAGCAGGGCGAGTTGCAAGTACGTGGCCCGCAAGTGATGCAGGGCTACTGGCAACGGCCAAAGGAAACCGCCGAGGTACTGGATGCCGAGGGCTGGCTGTCTACCGGGGACATCGGCGTGATGGACGCCCGCGGGTATATCCGCCTGGTGGACCGCAAGAAGGACATGATCCTGGTCTCGGGCTTCAACGTGTACCCCAATGAAATCGAGGACGTGGTGGCGATGCACCCCGGGGTTGCCGAAGTGGCGGCCATTGGGGTGGAAGATGCGGTAACTGGGGAGAAGGTCAAGATCATCGTCGTGCGTAAGGACCCGACCCTGACACAGGAGCAGATTCTTGCGCACTGCCGAGAGTACCTGACGGGGTATAAGCTGCCAAAGTATGTGGAGTTTCGCACCACGGAACTACCCAAGACCACGGTAGGCAAAGTGCTGCGCCGGGCCTTGCGCTGATTTAATGGTTTAGATAACCAAATGTGGGAGCGGGCTTGCTCGCGAAAGCGGCGGTTCAGGCACTGAATGTGCCGACTGGCACACCGTATTCGCGAGCAAGCCCGCTCCCACTTTTTAAACCGTGCCCACTTTCACCCAGCGTTCCTCAAGGGCGGCCACTCGAATCGCCGTCGCCAGCCGCTCCACCTCCCAGGCCGCCTCAAAGTCCGTCCCCAGCGCCCCTTGGCCGGCCAGCGCCATGATCAATTCGTGCACTTCCAACGTCTTCAATTCGTTGTAACCCAACTGATGCCCCGCTGCCGGGCTGAACGCCGCATAACCGGGCAGGGCGGGGCCAGCCAGCAGGCGCTGGAAGCCGTCCTGGCCGATGCGGTACAGGCGTAGTTCATTCAAGCGTTCCTGGTCAAACGCCAGCGTGCCTTGGGTGCCGCTGATCTCGAAACTCAAGTGGTTCTTGTAGCCGTGCTTGAGCCAACTGCTGCTCACCGTGCCACGGGCGCCGTTGGCGAAGCGCAACAGGGCATGCACCTGGTCATCCACGGCAATGGCTTTTGAACTCGGGCTGCCGGCGGTGGCGGGGCGTTGGCTGTGCACGGTCTGGGTGTCGGCGCATACATGGGTCACGTCGCCCACCAGATAGCGGGCCATCGACAGCAAATGGCTGCCCAGGTCAGCCAGGGCGCCGCCGGCGTGCTCCACCTCACAGCGCCACGACCAAGGGGAGGCCGGGTCGGCCATGAAGTCTTCACTGAACTCACCTTGAAAACTGATGATCTCGCCCAGTTCGCCTTTGGTAATCATCTGCCGCGCCAACACGATCATCGGGTTGTGCTGGTAGTTGTAACCCACCCGCGTCACCACCCCGGCGGTATGGGCGGCGCGGCGCATGGCGTCGGCTTGTTCAAGGCTGACGGCCAGGGGTTTCTCGCAATATACAGCTTTACCCGCCGCAATCGCCGCCATGGCCATGGGGTAATGCAAGTGGTTAGGGGTGGTGATAGCTACAACATCGACCTTGGGGTCATTGATCAACGCTTGCCAGTCGCCATGGGCCTGGGCAAACCCCCAGGCGCTGGCGCAACGCTGGGCGCGTTCGGTGTCGGCATCGGCCAGGGCGGCCAGCTTGAGCCGCACGGGCAGTTCAAATACCGCCCGGGCGTTATTGAACGCCAGCGCGTGGGCGCGGCCCATGAAGCCTGTGCCGATCAAGCCGATTCCGAGTTCACGCATCGTCGTGGTCCTTTGGATTATTGTTTTCAGGGACGGTCATTAATGGAATAAAAATTCATTAAGTTCAATAGATGGAATAAAAATTCATTTTCCATGATCGCAGTCAGCCCATCATTTCAGCTGATGCAGCTATATTCAGCACATGGCCAAAAGCCGCCAGTTAACAAAAGATAACGTAGCGCCGATTGTCAGACGATTCCAAAGCCCGATAGGATGGCCCCTGCTTCCTCCAGGCGCTCTAGATTGCAGGTTTCAAGGTCCTGGCAGAGAAGACGACCTAACAATAATAAATGGGAGAAAGGTCTATGAGTGAGCCTGTCATGGGTTGGGTTGTTTGCCGCCCACGCGCCGCACGCAGGGTTGCGTTGCTGGCCACAGCGCTCTCGCTGCTTGCTGGCAGCGCATTGTCGCTGCCGGTTATGGCTGCCAGCGATACCCCCGCCGCCGCAGTCTTTGCGATTGAATCACCCAGGGCCGCCAAAGGCTTGATGATCGACGTGGTTCACGCGGGCAAGCGCCTGGTGGCGGTCGGTGATCGTGGGCATATCCTTTATTCCGATGATCAGGGCAACACCTGGGCCCAAGCCAAAGTGCCCACCCGGCAACTGCTCACGGCGGTGTTTTTCGTTGATGACCAGCACGGATGGGCCGTCGGCCATGATGCGCAGATTCTTGCTAGTACCGATGGCGGCGCCACGTGGACCCAGCAATATCAAGACCTCAAACGCGAAGCGCCGTTGCTCGACGTGTGGTTCAACGACGCTAACCACGGCCTGGCCGTGGGCGCCTACGGTGCGCTGTTCGAGACCACCGACGCCGGCAAAACCTGGAACGATGTCAGCGAGCGTCTCGACAACGAAGACCAGTACCACCTCAACGCCATCGCTCAGATCAAGGGCGCCGGCCTGTTTATAGTGGGTGAGCAGGGCAGCATGTTCCGCTCCAGCGACGACGGCCAGACCTGGGAAAAGCTCGAAGGCCCCTACGAGGGGTCGCTGTTTGGCGTGATCAGCACCGCACAGCCGCAGACTCTGCTGGCGTATGGTTTACGCGGCAACCTGTACCGCTCCACCGATTTTGGCAGCACCTGGGAACAGGTCCAATTGAATGCAGCACGCGGCGCATTGGAGTTTGGTCTGTCGGGCGCGACCTTGCTGGAGGACGGCTCCATCGTCGTCGTGGGTAACGGTGGCAGCGTGGTGGTCAGCCATGACGACGGCCAGACCTTCAGTGTGTTCAATCGCCCGGACCGTATTTCACTCTCGGCGGTCACGGCGGCAGGCAATGGCACTTTGATCCTCGCGGGGCAGGGTGGCGTGCGGGTTGCCACATCGGCTGGCGCAGAGCTCTCAAAATAATAAGAAGGCGGGGATTCAATGAGCAGTCATCACAACGATAAAGCGACCTTTCTTGAGCGCCTGATCTTCAATAATCGCCCGGCGGTGATCGTCATCTGCCTGCTGGTGAGTATCTTCCTGTTCTGGCAGGCGACCTTGATTCGCCCGTCCACCAGCTTTGAAAAGATGATCCCGCTCAAGCACCCCTTCATCGAAAAAATGATGGAGCACCGCAACGATTTGGCCAACCTGGGCAACACCGTGCGTATTTCGGTGGAGGCCAAGGACGGGGATATCTTTACCCAGGACTACATGGAGACCCTGCGCCAGATCCACGACGAGGTGTTCTACATCTCCGGGGTGGACCGCTCGGGTCTCAAGTCGCTGTGGAGCCCCAGCGTGCGCTGGACCGAAGTGACCGAAGAAGGGTTTGCGGGCGGTGAGGTTATCCCGCAGAGCTATAACGGTTCGCCGCAGAGCCTCGACCAGTTGCGCAATAACGTGCTCAAGTCCGGCCAGGTCGGGCGGCTGGTAGCCAATGACTTCAAGTCGAGCATCGTTGATATTCCGCTGTTGGAGTCCTACCCGGACCCGCAGGACCAGGGCAAGTTGCTGGCCCTGGACTACCGCAAGTTCTCCCATGAACTGGAAGACAAGATCCGCGACAAGTTCGAAACCCAGAACCCCAACGTCAAGATTCATATTGTCGGCTTTGCCAAGAAGGTCGGCGACCTGATCGATGGTTTGGTGATGGTTGTGCTGTTCTTCGGCGTTGCGTTCGTCATCACCCTGATTCTGCTGCTGTGGTTCACCAACTGCCTGCGCAGCACCATTGCGGTGTTGAGCACGACATTGGTGGCGGTGGTCTGGCAACTCGGGCTGATGCACTTCTTCGGTTTCGGGCTGGACCCGTATTCGATGCTGGTGCCGTTCCTGATCTTCGCCATCGGCATTTCCCATGGCGTGCAGAAGATCAACGGCATTGCCCTGCAATCCAGCGAGGCAGACAACGCCCTGACCGCCGCGCGGCGCACCTTCCGGCAACTGTTCCTGCCGGGGATGATCGCGATCCTCGCCGACGCAGTGGGCTTCATCACGCTGCTGATCATCGACATCGGCGTGATCCGCGAACTGGCTATCGGCGCGTCCATCGGCGTGGCGGTGATCGTGTTCACTAACCTGATCCTGCTGCCGGTCGCGATTTCCTACGTGGGCATCAGCAAGCGCGCCATCGCCAAGAGCAAGAAAGACGCGAACCGCGAACATAGCTTCTGGCGCCTGCTGTCCAAATTCGCCAGCCCGAAAGTCGCGCCGGTTTCGGTGTTCCTGGCCTTGATCGCCTTTGGTGGCGGCCTCTGGTACAGCCAGAACCTGAAGATCGGCGACCTGGACCAAGGCGCACCGGAACTGCGCCCGGATTCGCGCTATAACAAGGACAACAACTTCATCATCAGCAATTACTCCACCAGTTCCGACGTGCTGGTGGTGATGGTCAAGACCAAGGCCGAAGGCTGCTCACGCTATGAAGCCATGGCGCCCATCGACCAGTTGATGTGGAAGATGCAGAACACCGAGGGCGTCCAGTCGGCGATTTCGTTGGTGACCGTGTCCAAGCAAATGATCAAGGGCATGAACGAGGGCAACCTGAAATGGGAAACCCTGTCGCGCAACCCGGATGTGCTGAACAACTCCATCGCCCGTGCCGATGGCTTGTACAACAACAATTGCTCCCTGGCGCCAGTGCTGGTGTTCCTCAACGACCACAAGGCCGAAACCCTCGACCGCGCCGTGCATGCGGTGCAGGACTTTGCCAAGGAAAACAACAAGGACGGCCTGGAATTCATCCTCGCCGCCGGTAATGCCGGGATTGAAGCGGCGACCAACGAGGTGATCAAGGAGTCGGAATTAATCATTCTGATCCTGGTGTACCTGTGTGTGGCGACCATGTGCATGATCACCTTTCGCTCCTGGGCAGCGACCCTGTGCATCGTGTTGCCGCTGGTGCTGACCTCGGTACTGGGTAACGCGTTGATGGCGTTCATGGGCATTGGTGTCAAGGTCGCGACCTTGCCGGTGGTAGCCCTGGGTGTGGGCATAGGCGTGGACTACGGCATCTACATCTACAGCCGCCTGGAAAGCTTCCTGCGCGCCGGCCTGCCGTTGCAAGAGGCGTACTACCAAACGCTGAAATCTACCGGCAAAGCCGTGCTGTTCACCGGCCTGTGCCTGGCCATCGGCGTGTGCACCTGGATCTTCTCGGCCATCAAGTTCCAGGCCGACATGGGCCTGATGCTGACCTTCATGCTGCTGTGGAACATGTTCGGCGCGCTGTGGCTGTTGCCGGCCCTGGCGCGGTTCCTGATCAAGCCTGAAAAGCTTGCGGGGCAGAAGGGCAATTCATTGTTCGCGCACTAAGCCTGGGTAGAAGAGAAAAAGCCGCACACTGTGCGGCTTTTTGTTGGGCGCCGGGTGGCTGGTTTTACAATTTCAAGAACAGCCTTTCATCCAGCGGCTTGGTGATACCGGCCTTGATGATCCGTTCCACCACCCCATTGCTGCCGGCCTCGGCAATAAGATCCTTTTGGGTCTTGGTGCGCTGGGCCGGTGTCTTCAGATGCGCTGCCGTATAGTCTTCACGCGCCCAGCCTTTTTGCGGATAGTGGAAGTGGGCATACCACAGCGCATCGATTTTATTTTTCTTGCGAACCACGTATTCGGTGAAAACATCGCCACTTTTAGTCGGGATATCCCGCCGTACCAGGTTGATATCGACAAAACCGTGGCGCCACAGGTAATCGACGTTTTCCGCTGTCGGCGTCTGTACCAGATAGCCATCGGCGGTATGCTGCCGGGCCTTCTGCAGGATCTCATCCGCCGTTGCTCGCCAGCGCGCCACCCATTCGGCGGTTTCCGGTTTGGCGCCGTGAGCGGCTTGCGCCTGTTGCGCCTTCTCGATGAGCTGGTTGGCCTGGGCTTCCAGCATGTCGTTCCAGTCTCGAGGGCTGACGGTGTCTCGCCGCAGCGGATCCTCAAGCTTCTTTTTCTGAAAGAGGATGGTCTGTTCTATCTTCGTCACGCCGTCGATCAAATGTTGCGCTTCGCTCTTATACGTCGCCCAGGACTTGGGCGGAGAAACAGGACGTGGCGCGGTGGGCTGCCCACGGACAATCTTCACCCAGCCGCGTTCTCCAGGGTGTTCACTATAACTGGCAATCGGCTGCCCGCTCTGTGGGTCGACCACGTCGATAATGTTAACGGCCTGGCCGGGTACGGGAGGGCGCAGCGTACCGATCAGACTTTCTTTGTGTTCGGTCTTGAACACACGCTTGTTCTGCGGTTTGGCCTGCTGGTCCTTGCGCACAGGGGCTGGCGCAATAAGCTGTTGTTCTTCTTTGACGACCTGGACAAGTTCGGTTTCCGCATCGTCGATGAACCGCTTGAGTGTTTCGGTAAACAGTTGGTGATAATCGCGGCGAAAGTGTCCCGGATGCTCCTCCTGCAAGGTGACGCTGTCACTCAATACTTGCTTGTATTTGTCGATGATGGTGGTCAGCGTGGCTTTGCGCTCGCTTGCGCTGTAACCCTCGTATTGGTGCAGGTCACTGAAGGCCACGTATTCAGCTTTAAGGTCGACGTTCAAGAACCGCTTCATCTGAAACTGCTCAGCGATGTCGGGGGACAGCGCGCTCGATTCGGTGGCCAGCCGTTTGAGCAGTACCAACTGGTTCATCTTTGCCATAAATACCCCCGTGGCGGGGGATCGGCTGTAGCGTGTCTTCAGGTACTCCTCGGCGCGCTTGCTGGCGAAGGGGGAGTCGTTTTTCCATTGGTCAAACACTGACTTGATGGCGTCGCTGGACTCAAGCAGCTTATTCGTTGCGTGGTAAGCCATTTCGAACACACTGGTCAGTTCATCGTAGGCCTCCTCGGAACCTGAGTGGGCAGTACTTTCCAGCTCTGCCACCGAGGCGCCACTGACACCGTATTGCAGGGCATCGGTAACCAGTTTCACGTAAAAGTCCTCTACCCCAATCAGGGCGTGCAGCGTGTGCTTGTATTCCAGTGACCGGTTCTCTTTGAACGTCGACAGATCGTCGACGCCGCCTATTTTCCTTGGGGTTATGGTTGCAATGGTTTCTTCGCTGGCTGCCCGAAGTGCCAGGGTCAGCGGCTTGAGGGCTTGAAGTTGTTGATCCAGGCGGCTCTTGAGTGCCAAGGTGGCGTGTCGATGTTGCGCGTAGGCAGCGGCGAACCGATTTGCCGACGCATCATCGGTGACAAGGTTGCGTAGGGTTTTGAGTTTCTTTCGGGCGTTCTGATATTCGATGAAGCTGTCCTTGATCGTTCCAGTTGCCGCGTCATGTTTTGCCGAAACCTTCATTTGTTCCAGCATGCTGCGTTGGTAGTTTTTCTGTGCTTGCTCCTGGGCGCGCCGGCTTTTTCCCAGCGTTTCTTGCAGGCTTGTGTTCTTGGGCATACCGCCCCGGAGCTTGGGTGCCAGGTCGAAATACCAGTTGCCCTGGGTATCGCGTGCGATTGCGGGCGAGATACGTGCCTTGTTGTGTTCGTCGATTACGTAGGGGCCATCCAGGTCGGTCGCGACGCGAAACCAGTGATTGTCGATGCTGACGTACCAGCGGTTATCCACCTGATACAGGCCCTTCCTGAGTCCTTCGGCTATCGGGTTTCCGGGAGCTGCCGGTGCTGGCACTTTGAATGAGTCGATGTGTGCACGCAGCTCGGGGGTGAGTCCGCGTGGGCTCGACAGCCTGATATCGATGGCCGTACCGACGCCCAAACCGGTGGTGACCGGCGCGCTCGGGTCCTGGTGAATGATGGGCGCAGGTCGAATGGGGTCATTGCTTTGGCGGGGGCGAGGCGCAGGGGTGCCGGCCTCTGGCTCGAACGGCTCGAAGGTACGCGCAGGCGTGGATTCGGCAACGGGAGCATGGGTCAGGGTCATGCCCAGGTTGACCAACAGATCGACCATTGCCCCGGCCGGGTCCGGATCGTTCGCGGTGGACAGGCGCTTGATGTCGTTTTCGGCGTTCGCCAGTTGCAGCAACCAACCGGCCATGGCGCCTGGCCCGCGCATCAGCGGCAGCAGTGTGTTGAACAACAGCCAGCCGAGCTCCTTGTAGGAGGCCCAACGGCTTTCGGCGTCGGAGGTGGATTGGCCTTCTGCAAGGGTGACCAGGCTGTTGGCGTTGGAGTGGAACCAGTGTTTTGCCAGGTCGCCGTTGAGCAGGTCCTGGCGTAGCGTGGCGGCGGCCGTATAACCGTCACCCGCCAGGGTAGTTGGCTTGGGCGTGGCGGGCGGGTCAAACTCATTGAAAACGGTAAAGCGAGCAATATTGGGCGTGTGAAAACCGCCATTGCCATATACCGCGCGCACCTTGTCGTCCGGCAACCAGGCCAACACGCTGTCTTGCAGTGCACCGGGCTTGCGGATCGCCTCCAACAGCGCGTCCCGGCTGGCGAACTCCAGCAGCGCCGGTTTCAGTTGGGGTCGATAGAGAATGTGTGGGCCGCTACCGCTGGCCAGGGGTTCGATGATGAACATGTTGGCGGCCACATCCGGCGTCGCCCCTGGCTTGCGTACGAACGCCAGTGGCCGCACGGTGATCTCTTGTCCGTCCACCTGCTTGCTGCCCGGGCCAGGTTGAATGATCGCTTCGATCAACGCGTAGCCCTGAGCAGTAATGCCAGCCTCGCCTTTGAGCTTGAGTTCCAGTGCCTGCATCGCGAGCTGCAGGGGCACCTGTTCGACGAACCGTGTTAGCCGGTCACGAGCCGCTGGACTGTCATCCAGCAACTCACGCTTGAGTAACTGTGGGTACTGGCCGCCGATGTCCACTGTGTCGATCAGGCCTTTGAGCATTTCTGGCAGGCTTGCATCGTTGACCCGTTGCCCGCGCACATAGACTTCCATCTCGCCCTTGGGCAGGCCCGCGAGGTTTTCCAGGGCCATGTCCACCAGGCTCATCTTCTCCCGTTCCAGGTAGCCGCTGCCCATATTGCCCACCGGCACCTTGAACACCACCTCCACATCCTGCGCCGTGTAGCCCTTGCCGGTTAAATGCTGGTCGAGCTGTTGCTGGGCGTAGGTGCGGATATCAGGAATGCCGTCGAGGAAGGTGCGGCCATTGTTGCGGCGCACACTGCTGGCCAGGGCCAAGGCGTGCTGTCGATAGGTGTCGCGTTCTGCCGGGCTTGACTGGTCGAACCACTTGGGCAACTTTTCACGCAGGCGTTCCAGCGTTTGGGGTTCGGGCGCATAGGCCCCCACGAACCAGGGGCTTGGGTCACTGGCCCGGGAAAAAGCCTGCTCCAGCGCCTCAAGCGAGCCCGAGGTGGGAATATCAATGGACGCAATGTTCTCCACCATGGCGTTGAGGATGACCGCCGCCTGGGTATCGAAAATGTTGTCCGCAGGCTCCTGGCGTTTCCAGTTCAGCGCATCAAAGACAAAGGCCTTGCCAAGGTTTTTGCCCCAGGCCTCGCCGAACGCCTGCATGGAGTCATAGGGTGTCACCACGCCGGCGGCAGTGGCGTGCAGTACTTGCGTGCGGCCATCGACTTGGCGAGTGATCAACAGGTCTGGAGTAAGCAGCGACGAGCTACCGCCAGCGTGACTCACAGCGGAGTCGAGGATGAACACCTGGGCTGGCGCATCGCCCTTTGCCGCTTGGCGTTGAGCGCGATCGGGGTAGGTCACGATCTGGTCAAGGGTCTCGCGCTGCTGAGCGTTCAACCCAGGCTGTTTCAAGGCGGCGGTTCTCAGGGTGTCTTTCAGTGTGTCGCTGAGCCAGCGCCAGCGATTGGCGTCGGGAGAGTGGGCGTCCAAGGGTTTGCTCGCAAAGTGCTTGAGCATGGCCTGTTCGAACGCTTTCTTGAGCGGTGCGCGCAGGCTGCGGATGGCCAGTTCGATGGCTTGCATATCAATGCCGGGCTTCAAGGCATTCGGCGCCGGCGCCGGCTTGAGGGTATGCCCGGTGGTCTGATCCATGAGCGTGCAGGAGAGTGAATGTTTATCGGTAAAGTCGAGGTCGTCGTGGCTGGTCAGGTGCCTCAACGCAACGTCCAGCAAGGGGGTCAGGCGGTACTGTGGCGGGTTGCTTGAAAGGGGTTCGGCCACTGCGGTTTCGGCAGGGTTGAACACCAACGTGGGGTACAGGCTTTTGATCGCATCGTTAAGCAGGTCCGACACCACCGAACGTAGCGTGGGGCGGCTATCGAACTGCTGGGCGACCGAACTGGCGGTGATCTGCGGCGGGCTGGCGGTGGCTGCGCCAGGAGTGGTCGGTGGGGAGCGTAGAGGGGCGGATGCGCGTCGGGGTCGGCTCAGCGGTTGGTCGGGCCCCGCATTCGCCAGGGTATGGTCGGTGTCGGCCGGCTGGCGGGCAGCCGGGGTGGGCAATGAAAGGGGCAGGTTTTGGTCAAAAAAACGCTGGGGGTAGTTTCCCTGGATCATCGTGTAGCTTCCTTGTCGTTGCAATCATGCTCGTCATATAGGTGACCCTGCTCGCATCGTGTGAGCAGGCGAATGGAAACTACCGGGCCCGGCTTTTACGCGACATCAACAATAGGTAATCAGCCGTTTCCGTTGGCGCTCCATGACCGCAAGCAGTTGATTTTGCCTGGGTGGGAGTAGGGCGGGGCATGTATGGCGGCATGTAAACGTGGCGCCCGTCACGCGAGGATTTACGCCGCTGCAACCATTTGACCTATCATGGGGTCTTTCCTCTGAACGATTGATGTTATGACTGCCGAATCCGCCCCTCTGCGCCCCCAGCTTGAAACCAGCGACATGCTTGAAATCGACGGCCTGCATGCCTTTGATTTCGAGTTGACTGAACAAAAGCTAGTGATTACCGCCATGGATGGTCGCGACGAAAAACGCTGGAGCTTCACCACGGCGCAGGTGGACGCCGCCGCATTTGACGAGACGCTGCAAAGCTGGACCCTTACCGGTGAGTCGGGCGAGCACCGCTTGATTTGCATGAACGCCTTCACCGGCAACAATAACGATGAGGACGAAGCGGATGATGATGCGTAAATTCTGGCCCCTGCTGATGGCAGGCAGTGTCGGTGCGATGTCGGTGCAGGCCGCACCCAGCGATGTGCATGAACTACTGGTCGGTAGCTATACGGCCGGTACCAGTGAAGGGATCTACCGCCTGCAATTCGACAGTAGCACCGGGCAATTTAGCGGCAAGCCGGTGCTGGCGGCGAAAACCGCCAACCCGTCCTGGCTGACGATTTCCAAAGACCAGAAGCAGCTGTACGTGGTCAATGAAAACGGCCCGGGCCAGCAAGACCCGGTCGGTCGCGTCAGTAGCTACAGCATCGACCCGCAGAACCATCAACTGACCCTGATCAACCAGGTGCAGAGCCTGGGCAATGAGCCGACCCATTCCAGTGTGGCCGCCGATGGGCGCTACCTGTTCGTCGCCAACTATTCGGTGGTGGAAGACCCGGGTGGCAGCCTCGCGATCCTGCCGGTGGATGCCAGCGGCAAGCTGTCGGCACCGGTGCAGTTGAGCGGGCACCCGGCCAGCCGTGTAAACCCTGAGCGCCAGGCGTCCAACCACGTGCATTCGGTGGTGTCGTCGCCGGACGGCAAGTATGTATTCGTGCAGGACCTGGGGGCGGACAAGGTGTTTGCCTACCGCTATGACCCCAAGGCCAATCATGAGCTGCCACTGACGGCGGCCAACCCGGCGTCGGTGCAGTTGCCACCGGGCAGCGGCCCGCGTCACTTGCTGTTCAGCGCGGACGGCAAGCACGCCTGGCTGACCACTGAAATGAGCGCCCAGGTGGCCGTGTTCGATTACAGCGACGGCCAGCTTAAGCAAACCCAGTTGGTGGACTATGCGGCGGGCCAACCGGTGTCCGACAAAGCCGGTGCGGCGTTGCATGCTTCAAGTGACGGCAAATTCCTGTACGTGAGCAACCGTGGGACGGCCAATCAGATGCTGGTGTTCAGCGTCGACCCGGCCACCGCGCACCTCAAGGAGATTCAACGCCGCTCCGTCGAAGGCGACCATCCGCGTGAGTTCAGCCTCGACCCGAGCGGCAAGTTCCTGCTGATCGCCAACCAGAAAAGCAATGAAATTGTCGTCGTCGAGCGCGACCCCAAGACCGGCCTGCTGGGTAAAACCGTGCAGAAATTGCCGATTGATGCCCCCAGTGACCTCAAGTTCCTGGTGCGTCAATAAGCCACAGGCCCCGCACTGCGGGGCCTGAGCCTTTGTATTAATCGCAGTGATAACGGCTACTGTTTCAAAGCATTTCTAAGGTTCAACCCTCGGGCGTAAGTTGGGTTCCAAGGCCTTCCCAGGCCACCCAACCAAACGCACACAAGGGTTACCTCCATGAATTTCAATCTCTTCTCGATCATTGCTGCTTCTGCTGTTTCCGCCACTGTGGCACTGCCTGCTGCCGCCAGCGTGGAAGTCACCGGCAAAAAATCCAATGTGACTGCCTATACCCAGAAATACCTGCAACAGAGTGCCAATTTCTATGCGGCGCTGGATCACAAGACCCAGCATTGAGGCGCCATTGAGCCAAGGTCAACTGTGGGAGCTGGCTTGCCTGCGATGACGGCCTGACAGCCGACCAATATCTACCTGACACCCCAACGATCCAACTGTGGGAGCGGGCTTGCTCGCGAAGGCGGCCTGGCAGTCAACACAGTTGGACCGTGTACATATCCATTGCTGCGGTAACGGCTACTTAGGGTTCCGCCTGACG
>NZ_JAOTNW010000019.1:0-115078 GCF_036346515.1 Pseudomonas sp. AM4(2022)
CAACTCATTGTTTACCAAGGAGTTTTCCGTTTCGACTGCGCCGGAAGTGGGGCGAATTATAGGCTTCCAGAATCTGCCGTCAAGGCTTAATTACGCTTTTGTTGCAGAAGGCGCTTTTTTAGCAATAAGGCGAGGGATTCGACGCATTACCGGCGGCACCCGCATCAACAGAAGTAGCGCACCTACAGAAGCGTAGATAGCCCACTCCTTCAGATCCGCCCGCACTATCCATAGCATGTGCAGCAAACCGAGCCCAAGAATCACATAGACCAGACGATGCAGCTTCTTCCAGCGACTCCCCAACCGACGCTGGCTATAGCGGTTCGACGTGACGGCCAACATAAGAAGAGCAACAAACCCCAGCGCACCCACAATGATGTAGGGCCGTCTGCTCAGCTCTACGCCGAGCTGCGACCAATCCAGCCCCAGAACAAACACGCAATAGGCCGCCAGGTGCAGCACAACATAAGCAAAGCACCACAACCCCAACTGTCGACGCACCGCTATCCACCCCGCCCAACCGCTCAACTTCTGCAGCGGCGTCATAGCAAGCGTGATCAGCAATAGAATGAGCGTCCCCAAACCCAGGCGATCGACGAGCACCTTGCCTGGATCAGGCCCCAGCGCAGAACTCCACGCTTCATACAACCAGAGCAATGGCCACACTGCTGCGGCTACAAACACTCCGATGCGCCAGATGGGATAGCGCATCAGTAGTTCTTCCGCAAATCGAGGCCTGCATATAAAGCAGCGACCTCATCCGAATAGCCATTGAACATCTGCGTCTCGCGCACATTCGGACTAAACAAGCCGCTCGGCAGACGGCGCTCCCGCGCCTGGGTCCAGCGCGGGTGATCGACCGTAGGATTCACATTCGCATAAAACCCATACTCATCAGCCGCAATACTCTGCCAGGTCGTTTTCGGCTGCTCACTGACCAGACTGATACGCACGATGGACTTCACACTCTTGAAGCCATACTTCCACGGCACCACCAAGCGCAACGGCGCGCCGTTCTGGTTAGGCAACTCCCGTCCATACATGCCCACAGCGAGGATCGCCAACGGATTCATCGCCTCATCCAGGCGCAGCCCTTCCACATAAGGCCAATCGATCAAGCCGAAACTTGAGCGTTGCCCAGGCATGCTCTTGGGATCCTGAAGGGTTTCAAAACGGATGTACTTGGCTTTGGAGGTTGGCTCGACCTGCTTGAGCAACGCCGAGATGGGAAAGCCTATCCACGGAATCACCATGGACCATGCCTCGACGCAACGCAGGCGGTAGATGCGCTCTTCCAGCTCATAGGGTTTCATGAAGTCCTCCAAGGCATAGCGCCCAGGTTTTGCGACTTCACCATCAATCACCACACTCCAGGGCTGCGTCTTGAGTGAGCCCGCATTCGTTGCCGGGTCGCCCTTGCCTGTGCCGAACTCATAAAAGTTGTTGTAGTGAGTTGCATCCTTGAATGGCGTGATGGCCTCATCTTGGACCATCACCGCCTGCCACTTCGTATTCGGAAGTTTTTCCGTAAACCAGTCAGGCGCCCTGCCCGGCTCGACGTCGGCATACCGCGAAGCATCGCTCGCACTGGCCCAACGCGGCAAGCTGCTGGCGGCAATACCGGCAAGCGCACCGGCGAGCAGGCTGCGGCGAGAGAGATAGAAGGATTCAGGCGTGACATCCGATTCGTGACAATCGGACGCTTTGGGTAATTTGATTAACATGGTAACTCCGCAGCGTTGGAGAACTGATGCACCAATAGACTGCGGAGTATGGGGGAAATTACATTAAGGCAATGTTTTGTCCCGACGCAGTCGCAACAAGTACTGAATCGGGCCAGAAGCAGCGTAGGCCAGGAACGCCAGCAGCAGGATACGCGGCGGATCACTGAACACGACCGCGAACACCAGCACCACGACAAGGATGGCCACGAAAGGCACGCGGCCCTTGAGGTCAAATTCCTTAAAGCTGTTGTACTTGATGTTGCTGACCATCAGCATGCCGGCCGCCGCCACCATCAGGGCAACCAGGAACGACATCTTCGACCCCTGAATCCCGTAGTCACTGAACGCCCAGACAATCCCCGCGACAACACCCGCCGCTGCCGGGCTGGCAAGGCCGATGAAGTAGCGCTTGTCGGCAGTCCCCACCTGGGTGTTGAAGCGCGCCAGGCGCAAAGCGGCACCCGCGACATAGATGAAGGCAACCATCCAGCCGACCTTGCCCATGTCACCCAGCGCCCAGGCAAACGCCAGCAGTGCGGGGGCGACACCAAAGGCAACCATGTCCGACAACGAGTCATACTCGGCGCCGAAGGCACTTTGGGTATTGGTCATGCGCGCGACACGCCCATCCAGGCCGTCGAGCACCATGGCGACGAAGATTGCGATAGCGGCAAAACCGAAGTATTTGCTGGCACTCGCCGCATCACCCGCCGCCAGCGCACTCTGGGCACTCATGGAGTTGATGATGGAGTAGAAGCCGGCAAACAGGTTCGCCGTGGTGAACAGGTTGGGCAGCAGATAGATGCCACGATGCCGGACTTTGCGGCCTTCGGCGTCATGCCCTTCTTCGACATGTTCATCGATCGGCAGCATGCTTTCGGCGTCGGAAGCCTGATGTGGCTCTTCGGGACGTTCGCTCATGGACTTTACCTTGCAACGGTGTGAAAAAATTCGACAGATACTTGCGGCGAGTGTTCGCCCGCAAACGATGCAGCTTTATACCAGAACCCACCCCTCAAACGAAAAAACGCGGCCTAAGCCGCGTTTTCCCTTGATGCGTACGACTTAGTTCTTGGCTTTGTCGACGATCTTGTTGGCACCGATCCACGGCATCATGGAGCGCAGTTGCTCGCCGATGACTTCGATACCGTGAGCAGCGTTGTTACGACGCTTGGCGGTCATCGAAGGGTAGCCGGTAGCGCCTTCGCTGATGAACATTTTGGCGTATTCGCCGTCCTGAATACGTTTCAGGGCGTTGCGCATGGCCTGGCGGGACTCGGCGTTGATCACTTCAGGGCCGGTCACGTACTCGCCGTATTCGGCGTTGTTGGAGATCGAGTAGTTCATGTTGGCGATACCGCCTTCGTACATGAGGTCAACGATCAGCTTCAGTTCATGCAGGCATTCGAAGTAGGCCATTTCCGGCGCGTAGCCAGCTTCAACCAGGGTTTCGAAACCAGCTTTTACCAGCTCAACGGTACCGCCGCACAGAACGGCTTGCTCACCGAACAGGTCGGTTTCGGTCTCGTCCTTGAAGGTGGTTTCGATGATGCCGGTACGACCGCCACCCACGCCAGCAGCGTAGGACAGTGCAACGTTCTTGGCGTTGCCCGAAGCGTCCTGGTAGATCGCGATCAGGTCAGGGATACCGCCGCCTTTGACGAATTCGGAACGCACGGTGTGACCCGGTGCTTTCGGCGCGATCATGATCACGTCGAGGTCAGCGCGTGGCACAACCTGGTTGTAGTGAATCGCGAAGCCGTGGGAGAAGGCCAGGGTGGCGCCCTTCTTGATGTTCGGTTCGATTTCGTTTTTGTACAGCGAGGACTGAAACTCGTCCGGGGTCAGAATCATGACCAGGTCGGCAGCCGCGACAGCAGAAGCAACGTCAGTCACTTTCAGGCCATGGGCTTCAGCCTTGGCGACAGTGGCCGAGCCTTTACGCAGGCCAACAGTCACGTCCACGCCGGAATCTTTCAGGTTGCACGCTTGGGCGTGGCCCTGGGAACCGTAGCCGATGATGGCGACTTTCTTGCCCTGGATGATCGACAGGTCACAATCTTTATCGTAATAAACTTTCATGAGGTTCCTCTATATATCCAGGCCGTAAGGCCATTCGCTAATTGGGTTAGATGCTGAGTACTTTGTCGCCACGGGCAATCCCGGTGACACCACTGCGTACGGTTTCCAGAATCGAGGCCGTCCCGATCGACTGGATGAAGCTGTCCAGTTTGTCGCTGGTACCGGTCAGTTGAACGGTATAAACGCTGGCGCTCACATCGACGATCTGCCCGCGATAAATATCGGTAGTGCGCTTGATCTCGGCACGCTGCGCCCCAGTCGCCTTGACTTTAACAAGCATCAGCTCGCGCTCGATGTGAGCGCTTTCCGACAAGTCGACCAGCTTGACCACTTCGATCAGCTTGTTGAGGTTCTTGGTGATCTGCTCGATCACCTCATCGTGGCCTACGGTGGTCAACGTCAGGCGCGACAGGGTCGGGTCTTCGGTCGGGGCCACGGTCAGGCTTTCGATGTTGTAGTTGCGTTGCGAAAACAGGCCGACAACACGAGACAGAGCGCCGGGTTCGTTCTCCAGAAGCAGGGAGATAATATGCCGCATGATTAAGTACGCTCCGTCTTGTTCAGCCACATGTCGCGCATAGAGCCGTCTTTGATCTGCATCGGGTAGACGTGCTCGCTGGTATCCACCTGAATATCGATGAACACCAGGCGGTCCTTCATGGCGAACGCCTCTTCCATTTTCGGCTTCAGATCTTTCAGATCGTTGATGCGAATGCCGACGTGGCCATAGGCCTCAACCAATTTGACGAAGTCTGGCAACGATTCCATGTAGGAATGGGAGTGACGGCTACCGTAGCTCATGTCCTGCCACTGACGAACCATGCCCAGTACGCCGTTGTTCAAGCAGACGATCTTCACCGGAAGGCCGTACTGCAGGCACGTCGACAGTTCCTGGATGTTCATCTGGATGCTGCCTTCGCCCGTCACACAGGCAACGTCGGCATCCGGGAAGCTCAGCTTCACACCCATTGCCGCAGGAAAACCAAAGCCCATCGTGCCCAGGCCACCGGAGTTGATCCAGCGGTTAGGCTTGTCGAACTTGTAGTACTGCGCCGCGAACATCTGGTGCTGGCCTACGTCGGAGGTCACAAAGGCGTCGCCCTTGGTCACTTCGCACAGGGTTTCGATCACGGTTTGCGGCTTGATGATGCTGCCGTCGCCCTTGTCGTAAGGGAACAGGCCGCGATCACCGCGCCATTCGTCGATCTGCTTCCACCAGCTGGCAACGGATTCCTTGTTCGGCGTTTCGCCGATGTCCTTGAGCGCGGCAACCATCTCGGTCAACACGCTTTCCACCGGCCCAACAATCGGCACATCGGCCTTGATGGTCTTGGAAATGGACGCCGGGTCGATGTCGATGTGGATGATCTTGGCATTCGGGCAGAACTTGCTCGCGCCGTTGATCACACGGTCATCGAACCGCGCGCCCACCGCCAGGATCACGTCAGCGTGGTGCATGGTCAGGTTGGCAGTGTAGCTGCCGTGCATGCCGAGCATACCGACGAACTGGCGGTCCGTACCCGGGAATGCGCCGAGGCCCATCAGGGTGTTGGTCACCGGCAGGTTGAGCAACTTGGCCAGTTCGGTCAACGGACCGGAACCGCCACCCAGAATCACGCCACCGCCGGAGTAGAGCACAGGACGCTTGGCCGCCAGGAGCATTTCTGCTGCCTTGCGGATTTGCCCCGAGTGCCCACGCACGGCTGGGCTGTAGGAACGCAGCTTGGCTTTTTTCGGGAAGACGTATTCGAACTTCTCGGCCGGGTTGGTCATGTCTTTCGGGATATCGACCACTACCGGGCCCGGGCGACCGGACTGGGCGAGGTAGAACGCCTTTTTCATGACATCCGGGATTTCCGAGGGATGCTTGATCATGAAGCTGTGTTTCACGATCGGCCGGGAAATACCGATCATGTCGGTTTCCTGGAATGCATCGGTGCCGACCATGGTGCTAGGCACCTGGCCAGAGATGATCACCATCGGAATGGAGTCCATATAGGCAGTCGCGATGCCGGTAATGGCATTGGTTGCGCCTGGGCCGGACGTTACCAGTACCACGCCGGCTTTACCGGTGGCACGGGCGTAACCGTCAGCCATATGAGTCGCGGCCTGTTCGTGGCGAACCAGGATGTGGGTAACAGCCGGTTCCTTGAACAGTGCGTCGTAGACATGCAGCAGAGCACCACCTGGGTACCCGTAGATATAGTCGACGCCTTCGTCACGCAAAAAGCGGACGAGCATCTCACCGCCAGATAAAAGCTCCACGTTGTTCACCTCTAAAACGCCAGAATACCGTCCGTTAAAACCGACGGGTCTTAATAGGTTTACTTCTCAACAGAGCATGAGCGACGGTGGTCGCCGACTACGTCAGCACTGACTGAGCAAGTATTGGGATCGTCCCAAGTGTTGCGGGCTTTTCCCACCCAGCGCGAGGTAACGCGTTGCGGGTGTTACAGGTCGGCGCGGATGTGCGCCTCATGATCTGCTGAGCGGGCCTGCTTCTGGCAGTCCCGATACAGCGGACTTTGGATTCTTCTGTTTCACGCCCTTCAAGTCAAGCAATAATTGCGCTTTTTTCCAACTAAGCGCATGAGAACGTAGAAGAAAGGGCTTTGAGGAGGGATAAAACTCGCCTGAATGTCGTCAAGCGGTAGAAATGTGCGCAAGACTGCCGGAAAAACCGGCAGTCAGGCAATTAACGAGCGTCGACGATCAATTGATCGAACTTTTTCAGCGCGTTACGCAAGCCGAGGCTCTCCAGCGGCCGATCGGCGTAGACCATTTCGGCCATTTCCAGGATCCCCGACGCATTCGGCAAGGGCAGGTCCTGTTCCAGGATCTGCTTCATACGCGCGAGGAAGATCCATTGCAGCCACTGGTGGAAGTCCAGGGTATCAACGGAAAAGGGCTCGACACTGCTGAGCGCTTCAGCACTGGGGGAGACTTCATCCCACCAGCCCTGAACGCGCAGTTCGCGCTCGATCAGCAATAACTGCTCGGCAATCGCGGGAAAACGCGCATCCATCAGAGGCTGACCTTGGCTTTTTGCCGCGCCTGGGCAGCACCCGCAGCATCCCCCTGGGCGGCACGTGCATCACCGATCAAGGCCCACAGGCTGGCTTGCAGGTCTGGACGCCCATTGGCCAGGCTCAGACCACGGCGAGCGAATTGCTCCGCCTGGGGCGCATCGCCCTGGGCCATGCGCACCTGGGCCAGGCGATAGAGCACTTGTGGCTCACGCGGCGCCACGCGCTGGGCACGTTCAAGGCTCGACGAGGCGCCATTCAAATCGCCACCCGCCTGCTGCTGCTGAGCGGTGGTGAGCAACGCCAGCACCGGGCCATCGAGTTGCTCGTCAGCCGACAACCCGCCCGCATTGGACGATGACGGAATACCGCTCGGCGTCGAAGGCATGTTGTAGGTGCCCTGGTTGACCGGCGCGGTTTGAATCGGCGTGGAGTTCACCGGCCCGGAAGTGCTCGGGCCTGGGGTCCATGGCTCGGCACTGATAGGCGCCGAGGTTGCAGTCCCACTGCCGGGCACCATCACCACGACGCCGGAGTCCTGGGGAATTGCCTGGGTTGCAGCTTGGGCAGGCCGTTTGACCACGGTCTGACGGAAGCCGCCATTGGCCGAAATGCGGTCGTTATTGGAGACGGACGTGCTTGAGTCCACCACAGGGATAGAGCCGCGCTGCACGCTGGAGCAACCGCCGAGCAAAGCCAGAGCCGTAATTGCTGGAATCCACAACTTGTTCACTTGAAACCCTCTTTGCTTAATTCATCCAGCCCTTGACCCAATCCATCACCGAATCCGCGTCAGCAGGGGCACTGCCACCGCACGCAGGCCCGGGTGGTGGTTCGCTGCCGCGAATATACGGCATCTGCACCGCCCCCGGACAGTTGGCATCGGAGCCTTGGCCGGTGTGCGGATCAATCCAGGCCTGCACGATATTGTCCGGCTGCGGCATGTTGAGCGGCAACGGGTCAGCCTTGCGCATGAAACTGGTCCATACCTGCAACGCGCCGGTCGCACCGGTGAACGGCGTCTTGCCATTGTCGTCGCGCCCCAGCCATACCACGGCCAGTACATCCTGGCCGAAACCTGCGAACCAGCTGTCGCGGGAGTCGTTGCTGGTACCGGTCTTGCCCGCCAGGGTCAGGTTCGACGGCAGCACGCTGTAGACCGAACGCCCCGTCCCCTCGCGCATTACGCGCTGCATGGCGTTCTGGATCAGGTAGATGGAGCCCGCGTCGAAGCGCTGCTGAATCTGGAACGGGTAGCGCTTGAGCGGTTCGCCATCGGCGGTCAGCACACTGCGAATACCGCGCATCGGCGTATTGAAGCCACCATTGGCCAGGGTCTGGTACATGGTGGTCACTTCCATCGGCGTCATGGCCGCAGCGCCCAGGAGCATGGACGGAAACGCCGGAAACTCACGTTCGATCCCCAGTCGCGCCAGGGTCTTCAGGACATTCGGCACACCGACTTCAAGCCCCAGGCGCGAGGTCGAGATGTTGTAGGAATGCGCCAACCCTTGATACAGGAACACCGTGCCATGGGAACGGCGGTCGAAGTTCTTGGGCGTCCATACCTGGCCATTCGCACCTTTGACCGACAGCGGGTCATCGGACAGCCAACTGGTCAGCGTGTACTTGCTGGGTTTTTCCAGTGCCGTGAGATAGACCGCGGGCTTGACCAGCGAGCCAATCGGCCGCACGGCATCCAGTGCGCGGTTGAAACCGGCGAAACTGGCCTGGCGGCTGCCAATCATGGCCTGGACCTCGCCGGTTTCCGGGTTGGTCACGACCATGGCGGCTTCGACTTCATCCGAGCCTTTACGGCCAGTCAGGCGCTTGAAGGTGTCGTTGACCGACGCTTCGGCCTTCATCTGCAGGATGGGGTCGAAGCTGGTGAAGATCCGCAGCCCCTCTTCGGTCAAGTCTTCGTCGCGGTAGTCTTCGCGCAGTTGGCGCTTGACCAGGTCGATAAAGCCAGGGAATGAGCTATCCGCCAGCTTGCCGCGGGTTGTCACACCCAGTGGCATTTTTTTCGCAGCGGCCACTTGCTCAGCAGTGGCGACACCCTGCTGCTCCAGTACATCGAGCACCAGGTTGCGACGTTCAAGCGCACGCTCCGGGTTGCGGCGCGGGTTGTAATAGGACGGCCCCTTGACCATCCCCACCAGCAACGCGACCTGATGCAATTTCAACTCGGACAACGGCTGCCCGAAGAAGAACTGGCTGGCCAGGCCGAAACCGTGCACGGCGCGCTGGCCATCCTGACCGACGAATACCTCGTTGAGGTAGGCCTCGAGGATTTCCTGCTTGCTGTAATGCAGCTCCAGCAACATCGCCATCATGGCTTCGGTGAGCTTACGGGTCAGGCTGCGCTCGTTGGTCAGGTAGAAGTTCTTGACCAGTTGCTGCGTCAGCGTACTGCCGCCCTGGGTCATCTTGCCGCCGGAAGTGTTGACCCAGATAGCGCGGGCAATCGACTTCGGCGACACACCCCAGTGGCTATAGAAATCGCGGTCTTCGACAGCGACCAGGGTTTCCAGCAGATATGGCGGCACCTGATCGAGCTTGATCAGGATGCGATCTTCAAGGTTCTTCGGGTAAATACCGCCGATCAGCAACGGTTCAAGACGCACCACCGGCAGCTTGGAGCCATTGAGCGACGACAGCTCAGCCACATAGTCGCCAGAGAAACGCACGCGCACCGGCTGGGCTTTTTCCAGGCCCTCGTAGAACTGGAAGCCACGGGTGTTCAGGTCGACGGTATTACCGCTGACCGCCGCAGCGCCAGGGCCATTGCTCACGGGTTCGCGGCGGTAGCCCAACGCATCGAGCTCGGTAAGGAAGTCTTCCTTGCTCAGCTTCTGGCCAGAGAACAGCTCCAGCGGGCGTGCATACACCTTGGCCGGAATCGTCCAGCGCTTGCCGGAGAATTTTTCCTGCACCACGGCATCGAGGTACACCGCAAGGCCGGCGACGGCCACAAGGCCCACCAGGCCAAGCTTGATCACCCAGCCCAGCCAAGGGCGCGGGCCACGGGAAGGAGGTTTTTTACGGGAACGGGGAGATCGGGTTCGAGTCATGGCGGCGGATTATACGCACTTTATTGATGATCAACATGAGCCGGACAGCGGTTTGCACGACTGGCCTCAGCAGCCATAATGTTCCCCATGATTTTCCCCAGACTTTGAAGGATCGCCCGTGAGCCAGACCCTGATCGCTGCCCTGCAAAACCCGGCCTTGTACCCTCATCCGGTTGAAGCGTTTCAAGTCATCGAGACCCATATTTCCTGGGTGATACTGACGGGGCCCTACGCTTATAAGCTGAAGAAACCGATGAACTTCGGCTTCCTGGACTTCACCCACCTGGACGACCGTGGGCATTTCTGCCGCGAGGAACTGCGCCTCAACCAGCGCCTGACCGAAGATTTGTATCTTGAAGTGTTGCCGATTACCGGCACTGCCGAGGCGCCGCAACTGGGTGGTGACGGCCCGGCCATCGAGTACGCGCTGAAAATGCGCCAGTTCCCGCAAAGCCAGATGCTCAGTACCCTGCAAACCAACGGCGAACTGACCAGCGCGCACATCGATGAGATGGCCAAGCAGATTGCGCAGTTCCACCTCAGCGCCCCCAAAGTCCCGCAAGATCACCCCGCCGGCACGCCGCAGGAAGTGATGGCTCCGGTACGCCAGAACTTCGACCAAATCCGCCCATTCCTCAGCGACAAGGCCGACCTGACTCAGCTGGAGGCTCTGCAAGCCTGGGCTGAAAGCAGCTTCGAACGCCTCAAGCCTCTGCTTGCGCAGCGCAAGCTCGATGGCTATACCCGTGAATGTCACGGTGATATCCACCTGGGCAACGCCACCCTGATCGATGGCCGCGTGGTGATCTTCGACTGCATCGAGTTCAACGAGCCTTTCCGCTTTACCGACGTGTATGCCGACACCGCCTTTTTGGCCATGGACCTGGAAGATCGCGGCTTGAAATGCCTGGCACGGCGCTTCATAAGCCAGTACCTGGAATTGACCGGCGACTACCAGGGCCTGGAGCTCCTGAACTTCTATAAAGCCTACCGTGCATTGGTACGCGCCAAGGTTGCGCTGTTCAGCATGCCGAGCGAAGCCAACCCGGTGCAACGCGCTACCACCCTGCGCCAGTACCGCAACTACGCCAACCTGGCGGAAAGCTACAGCACCATCCCCTCGCGCTTCCTGGCAATCACCCATGGCGTTTCAGCCGTGGGCAAGAGCCACGTGGCCATGCGCCTGGTCGAAGCCCTGGGCGCGGTACGCCTGCGTTCGGATGTAGAGCGCAAGCGCCTGTTTGGCGAACAACAGGTAGAGAACACCCTGCAGGCCGGCATCTACAATCAGGACGCCAGTGCTGCCACCTACGCACGCCTGAACGAGATTGCCGACACCGTGCTGCGTGCCGGCTACCCGGTGGTGCTGGATGCCACGTTCTTGAAACGCGCGCAGCGTGACGCCGCCGCCCAGGTTGCCGAAGCCACCGGGGCGCCGTTCCTGATCCTCGACTGCAACGCCCCGCAAGCCGTTATCACCAGTTGGCTGGCACAACGTCAGGCGGATAAAAACGATCCGTCTGACGCCACACTGGCCGTTATCGAAGAACAACAAGCCAGTCGTGATCCGCTGACTGCCGAGGAGCTGCTGCTCAGCAAGCGTGTGGAGACCAATGAAAGCGGGACGCTCGACGCTTTGGTCGGGCATATCCGTCAGCATCTGCCGGGCCTGTAAGAAATATTTCTTGGTCGCGTCGTCGTCTTCGGCGCGCGACCTAGCAATAGTGGCACTATAATGGCTCCATAACGCCAACCAGAGTCGCGATCATGAGTCAGCCCAAGCTTCTTGATACCCCGCTCTACGCCCTCCTGCACAAAGACGACATCCGCGGCTTCAACCAGGAGCGCCCTGAAAATGGCACCCTCGACATGCGCGGTGGCGACTTTCGAGGGCTGGACCTGCGCGACCTGAACGCCACCGGTATTGACTTCACCGACGCCTATTTTCGCTCTGCCGATCTGCGCGGCCTGGACTTGCGTGGCTGCTCACTGGAAGGCGCCAGCCTGGCCCATGCGCAGATATCGGGGACTTATTTCCCGCCCGAACTCACGGCTGACGAAATACTCATGTCGGTCAATTTCGGTACTCGCCTGCGCTACCGCACCAAGTAACCCCACACACCGAGTTCCGGCGACACCCCCTGCCTGCCGGGCGCTTTGCGCCTGCCTGCGAGTAAGCGCCGTCGCGCCATCCTTATAAGCTTTTCAGCCCTATCTGACCAAAGAACCACGCTTTTCCTACTGAGCGCTACACTCATTTTCAGGCTGCCTGGTCACGACACCCACCGCACCATTCAGCCAACGCAAGGAGGCTTGATGAACGATGAGCTGCAACACCTGAAAAACCTTGGCAAGACGTCAGCGCAGTGGCTGCATGCGGTGGGCATCCACAGCGCGTCCGACCTGCGCCGGCTGGGGGCGGTCGATGCTTACCGAGCCGTGCGCACGCGCGGGTTTCGAGCCTCGAAGGTTCTGCTGTATGCCATTGAAGGGGCATTGATGGATGTGCACTGGAACGACATACCCACGGAGCGCAAGGAGGCCTTGAACCGTCAGTTGGAAGCGATCTCAGTGCATCAGAAGAACTAGAGTGACACTCAAACCCAGTGTTTATGGGCATTACAAACAAGCGTTTGAGAAAAATGGATGAAGCAGAAAAACAAATGTTGACTCTCAAATGAGAATCGTTATGATTATCACAACTGGTCGCGAGATCAGCCGATAACTGAAAGACCATTGGTTCGGACTCTCAGATTATCTCCTCATCAGGCTAATCACGGTTATTTGACCCGGCTCTTGCCGGGTCTTTTTTTGCCCGCGAATTAACCGGCCTCAGCGCGCAATGATCAACGGATGCCCACGCTCCGGATGCGGCTGTACCAATACATCCAGACCGAATACAGCCTTGAGCGGCACAGGTTGCAGGACTTTAGAGGGCGTATCCAGCGCGTGGGGGCGGCCGTTTTCCAGCAACAGGATCCGGTCGCAGTAACGCGCCGCCAGGTTCAAGTCATGCAGGATGACCAGCACCGCAGCGCCTCTGTCGGCAAAATGTCGGATAGCTTGCAAGGTGGTGTGTTGGTGCAGAGGGTCGAGCATCGACGTGGGTTCATCCAGCAACAACGTCTGCCCTGCCTCACCCGGCCATAACTGCGCCAGTACCCGTGCCAGGTGCACACGCTGCCGCTCGCCGCCCGACAAGGCCAGGTAACTGCGCCCACTCAGGTGGCCTACATCAGCAGCCTGCAGCGCCGCGTTGATGATTTCGTCGTCGCGCACTCGCCCGGTCTGATGAGGCAAGCGCCCCATGCCCACCACCTCTTCGACACGAAAGGCAAAGTCCAGGGTGGAGGATTGTGGCAGCACCGCCAGGCGCTGGGCACGTTGCGCGCCGGTCATATGCTTGAGCGCCTGCTGATCGAGCCAGACCTTGCCCTGATCCGGCTGCAACTCCCCGCACAGCGCCCCAAGCAAGGTACTTTTGCCGGCACCGTTGGGACCCAGCACGCCCAGCACTTCGCCCGGCAATAGGTCCAAGGTGACATCGGCGAGCACGGTCTTACCACCGCGCCGGATCTGCAACGCTTCTACCCGCAACATCAGGCGCGCCCTCGTAACAATAAATAGAGGAAAAACGGTGCACCGATAAACGCAGTGACAATACCGATTGGCAGTTCCGCCGGCGCTAACGCCAGGCGCGCCACCAGGTCCGCAAACAGCAGCAGGCTCGCACCCGCCAACACCGAGGCCGGTAACAACACTCGATGATCCGGCCCCGCCAACAGCCGCACCAGATGTGGTACCACCAAACCGACAAAACCAATCATGCCCGCCGCCGCCACTGCGGCGCCAACACCTAGGGCTGTACAGAACACCAACTCGCGCTTGAGCCCCTCCACATCAATACCCAGGTGGTTGGCCTCGGACTCCCCCAACAGCAGCGCGTTCAGCGCCTTGGCCCGGCGCGGCAACCATAGCGCCACACCCGCACTCACCAGCAGTAAGGGCCACAACCGTGAATAACTCGCGCCATTGAGGCTGCCCAGGTTCCAGAACGTCAGGGTGCGCAAGGTGGCATCGTCTGCCAGATAGGTAAACAGGCCAACGGTGGAACTGGCCAGGGCCGTCAGCGCGATACCGGCAAGCAACATCGTCGCGACATTGGTCTGGCCATTGCGACGCCCCAGCCGATAGACCAATGCCGTGACGCCCAGGCCACCGAGGAAGGCGCACAGCGACAACAGGTACGGCCCGAAAGCATCCGGCAGCCCGCCAAATAGCGAGCCACCGACAATCGCCACCGCCGCCCCCAGCGCTGCGCCGCTGGACACACCGACCAAGCCAGGGTCGGCCAGCGGGTTGCGGAACAACCCCTGCATCGCCACACCCGACAACGCCAGCACACCGCCGACCGCCAGCCCCAACAGGGTTCGCGGCAGGCGAATCTGCCCCAGGATCAACTCGGCCTGCTCCAACCCCTGGGCCTCAAGCGGTACGCCCATCAGCCTTAACGCAGCCCTGAGGGTGTCCACCAACGGCAGGCTGACCGGCCCCAGTGCCAATGAAAGCCAGATCGCCAATACACACAGCAGCGACAGCCCGATAAACAGCGTTTTTGGCTTAACCAGAGTGGTCATGGAGCAGGCTTAGGCTGGGACGGATAAAAACCGGCAGACAGTTTCTCCAGGCTTTGCGGCAATCGCGGCCCCAGGCCACCTACCAGCAAAGTCGGATCCAGCTCAAAGACGCGGCCGCTCTTGGCTGCCGGCGTAGAGGCAAGGATCGGATTTTCCTTGAACAAGGCTGCGCGCGCCGCGTCCCCGGTCAGCGCGCGATCGGCAAATACCAGCACCTCAGGGCTCAACCCCGCCAGCGATTCGACGGAAAACGGCTTGTAGCCCACATGCGTGGCAAGATTACGCCCCCCAGCCTGCTGCAACATCCAATCAGCGGCGGTGTCCTTGCCCGCGATCAGCGGCTTGCCACCGGCATGGCCGAGCAGCAATAGCACGCCTGGAGCTTTTTGCGTGGCCTGGGCCTTGGTCACCCGGCTTTTTTGCTGTGCCAGCGCCTGCTCATACCCGGCAAACAAGGCATTAGCCTGGGCCTCACTGCCGAGCAGCTTCCCCAAGTGTTCAAGGTTGCCTTTGAGCGTAGGCAAATCCGGCTGGGCCGAGAACATCTCCACTTGCACCCCTGCACTGCGAATCTGTGCCAGCACCGGCGGTGGCCCCATTTCCTCAGTGCCCACAAGGAGTTGCGGGCGCAGGCTGAGAATGCCTTCGGCCGACAACTGTCGCTGGTAACCAATGCTCGGCAAGGCCTTGAGCGAGGCGGGATGCTGAGTGGTGGTATCCACTCCGACCAACTTCGCTTCACCGCCCATGGCCACCACCCATTCCGACAGCGCCCCGCCAGCGCTGACCCAGCGTTGCGGCAGTTCAGAGGCGTGCGCCCCAGAGTTGATCAGCAGTGAGGCAACAAGCGCAATAGCGCTGGTACTCAGGCGCATAACAGGGTTTCCTTCCTAGGGCAGGGCCACTCAAGCACTCATTGATGTGACAGATAAACCCTGCCAGGCATCGTATTGAGCACCCAGTCAGCTGACGGGCGAAGCAGGCATTTGATAATTGTTTGCATTTGCACGTCAAGGCACTTAAGGATTGAAATGAAGTTTCTCTGCGCCTCAGGCGACCTCGCCGCCAACAGCAGCCGCGGTTTTGATATCGATGGCCACAGGCTGTTGGCGGTGCGGCGGGACGGCATTGCGTACTTCTATCTCAACCGCTGCCCCCATCGCGGCATCCCGCTGGAATGGCAACCTGATCGCTTCCTCGACGACAGCGCCAGCCTGATCCAATGCGCCACCCATGGCGCATTGTTCCTGATTGAAAGCGGCGAGTGCATCGCCGGGCCCTGCGCAGGCCAATACCTCACTGCCCTGCCCGGCCGTGAAGACGAACAGGGATTGTGGGTCGATCTCTAATCGCCCACCAGCACCTTCAGCCGACGCTCGACGTAAATTTCCTGCGGCGTGACCCGTACACCGTAGGCCAGCACCTCCACACCTGCAGCCTTGGCCTCACGTAGCGCGGCCGCATAACCCGCGTCGATTTCCACAGCCGGGCGCACCGCGTCGATCCCCGACAGGTTCACGCAATACAACTGCACCGCCCGTATACCGTCGCGAGCCAGATGAGCCAGCTCACGCAAGTGCTTGGCCCCACGCTGCGTCACCGCATCGGGGAAAGCCGCCACCGAGCTTCCATCAAAGCCCAGGGTGACGCTTTTGACCTCGACAAACGCAGCGCCCTGGGGGTAATCCAGGCGAAAGTCGATGCGGCTTTTCTCCTGGCCATAAGGCACCTCACGCTTCAACGCGGTAAAGCCGTTGAGCTCAGTGATCACACCGGCCAGCAAGGCTTCTTCAACCAACTGATTGGCGCGCGCGGTGTTGACGCACGCCAGCCGGCCCTGGGGCGTTTCGGCAATTTCCCACGTGCCCGGCAGCTTGCGCTTGGGATCCGTAGAACGGCTGAACCAGACCTGGCCACCTTCGACCATGCAGTTGAGCATCGAACCGGTGTTAGGGCAGTGAATGGTGAGCAACTCGCCGGTAACGGTTTCGATATCGGTGAGAAAGCGCTTGTAGCGGCGGATGAGCCGCCCTTCTTCAAGAGGAGGATTAAAACGCATCAGCCTTGCCAGCTCCGCAAACCACGGGCAATGCGCTCCACCGCCTCTTGCAGCCGATCGAGGTTCTGCGTGTAGGCAAAACGCACATGGTGCCCCGCCTGGTAGCGACCGAAATCCAACCCGGGCGTAAAGGCCACATGTTCGGTTTCGAGGAAATGACGGCAAAATGCGAAGGCATCGCCGCCGAACGCGCTGATATCGGCATACAGATAAAAGGCACCTTCGGGCTCCACGGCGATACCGAACCCCAGCTCACGCAGGGCCGGCAGCAGGAAGTCACGGCGGCGACCAAATTCGGCACGGCGCTGCTCCAGAATCTCCAGGGTTTGCGGGGTGAAACAGGCCAAAGCGGCATGCTGGGCCATGCTTGGCGCACTGATGTAGAGGTTCTGCGCCAACTTCTCCAGCTCACCCACCGCTTCAGGGGGCGCCACCAGCCAACCGAGGCGCCAGCCGGTCATGCCGAAATACTTCGAAAAACTATTCAGGACAAAGGCGTCATCATCGACTTCCAGCACGCTGGCGGCGTCGGTGCCGTAGGTGAGGCCGTGATAAATCTCGTCGACCACCAGGTGACCGTTGCGCGCCTTGATGGCGCCCGACAGCCCAGCCAACTCGTCCCGGGTGAGGATCGTGCCGGTGGGGTTGGCGGGCGATGCCACCAGCGCGCCGACACTGTCTTGGTCCCAATGCCTGGCCACCAGATCAGCGGTCAACTGGTAGCGTACGTCTGGGCCGACCGGCACCAACTGCGCCGCGCCTTCCACAAGACGTAGGAAGTGTCGGTTGCAGGGGTAGCCTGGGTCCGCCAGCAGCCAATGCTTACCCGGATCCACCAGCAAACTGCTGGCCAGCAATAACGCGCCGGAGCCACCGGGAGTGATCAGAATGCGCTGCGGGTCGATGCTCAAACCGTAGCGTTGCTGGTAGAAACCACTGATGGCTTCGCGCAACTCGGGCAAGCCGCGGGCGGCGGTGTAGCGCGTCTTACCGTTTGCCAACGCCGCTTGGCCGGCCTGGATGATCGGTTCGGCGGTGGTGAAGTCCGGCTCGCCGATTTCCAAGTGGATCACGTCGTGGCCGGCGGCCTGCAGCTCATTGGCACGCGCCAGTAACGCCATGACATGAAAAGGTTCGATGGCGCGACTGCGCGCACTGTAGGGCTGAGCCATTAGCCTTCCTTAGACGGTGAGGACAAAATCTGGATTCTACCGAACCCTCACGGTAAAACATGCTCTATTGCCTGATTGGGGCTGCAAGTGCACCCTGCGCGCGCTCGTAAAACAGCTAAAATCAATAGTCGAGGCGATACATACCCAGTCATGGCGGGCTGCTGCGGTTTGCAACCCCTTTGCCCTGGACCTCGACAACCGGGAGTAGCGCACCCTGAATGTATCTGGTAAGTTCGCCCGCTTGCAGCCGCAGGGCCGGCAGGTGTCGGTGACGTTGCAATCCTGCGCAATGGATTAGAAGAGTGAGAGGCGGTCTATTCATGTCCACCCAAGCAAAGCAACAGCAGACTCAAGGCCTCGGCGGCTTCGAACCCTATGTCGAAAAAAAGGGCGAGGAGTACATGGGCGAGCCCATGCGCGAGCACTTCACCAAGATCCTCAACAAGTGGAAACAGGACTTGATGCAGGAAGTCGACCGTACGGTTGACCATATGAAGGATGAAGCGGCCAACTTCCCTGACCCGGCCGATCGTGCCAGCCAGGAAGAAGAGTTCGCCCTCGAACTGCGCGCCCGCGATCGCGAGCGCAAGTTGATCAAGAAGATCGACAAGACCCTGCAACTGATCAAAGACGAAGAATACGGCTGGTGCGAATCCTGTGGCGTCGAAATCGGTATTCGCCGCCTGGAAGCCCGCCCAACCGCGGACCTGTGCGTAGACTGCAAGACCTTGGCTGAAATCAAGGAAAAACAGGTCGGCAAGTAACTTTGCCGAACTGAACGAATGGAGCGTGCGAACGCTCCATTTTTGTTTCTGGCGTTTACCGGTTATGCAGTAGTATCCGGCCCATGACAGCCTCTACCTATATTGGGCGCTTCGCCCCCACACCCAGCGGCCATTTGCACTTCGGTTCCCTGGTTGCCGCCCTCGCCTCCTACCTCGATGCACGCGCCCACCATGGCCGTTGGTTGATGCGCATGGAAGACCTTGACCCTCCCCGTGAAGAGCCCGGCGCCCAGGCGGCGATCCTGCATGCACTGGAAAGCTACGGCTTTGAATGGGATGGCGAACTGGTTCGCCAGAGCGAGCGGCATGATGCCTACGCCAAAGTGCTGAACGATATGTTCAACCACGGCCTGGCCTACGCCTGCACCTGCTCGCGCAAGCAATTGGAGCCCTACAACGGGATTTACCCAGGCTTGTGCCGCAATGCCGGCCACGAACAGCAGGATGCCGCCATCCGCCTGCGCGTGCCCGAGCTGGAATACCACTTTACCGACCGTGTGCAGGGCGAGTTCCGGCAGCATCTGGGCCGCGATGCCGGCGATTTCATCATCCGTCGCCGTGATGGCCTCTACGCCTATCAACTGGCGGTGGTGCTCGACGACGCCTGGCAAGGTGTAACCGATATCGTGCGCGGCGCCGACCTGCTCGACTCCACACCGCGCCAACTTTACTTGCAAGAGCTGCTCGGCCTGCGCCAACCCCGTTACTTGCACGTGCCGCTGATCGTGCAGCCGGACGGCAACAAGCTGGGCAAGTCCTACCGCTCTGCACCGTTGACAGCCGACCAGGCCACGCCTTTGCTGCTCAGAGCGCTGCGTGCACTTGGCCAACAGCCCGACGCGCAGCTGCTGCACGCCAGCCCACGAGAACTGCTGGATTGGGGCATTGCGCACTGGGACGCCACCCGCATCCCGCGCACACTGACCCTGGCCGAAGCGCAATTGAGTTGAAGGCGCTTGCAGGTTGTTCATCATCCGTTAACATCGCGGCAGATTTTTAATCAGAGGCCAACATGTACATCTATCGTTTGGTCCTGCTGCTGGTCGTCGGGATCTACCTGTTCTCCCCCGCCATCATGGATTGGTGGATCGACGCCACGGGCGCCTGGTATCGCCCTTATCTGCTATGGCTGATCCTGATCGTCGTGACCTTCATCCTGCAGAGCCAAAAAGATGCCGATGAGCTTTAGTCTCACCCAGATGCTGCTGATCAGCGCCGCCTACCTGGCTGCGTTATTCGGCGTGGCCTGGATCAGTGAGCGCGGAATGATTCCGCGGGCGATCATTCGCCATCCGTTGACCTACACCTTGTCCTTGGGCGTGTACGCCAGTGCGTGGGCGTTCTACGGCACGGTGGGGCTGGCCTATCAGTACGGCTACGGCTTTCTCTCCAGTTACCTGGGGGTGTCCGGCGCGTTCCTGCTGGCGCCGGTGCTGCTGTATCCGATCCTGAAAATCACCCGGACTTACCAGCTGTCCTCCCTGGCAGACCTGTTTGCCTTTCGCTTTCGCAGCACCTGGGCCGGTGCGCTAACCACGATCTTCATGCTGATCGGCGTGCTGCCGTTGCTGGCCCTGCAGATCCAGGCGGTGGCCGACTCCATCAGCATCCTGACCCGTGAGCCTGTGCAACATCGGGTTGCCTTGGCGTTCTGCGCGCTGATCACCTTGTTCACCATCTTCTTTGGTTCTCGCCATATCGCCACCCGCGAGAAACACCAGGGCCTGGTGTTTGCGATTGCCTTTGAGTCGGTCATCAAGCTGATCGCCATCGGCGGCGTCGGCCTTTATGCGCTCTACGGCGTGTTCGACGGCCCCCAACAGCTGGAGCTGTGGCTACTGCAAAACCAGACCGCCCTCGCCGCCTTGCATACCCCCTTGCAGGAAGGCCCATGGCGTACGCTGCTGCTGGTGTTCTTTGCCTCGGCGATCGTGATGCCGCACATGTACCACATGACCTTCACCGAGAACCTCAACCCGCGCTCGCTGGTCAGCGCCAGCTGGGGCTTGCCCCTGTTCCTGTTGCTGATGAGCCTGGCGGTGCCGCTGATCCTGTGGGCCGGCCTGAAACTGGGGGCCACCACCAACCCTGAGTATTTCACCCTGGGCATCGGTATTGCCGCCAACAGCCCGGCCCTGGCGCTACTGGCGTATGTCGGCGGGTTGTCGGCCGCCAGCGGGTTGATCATCGTCACCACCCTGGCACTCTCGGGCATGGCGCTCAACCACTTGGTACTGCCGCTGTACCAGCCGCCGGCTGAGGGCAATATCTACCGTTGGTTGAAATGGACCCGACGCGCGCTGATCGTCGCGATCATCATGGCCGGCTACGCGTTTTATCTGCTTCTGGGCGCCGGGCAAGACCTGGCCAACCTCGGCATCGTCGCGTTTGTCGCCACCTTGCAGTTCCTGCCGGGCGTGTTGTCGGTGCTGTACTGGCCGACCGCCAATCGCCGTGGCTTTATTGCAGGGCTGCTGGCCGGGATCCTGGTGTGGACCGTGACCATGCTGCTACCGCTGGTCGGCAACTTGCAGGGCTTCTATATCCCGTTGCTGAACATGATTTACGTGCTGGACGACACCAGTTGGCACATGGCTGCCATCGCCTCGCTGGCCGCCAACGTACTGATGTTTACCCTGATCTCGCTGTTCACCAACGCCAGCGCCGAGGAAACCAGCGCCGCCGAAGCCTGCGCGGTGGACAACGTGCGCCGCCCGCAACGCCGCGAACTGCATGCGGCCTCGCCCCAGGAGTTCGCCACGCAACTGGCCAAGCCCCTGGGCGCCAAGGCCGCACAAAAGGAAGTCGAACAGGCGCTGCGCGACCTCTACCTGCCATTTGACGAGCGCCGCCCTTATGCCCTGCGCCGCCTGCGTGACCGCATCGAAGCCAACCTGTCCGGGTTGATGGGCCCTAGCGTGTCCCAGGACATGGTGGAAACCTTCTTGCCCTACAAGGCCGGTGGCGAAAACTACGTCACCGAAGACATCCACTTCATCGAAAGCCGGCTGGAGGATTACCACTCACGCCTCACAGGCCTGGCCGCCGAACTCGACGCCCTGCGCCGTTACCACCGCCAGACCCTGCAGGAACTGCCGATGGGCGTGTGTTCCCTGGCCAAGGACCAGGAAATCCTGATGTGGAACAAGGCCATGGAGGAACTCACCGGCATCGCCGCCCAGCGAGTGGTGGGTTCGCGCCTTAATACCCTGGGCGATCCATGGAAAGAGCTGCTGCAGGGTTTCATCAACCTGCCGGACGAGCACTTGCACAAACAGCACTTGGCCCTCGACGGCCAGACCCGCTGGCTCAACTTGCACAAAGCGGCCATCGACGAACCTCTGGCGCCGGGTAACAGTGGCCTGGTGCTGCTGGTAGAAGATTTGACCGATACACAGATGCTCGAAGACAAGCTGGTGCACTCCGAACGCCTGGCCAGCATTGGGCGCCTGGCGGCAGGCGTGGCCCATGAAATCGGCAACCCGATCACCGGTATCGCCTGCCTGGCGCAAAACCTGCGCGAAGAGCGCGAAGAAGATGGGGAGATCACCGAAATCAGCGGGCAAATCCTTGAACAGACCAAGCGGGTTTCACGCATCGTCCAGTCGCTGATGAGCTTTGCCCACTCCGGCGCCCATCAGAATCAGGACGAAGCGGTATGCCTGGCCGAAGTGGCGCAGGATGCCATTGGGCTGTTGGCCTTGAACCGGCGCAATTTCGAAGTACAGTTCTTTAACCTGTGCGATCCGGACCATTGGGTCGATGGCGACTCACAACGCCTGGCCCAGGTGCTGATCAACCTGCTGTCCAACGCCCGCGACGCGTCGCCGGCCGGCAGTGCTGTACGCGTCAAGAGCGAGGCTTTCGAGCACACGGTCGACCTGATCGTGGAAGACGAAGGCAGCGGCATTCCACAGAACATCATGGACCGATTGTTCGAACCCTTCTTCACCACCAAGGACCCGGGTGAAGGTACCGGTCTGGGCCTTGCACTGGTCTATTCCATCGTTGAAGAGCATTATGGACAAATCACCATCGACAGCCCGGCTGACACACAAAGCCAACGCGGCACCCGTATCCGGGTGACCTTGCCGCGTCATGTCGAAGCGACGTCCGCTGTGAACTGAGACCGTCGAGAGAATTGAATCAATGCCGCACATTTTGATCGTCGAAGACGAAACCATTATCCGCTCTGCCTTGCGTCGCCTGCTTGAACGTAATCAGTACCAGGTCAGCGAAGCCGGCTCGGTGCAGGAAGCCCAAGAGCGATTCAGCATTCCCACGTTCGACCTGATTGTCAGCGACCTGCGCCTGCCCGGCGCCCCGGGCACCGAGCTGATCAAGCTGGGCCAGGGCACCCCGGTGCTGATCATGACCAGCTACGCCAGCCTGCGCTCGGCGGTGGACTCGATGAAGATGGGCGCGGTGGACTACATCGCCAAGCCTTTCGATCACGATGAAATGCTCCAGGCCGTGGCCCGCATCCTGCGTGACCGTGTATCGGCCAGCAGCGCGCCTGCCGAGCAACGCCCTACCGGCAAGGCCAGCGGCGGCGAAAAACCGGGTGTCGACAACAGCAACGGCGAGATCGGCATCATTGGCTCCTGCCCTCCGATGCAGGACTTGTACAGCAAGATCCGCAAGGTGGCGCCGACCGACTCCAATGTATTGATCCAGGGCGAATCGGGCACCGGTAAAGAACTGGTGGCCCGCGCCCTGCACAACCTGTCCAAGCGTGCCAAGGCGCCGATGATCTCGGTGAACTGCGCGGCGATCCCCGAATCCCTGATCGAGTCCGAGCTGTTCGGCCACGAGAAAGGTGCGTTCACCGGCGCCAGCGCCGGGCGTGCGGGCCTGGTGGAAGCTGCGGACGGCGGCACCTTGTTCCTTGATGAAATTGGCGAGTTGCCCCTGGAAGCCCAGGCGCGTTTGCTGCGCGTGCTGCAGGAAGGCGAAATTCGCCGTGTCGGCTCGGTGCAATCGCAGAAGGTCGACGTTCGATTGATCGCGGCGACACACCGGGACCTGAAGAGCCTGGCCAAGATCGGCCAGTTCCGTGAGGACTTGTATTACCGCCTGCATGTCATCGCGCTTAAATTGCCGGCCCTGCGCGAGCGTGGCGCCGACGTCAACGAGATCGCCAACGCATTCCTGTTGCGTCAAGGCGCGCGCATTGACCGCACCGACCTGAAGTTTGCCGCAGACGCCGAGCAGGCGATCCGTCACTACTCGTGGCCAGGGAACGTGCGTGAGCTGGAGAACGCGGTCGAGCGGGCCGTGATTCTGTCGGAGAGCCCGGAGATCTCCGCCGAGTTGCTGGGCATTGACATTGAGCTCAGCGACCTGGATGACGACGACTTCATCGGCCTGGCCCCGCAGCAGGGCGGCGGTAGCAATACCAGCCATGAACCGACGGAAGATTTGTCACTGGAAGACTACTTCCAGCACTTCGTGCTCGAGCATCAGGACCATATGACCGAGACCGAGTTGGCACGCAAGCTGGGCGTGAGTCGCAAATGCCTGTGGGAGCGGCGTCAGCGCCTGGGCATTCCACGGCGCAAGACCGGGGTGGCCAGCGAAAGCTGAGGGTGCAGCCCCACAGGTAACACCTGTTGATGTGAAAAAACTGTTACCGCTGACTTTTCACGTAACAAAAGCCGGGGCTTACGGTAACGAAGCCCCGGCTTTTTTTTGGCCCTCAATCTGGCGAAACCAGCCCAACCCCCCGGTTTTGCTGGCCTGCGCAAAAGTTGGCACGCACCCTGCTATATGCTTAGTACAAAAACAATAACAAGCTTTGTACAAGACAATAAAAATAAGACGAATCGACTCACGCATAACAAAAACAACACGGCGGAGGCGCAGCTAACTGATTCTTTTGGAGAGGCGTTGCATTTGGGGCTTGCCCCGCAACCAGGCCGAGAACAACAAAAACTGCCCTAAGGCAGAGCCTGAACTGGTTGGATCGTAGATCAGCAACACAGCGACCAAAGCAATCCGTTTGCTCTTGACTCCCGATTGGGAGTGTCATGAAGGTGAAGCTTCGTGGCGAGGGCGATCAACAAAAACAAGAAGCCCGACATCAATAATAAAAATAGAGCACGCAACTACTTCTGGGGGAGCTTCGGCTCCCCTTGTAGTTTCCGGGATTTGACCTGCAAACGCTTATGGCGCAATGCCTTTAGCTTGTTCCTACACCATCCCCTGACTAAATGCTAGAATCCCCGCCCATCATGCGGTCATTCTTCGTTATGGCCGAACATTCCTTCAAACAGTGCATCCCATGCTGAAGAAGTTGTTCCAGTCATTCCGTTCTCCCTTGCGTCGAACGCAACACAAACGCAGCACGCCTGAAGTGCTCAATAGCAGCCAGCATTCGCTGCAGCGCGCTCAATTCAGCCGTTATGCAGTGAACATCGTCGAACGTTTGCAGAACGCCGGCTACCAGGCCTACCTGGTGGGTGGCTGCGTACGCGACATGTTGCTCAACATCACGCCCAAGGATTTCGACGTCGCCACCAGTGCCACGCCTGAACAAGTGCGCGCCGAGTTTCGTAATGCACGAATCATCGGTCGGCGCTTCAAGTTGGTGCATATCCACTTTGGTCGCGAAATCATCGAGGTCGCGACCTTCCGCGCCGGTCACCCGCAAAACGATGAAGAGGAGGACACTAACCAGTCTTCCCGCAACGAGAGCGGGCGCATCCTGCGCGATAACGTCTATGGCACACTGGAAGAGGACGCGCAACGTCGCGACTTCACCATCAACGCCTTGTATTACGACCCGGTCAGCGAGCGCATCCTCGATTACGCCAACGGCGTACACGACATTCGCAACAACCTGATCCGCCTGATCGGCGACCCGACGCAGCGCTACCAGGAAGACCCGGTGCGCATGCTGCGTGCCGTGCGATTCGCCGCCAAGCTCAACTTCGGCATCGAAAAACACACCGCCGCGCCGATTCGCGAACTGGCGCCGATGCTACGGGAAATCCCCTCGGCACGCCTGTTTGAAGAAGTGCTCAAGCTGTTCCTTTCGGGTTACGCCGCCGACACCTTCGAAATGCTGGTGGACCTGCAGTTATTCGACCCCCTGTTCCCGGCCAGCGCCGAGGCCTTGGAGTACAACCCGACGTACACCCACACCTTGATCAGCGAAGCCTTGATCAACACCGACCTGCGCATCAAGCAGAACAAGCCGGTGACCCCGGCGTTCCTGTTTGCCGCCTTGTTGTGGCCGGCCCTGCCCAAACGCGTACTGCGCCTGCAGGACCGTGGCATGCCGCCGATCCCGGCCATGCAGGAAGCGGCTCACGAGCTGATCGCCGAACAGTGCCAACGCATCGCCATCCCTAAACGTTTCACCATGCCGATCCGCGAAATCTGGGACATGCAGGAGCGCCTGCCACGCCGCAGCGGCAAGCGCGCCGATCTGTTGCTGGACAACCCGCGCTTCCGTGCCGGCTACGACTTCCTGCTGCTACGCGAAAGCGCGGGCGAGCAGACCGATGGCCTGGGCGAATGGTGGACCGATTATCAGGACGCCAATGACAGCCAGCGCCGCGAAATGATTCGTGAACTGGGCAGCAAAGGTGATAGCGCCGGCGAAGGGCCGAAAAAGCGTCGCCGCAGCGGCACCAAGCGTAAACGCAGCAGTGCCGATGCCTCGGGCGCTGCGGGCGAATAAACGTGGAACGTATCTACATCGGCATGGGCAGCAACCTGGCTGCCCCGCAACAACAATTGCGCAGCGCGATCGAGGCGCTGGCGCAACTGCCTGGCACCCACCTCGCCGGTGTGTCCGCGTTCTACCAAAGCGACTCATTGCTTCCAGGCCAGCCGCGCTATACCAACGCCGTTGCGGCGCTGGACAGTCACCTGGCGCCATTGGACTTGCTCGATGCGCTGCAAGCCATCGAAAACGATCAGGGCCGCGAACGCCTGGAACGCTGGGGCCCGCGCACCTTGGAC
Organism: Pseudomonas sp. AM4(2022); assembly: GCF_036346515.1. Classification (NCBI taxonomy): domain Bacteria; kingdom Pseudomonadati; phylum Pseudomonadota; class Gammaproteobacteria; order Pseudomonadales; family Pseudomonadaceae; genus Pseudomonas; species Pseudomonas sp. AM4(2022). The sequence continues at coordinate 26,531 of NZ_JAOTNW010000019.1, forward strand.
CTGGATATCCTGCTGTTCGGCAATCGCCTGATTGATGAGCCGCGCCTCAAGGTGCCGCACTACCAGATGCATTTGCGTGCGTTTGTACTGTACCCGCTGGCTGAACTGGCGCCAGCCGACCTGCAACTGCCCGACGGCCAACGCTTGAGCGACCTGCTTACAGCCTGCCCCTTCGTCGGCCTGGAACGCCTCCCTCAAGAATGACTCGGTCAATGTGGGAGCTGGCTTGCCTGCGATGCAAGCGACACGGTGTATCAGCCACGCCGAGGTGATGCCATCGCAGGCAAGCCAGCTCCCACCTTTGATCTTCTCTGCCGTAATACAGCGCACACGTTGCGCAATCGCTTCAGTAACAGCGGTAACACCGCCATCGTAACAATGCGGTAACACATCCAATTGACTTCCCGTGTCCTCCTCACGACTATAGGCGTCCCGCTGCCGCCAACCCGGCGCGACAGGGCGCAATCCAGGCCTTATAAGCACTGCTTTCAAGACAGTGCGCCTGTATAAACGAAGACTCACGCGCGTTACTCGCTGTTTCCAAGCGCCTGAACGAGGACCCTTTTCATGCCAGACGTTACCCTGACCACCTTGCAGAGCCTCAAGCTCAAAGGTGAAAAAATCACCATGCTGACCTGCTATGACGCCACCTTCGCCCACGCCAGCTGCCAGGCTGGAGTCGAAGTGCTGCTGGTGGGCGACTCCCTGGGCATGGTTCTTCAAGGGAATGACAGCACGCTGCCTGTGACCACCGATGAACTCGCCTACCACACCGCCAGCGTCAAGCGTGGCAACGATGGCGCCTTGATCATCGCGGACCTGCCGTTCATGGGTTACGCCACCCTTGAGCAAACCTTCCTGAACGCCGGCAAGCTGATGCAGGCCGGCGCGCACATGATCAAAGTCGAAGGTGCCGTGTGGCTGGCCGAGTCGATCCGGTTGCTGGCCGAGCGCGGCGTGCCAGTGTGCGCACACATGGGGCTGACGCCCCAGTCGGTGAATATCCTCGGTGGCTACAAGGTCCAAGGACGCAATGAAGCCCAGGCCCGCCAGATGCGCGCCGATGCCATCGCCCTGGAACAGGCCGGTGCTGCGATGATTCTGCTGGAGTGCGTGCCGAGCGAACTGGCCGCCGAAATCACCCAGGCCGTCAAAGTGCCCGTGATCGGGATTGGCGCCGGTTCCGCCACCGACGGCCAGGTGCTGGTCCTGCACGACATGCTCGGCCTGTCGATCACCGGCCACGTACCGAAGTTCGTGAAGAACTTCATGGCTGGCCAGGACAGCATCCACGCCGCCCTGAGCGCCTATGTCAGCGAAGTCAAAAACGTGACGTTCCCAGGCGTTGAACACGGATTCTCGGCATGAACACCGTAAAAACCGTCCGCGAACTGCGGGCTGCCGTAACTCACGCCCGCAGCGCCGGCAAGCGCATCGGCTTTGTACCCACCATGGGCAACTTACACAGCGGCCACGCCACCCTGGTGACCAAGGCCGCGCAGCAAGCGGATTTCGTGGTGGCGAGCATTTTCGTCAACCCGCTGCAATTCGGTGCTGGCGAAGACCTGGACAAATACCCGCGCACATTGGCCGCCGACCAGGAAAAACTCCTGCAGGCGGGCTGCAACCTGCTGTTCGCGCCCACGGTCGAGGAAATGTACCCCGATGGCATGAACGGCCAGACCCGAGTCAGCGTGCCACAGCTGTCCGAAGGCTTGTGCGGCGCCAGCCGCCCAGGGCACTTCGAGGGCGTGGCCACGGTGGTCAGCAAGCTGTTCAACATGGTCCAGCCGGACATGGCCGTATTTGGCCAGAAGGACTACCAGCAGTTAGCGGTGATCCGCGCCATGGTCCGCGACCTGAACATGCCGATCCAGATCATCGGCGAGCCTACCGTGCGCGCCGAGGACGGCCTCGCGCTGTCATCACGCAACGGTTACCTCACCGAGGAGCAACGTGCGGTCGCGCCAGTGCTGTACCGCGTGCTCAGCCAGATCGCCACGGCCATCCAAGGCGGCGATCATGATTTTGCCAGGCTTCGCGCCGAGCACATTCAACAGATTGAAGCCGCAGGGCTGCGCATGGACTACCTGGAAGTGCGCCAAGGCGTACATCTGCGCCCGGCCACGGCTGAAGATCGTGATGTGGTGATCCTGGTCGCCGCTTATCTGGGGGCAACACGCCTCATCGATAACCTGCACCTGAACCTCGCCTGACCCCCGCTTTACCCTCAACCTGTTGCCCCGACGGCTGTGCCGGTATAAAAAAGTACCGGCCACAGCGCAGACAAAGCCAAGACATATCCACACGCTAGGTTTAATGTAACTGCCCTGCGCTATGGTTAGCGCTGTCTGGAACCCAATCCTTGCGATAAGACTGGATGTTCCGGGCTTTGAAGTGTCCTAAAGGCAGTCCCCGTAATAAAAGGAAACCCGCAGCGATGGCGTACTACCGCACCCCTCATGACGTTACCGCGCTGCCCGCCTGGCAAGCGCTTGTTCAACATCGCCAAGCCATGCAGGATTTCAGCATGCGCGAGGCGTTCAATGCCGATCCTCAGCGTTTTTCCCAGTTCACCTTGAGCAGCTGCGGACTTTTCCTCGATTACTCGAAAAACCTGATCACCAGCGAAACCCGCGACCTGTTGGTGGGCCTGGCCAAGGAAGTCAATCTCAAGGCGGCGATCGACGCGCAGTACGCTGGCGAACCGGTCAACTCCTCCGAGGGCCGCCCTGCCCTGCACACCGCCCTGCGCCGCCCGGTGGGCGACAAGCTGTCGGTCAACGGCGTGAACATCATGCCGGACGTGCACAAGGTGCTGAACCAGATCACTGACCTGGTCGGTCGTATCCACGACGGCCTGTGGCGCGGCTACACCGAGAAGCCGATCACCGACGTGGTGAACATCGGTATCGGTGGCTCGTTCCTCGGCCCGGAACTGGTCTCGGAGGCCTTGCTGTCCTATGCCCACAAAGGCGTGCGTTGCCACTACCTGGCGAACATCGACGGCAGCGAGTTCCACGAACTGACCATGAAGCTGCGCGCCGAGACCACGCTGTTTATCGTCTCGTCCAAATCCTTCAACACCCTGGAAACCCTGAAAAACGCCCAGGCCGCCCGCGCCTGGTACCTGGCCCAGGGGGGCTCGGAAGCCGAGCTGTATCGCCACTTCATCGCCGTCTCGAGCAACAATGCCGCGGCCGTGGCCTTCGGTATCCGTGAAGAGAACATTTTCCCGATGTGGGACTGGGTCGGTGGGCGTTACTCGTTGTGGTCGGCCATCGGTTTGCCAATCGCCCTGGCCATTGGCATGTCCAACTTCAAGGAACTGCTGTCGGGTGCCTACACCATGGACCAGCACTTCCTGAACGCGCCGTTCGAAGCCAACATGCCCGTGTTGCTGGGCTTGCTGGGCGTGTGGTACGGCAACTTCTGGGGTGCGCAGAGCCATGCGATCCTGCCGTACGACCATTACCTGCGTAACATCACCAAGCATTTGCAGCAGCTGGACATGGAATCCAATGGCAAGAGCGTGCGCCAGGACGGCACGCCCGTGTCCACCGATACCGGCCCGGTGATCTGGGGCGGCGTAGGCTGCAACGGCCAGCACGCTTACCACCAGTTGCTGCACCAAGGGACTCAATTGATCCCGGCCGACTTCATCGTGCCGATCGTCAGTTTCAACCCGGTGTCCGACCACCATCAGTGGCTGTACGCCAACTGCCTGTCCCAGAGCCAGGCGCTGATGCTCGGCAAGACCCGCAGCGAGGCCGAAGCCGAACTTCGCGAGAAGGGCCTGCCGGAAGCCGAAGTACAGAAGCTGGCACCGCACAAGGTGATCCCGGGCAACCGTCCGAGCAATACCCTGGTGGTCGAGCGCATCAGCCCGCGCCGCCTGGGTGCGCTGGTGGCGATGTATGAGCACAAGGTGTTCGTGCAGAGCGTGGTGTGGGGCATCAATGCCTTCGACCAATGGGGCGTTGAACTGGGCAAGGAGCTGGGCAAAGGCGTGTACAACCGCCTGACCGGCGCCGAAGAAACCTTGGCCGAGGATGCTTCGACCCAGGGCCTGATCAACTACTTCCGCGGTCGTCACCGCGGCTGAAGCCGTTCATTCAAGGCCAACGTCCGTTTGGACGTTGGCCTTGAACCCTCCCGCCCCAGGGTGCATCTTTATTACTTGTCGCAAAAACAAGAATAAGGAGCGCTCATGTTCGATATCAGCACCTTTCCCACCGCCGATGCCGTCCGCCGGGCTGCGCAACTCAGTCAAGAGGACTATCAGCGCCTCTACCGCCAATCCATCGACCAGCCAGACACCTTCTGGGCCGAACAGGCCAAGGGCTTTCTCGACTGGATAAAACCCTGGCACAGCGTCCAGCAGTCAAACATCCACACCGGTGCCGCCCAATGGTTTGCCGGCGGTCAGTTGAACGTCAGCTACAACTGCATCGACCGTCACCTGGCGCAACGCGCCGATCAGCCGGCCTTCATCTGGGAAGGCGATGATCCGTCAAAATCCTGCACGATTACTTACCGTCAACTGCACCAAAACGTCAGCCGCCTGGCCAATGTGTTGAAAAGCCGTGGCGTCAACAAAGGTGATCGCGTGTGCATCTACATGCCGATGATCCCCGAGGCGGCCTACGCCATGCTGGCCTGCACGCGAATTGGCGCAGTGCACTCGGTGGTGTTTGGTGGTTTCTCTCCTGACGCCCTGCGCGACCGCATTCTCGACGCCGATTGCCGCACCGTGATCACCGCCGACGAAGGCGTACGCGGTGGCAAGCCCGTGGCGCTGAAACAGAACGTCGACAAGGCCCTGGCCAGTTGCCCGAATGTCAGCACGGTACTGGTGGTGGAGCGCACCGGGGCGGGCGTGAGTTGGCACGAGGGCCGCGACCTCAAGTACCAAGCCGCCCTGGACGCCGCCAGCGACAACTGCCCACCCGAGCCGATGGACGCCGAAGACCCGCTGTTCATCCTCTATACCTCCGGCAGCACCGGCAAACCCAAAGGCGTGCTGCATACAACCGCTGGCTACCTGCTGCAAGCAGCGATGACCTTCAAGTACGTGCTCGATTACCAAGAAGGCGAAGTGTTCTGGTGCACCGCCGACGTGGGCTGGGTCACCGGCCACAGTTATATCGTCTACGGCCCGCTGGCCAATGGCGCCACCTCGCTGATGTTCGAAGGCGTGCCGAGTTATCCGGACAGTTCGCGCTTCTGGCAGGTCATCGATAAACACCAGGTGAATATCTTCTACACAGCGCCCACCGCTCTGCGCGCCCTGATGCGAGAAGGCCACGGCCCGCTGCAGAGCACGTCCCGCGCCAGCCTGCGCCTGCTGGGCAGCGTGGGTGAGCCGATCAACCCGGAAGCCTGGGACTGGTATTTCAACGCCGTCGGCGAACAGCGCTGCCCGATTGTCGATACCTGGTGGCAGACCGAAACCGGCGGCATCATGCTCAGCCCGTTGGTCAGCGCCCAGCGCATCAAACCGGGCTGCGCGACACAGCCCATGTTCGGCGTACAACCGGTGTTGCTCGACGAACAGGGCAAGGAAATCAGTGGCGCCGGCAGTGGTGTACTTGCCATCAAATCAAGCTGGCCGGGGCAGATTCGCAGCGTCTACGGCGACCCGCAGCGCATGATCGACACCTACTTCAAGCCCTACCCCGGCTACTACTTCACCGGGGATGGCGCACGGCGCGATGAAGACGGCGACTACTGGATCACCGGGCGGATCGACGATGTGATCAACGTGTCCGGCCATCGCATCGGCACCGCCGAGGTGGAAAGTGCCATGGTGCTGCATGATCAGGTCGCCGAAGCCGCTGTAGTAGGCTACCCCCACGACGTCAAGGGCCAGGGCATCTACGCTTTTGTCACCCCCATGAATGGCGTCGAACCCAGCGACGCGTTGAAAAAGCACCTGCTGGACTTGGTCAGCAAGGAAATTGGCAGCTTCGCCAAACCGGAATTGATCCAATGGGCGCCTGCCCTGCCGAAAACTCGCTCCGGCAAGATCATGCGACGCATCTTGCGCAAGATCGCCTGTAACGAACTGGACAGCCTGGGCGATACCTCGACCCTGGCCGACCCCAGCGTGGTGGACGGTTTGATCGACAAACGCCTCAACCGGTAGCGCCAGGATTATCCCCGGCCTGTGCAGGCCGGGGTTAGCTGTTAAACTTCGCGCCCCATTTTTCTTATTCATCTACCAGCAAGGCGCGCTCCATGACTCCCTTGAATCAGGCGCTGCGCGCCGCCCTCGATCACCGCCAAGACCTGATCAACACGCTGCACGCCCAGGGTACGGATTGCTATCGGCTGTTTCACGGCAGCCAGGAAGGCGCCGGCGGCTTGACCATCGACCGCTACGGTCCGCAATTGCTGGTACAAAGCTTCCACCAGTCCCTGGAAACGGCAGACTTGCTGGACCTGCACCAACTGATCAACCAATACATGGGCCTGGAATTGTTGCTGGTGTACAACGACCGTGCCCGCGGCAACTCGCGCATCGACCGCGAAGACACGGTGTACCGCGCGGAGCCTGGCGCATTGGAAGACCTGGTCGGCCACGAGTGGGGCCTCAATTACCGTGTGCGTGGGCGCCACGCCGGGCAAGACCCACTGCTGTTCCTCGACCTGCGCAACACCCGGGGCTGGGTCAAGGACCACAGCGCCGGCAAAAGCGTGCTGAACCTGTTCGCCTATACCTGCGGCGTAGGTTTGAGCGCGGCAGCGGGCGGCGCACGCGAGGTGTGCAACCTGGATTTTGCCGAGGGCAACCTGGCAGTGGGGCGTGAAAACGGCCAGCTCAACCCACAGTTGCCGAGCATGGAGTTTGTACAGTCCGATTACTTCCCGGCCATTCGCCAACTGGCGGGCCTGCCGATCACCCAGCGTCGCGGGCAGAAACTGCCGAGCTATCCACGCCTGGAGCAGCGCCAATACGACCTGGTACTGCTCGATCCCCCCGCCTGGGCCAAGAGCGCCTTCGGCACCGTCGACCTGTTGCGCGACTATCAAAGCCTGCTCAAACCCGCACTGCTGGCCACCGCCGACCATGGCGTGTTGATTTGCTGCAACAACCTGGCAAAGGTCAGCATGGAGGACTGGCGTGAACAAGTGCTGCGCTGTGCAGAAAAAGCCGGGCGCCCGGTGCGCGAATGGCAGGTTATGACACCTGGAGCCGACTTTCCCTCCAGGGACCAACAGCCTCCGTTGAAAACGCTGATCCTGCATTTGTAGGAAGTTTCCCAGCGCCCACGGTTCTTCGGAACCGAATTCCCGTGCCATACTCCAAGGCACTCTCGTTCGACATAGATGGCGTTCACCCATGCCCAAAGGATTGATCCGCGCCGTAGGCGCCTTGTTGACCGCCCTTGCTTTGTACAGCTTGCTGGGCTTTCTGATATTACCCGGCATCGCCCTTCGCATTGCCAACCAACAGTTGGCCAATTACGCCACGGTGCCGGCGCGAATCGAGCGCATCGAGCTCAACCCCTTCAGCCTGGAACTGACGCTGTGGGGCCTGAAGATCGGTGAGCCAGGCAAAGAACAAGTAGGTTTCGAACGCCTCTACGCCAACCTGCAGATCGACAGCCTCTGGACCCGCGCCCTGCACCTGGCCGATGTGCAACTGGACAAGCCCAAGACCGAACTGCTGTTCCACAAGTCCGGCCAACTGAACCTGGCGCAGTTGTTCAAACTGCCTCCAAGCGAGCCAACCCCGGCCGATCCTGATGCCAAGCCGTTCCCACTGCGTATCGACAGCATCAAGCTGGCCGGTGGTAACCTGCATTTCCAGGACCTGCGCCCCAGCGAGCCCATCGAATTCCTCTACGACGAACTCGACTTCGAGCTGAAAAACCTCAGCACCTTACCTGACGACAATGCCGATATGACGCTGGTCGCCGCCGGCCCCGATGGTGGGCAAATCGACTGGAAAGGCAACTTCAGCCTGGTACCGATCACCTCCGAAGGCACCTTGAAGGTTACCGACGGCAAGATGAAAGCCTGGTGGCCATATGTACGTGACGCCCTGCCACTGGTGCTGGAAGACGGGGTGCTCAACTTCAGCACTGACTACAAATTCAGCCTGGCCAAAGAAACCGAGCTGAACCTGACCAACACCGCCGCCAGCATCGCCCCCTTTGCTATCAAGGCCCCCGATGGCCGGCCACTGGCGCGCCTGGAGCGCCTGGACGTCAGCGAAACCACGGTAGACCTGGCCAAGCAGCAGGTCATTATCGGCAAGATCCGCAGCAACAAGCTGGAAACCTGGGCCGCCCGTGAGGCCGATGGTCAGCTGGACTGGCAGAAGCTGTTCGCCAGCCAACCGAGCAAACCGGCCAAGGCTCCGGAACCAGCCGCTGCCGACGCACCGTCGGCACAACCGGCGGCCCCGAGCAAACCATGGCAAGTGCTGCTCAAAGATGTGCAACTGCGTAACTATCAGGTGCACCTGGCAGATCGCCAGGCAAAACCTGCGGTTGCACTGGAACTGGGCCCGTTGAATGTCGACGTGCAAAACTTCGACAGCCTCAACCAGAGCCCTTTCGCCTTGAAGGTCGACACCGGCCTGGGTAAGCAAGGCAAGATCCAGGCAACCGGCGAGGTCAACCTCAACCCGGTCAGTGCCAAGCTGAAAGTGAACACCCAGGACATCGACCTGCGTATCGCCCAGGCCTATATCAGCCCGTTTATTCGCCTGGAATTGCGCAGCGGCATGCTGGGCAGCAACCTGGACGTGAACCTCAAAAGCACCGAGCCACTGGCCCTTCAGGTCACCGGCCGCGCCCAGGTTGACCAGTTGCATACCCTCGACACCCTAAAGACCCGCGACTTCCTCAAGTGGCAGCGCCTGGTGCTAGAGGGCGTGAACTACCAGCACGGCCAAAGCCTGTCGATCGACAAGGTCAACCTGTTGCAGCCGTATGCACGCTTCATGATCAACGAAGATCGCACCACTAACATCGACGACCTGCTGATTCCGCAGCCGGCCAACAGTGGCAGCAAGTCGGCAGCCAAACCTGCCGCCAGTAACGAGAAGCCCTTGGGCATTCATATCGGGCAGATCGCGATCAACGACGGTTCGGCCAACTTTGCCGACTTTAGCCTCACGCCCAACTTTGCCACCGCGATTCAACAGCTCAACGGCCAGATTGGCACCATCGACAGTCGCCAGGCCAAACCGGCGAGCGTCGACATCAAGGGCAAGGTGGACCGTTACGCGCCAGTGACGATCAAAGGCAGCGTGAACCCGTTTGACCCGATGGCCGCGCTGGACATCGCCACCAGCTTCAAGCGTGTCGAGCTGACCAACCTGACGCCCTACTCAGGTAAATTCGCAGGCTTCCGCATCCGCAAGGGCCGCCTGAATCTCGATCTGCACTACGTGATCACCAAAGGCCAATTGAAGGCTGAAAACAAAGTGGTGGTCGAGCAACTGCAGTTGGGTGAAAAAGTCGACAGCTCCGATGCCGTGGACTTACCGATTCGCCTGGCTGTCGCCCTGCTCAAGGACTCCGACGGCAAGATCTCCATCGAACTGCCGGTAAGCGGCGACCTGAATAACCCGCAATTCAGCGTGATGCCGATTGTGTGGCAGACCCTGCGCAACCTCGTGGTGCGCGCGGCAACCGCGCCCTTCAAGTTCATTGGCGGACTGGTCACCGGGGGTGGCTCTGAAGACCTGGGCAATGTGTCATTCGCCGCAGGCTCCAGTGAGCTGAATAAAGACGCCGAAGGCGCCCTGAACACCCTGGCCAAGGCGCTGAAAGAACGCCCTGCCCTGCGCCTGGAGATTGAAGGCACGGCCGCCGCCAGCAGCGACGGGCCGTTCCTGGCCGCACAGCGACTGGAACGTGAATACCAATACAACTATTACAAGATCCTCCAGCGCCGTGGCGACAAGGTCCCGGCCCAGGCCTCGTTGCTTGAAGTGCCAGAGAAGGAAAAGGCACCATTGCTGGAAGGCATCTACCGCACCCGCCTCAAACAGCAACCCCCGGCCGAATGGAAAGACCTGGGCAGTGACGAGCGCTCGGCGAAGCTCAAGGACGGTGTGATCAAGTTCTGGAGTAGCAGTGATGTACTGCTGCGCCAGTTGGGGCAGGACCGAGCCAGCACGATCAAGGATTACCTGGTGGACAAGGGCCAGTTGGAAGATGACCGCGTGTACTTCATCGATGCGCAGTTGGGGCAGGCCGAGAAAGATGGCCGGGTGATCACTCCAATGCACCTGGATGCTGAATAACTTCTAAGCACCGCCCATCCTAATGTGGGAGCTGGCTTGCCTGCGATAGCATCACCTCGGTGCAACTGAATGACCGAGGTGCCAGCATCGCAGGCAAGCCAGCTCCCACATTTTTTTGTGGTTGGGTTGGCAGTTTTGTTTCAACCGGAATAGAACAGGCCCCGACACAAGTGCCGGGGCCTGTAATGACCACATCCGTGTGGTCGGTCGCATGAACTCCAGAGGTGCGTCAGGTGGATATCTAACTCACCCTAAGCCGCCGCTATTCAGTTCAAACGAAACGTCAGCGTTACTCTGCTTTAAGGCCATCGGCCGATACAGCTTTAACGCCTTTGATTTTCTTGGCGATGTTCACAGCTGTAGTTTTCTGAGCCTCGGTGACCGCTGCGGTCGACGACAGGGAAACTACGCCTTTGTTGGTTTCGACTTTGATGTCGGTGCCAGGAATGCCTTTCTCGGTTACCAGATCAGCTTTTACCTTGGTGGTAATCCAAGTATCCGAAGTCCCTTCCTTGGCTTTGTCGATGTTGTCAGCTTTCACAGCACCGCCAGCCAGCAGGCCGTCAGCAGAAACCGCAGTCACACCTTTGATTTTCTTGGTGATGGCTACAGCAGTGGCTTTCTGCGAATCCGAGACTGCTACTTCGGAGGACAGGGAAACCACACCTTTGTTGGTCTCAACCTTGATATCCGAACCTGGAATGCCTTTTTCGGTCAGCAGGTCAGCTTTGACTTTAGTGGTGATCCAAGTATCCGAAACGCTTTCCTTAGCCTTGGTCGCTTCACCGGCCGCCAAAGTCATAGGGGCTTGGGAAGTCTGAGCAAAGGCTACGTTAGCACCCATGGCCAGGGTCAGAGCGGTAGCAGTAGCGAGAGCGAACTTCTTCATACGAGTAACTCCTGTTTTATTAAAAGTCTGCAGGCGTAAACCTTCATGCTGCAGCGCTACCAGGGATATTGCAGGCAGTGTGCCAACTCGCCGAACAGATTAAATCCCTTAATAAACAATGAGTTATGAAATCAGTGAATTTTCGAAATCGTGCAACTTGCATGAAGCCCATCGTGCCTGCATGCAAGTTGCGGCTTTTGGGCGGCGCTAAACAGCTGATTCTGCTTCATTTTCTCGCGCCCATAAAAAAGGACTCCGAGGAGTCCTTTTTTTCAGCGTGAAGCCTGCGGGTGATTAAACGCCCGAAGCCTTGGCTGCTGCTACGTCCTTGATGGACAGCTTGATACGGCCGCGGTTGTCCACGTCCAGTACCAGCACTTCCACTTCCTGGCCTTCTTTCAGAATGTCGGTCACTTTCTCAACGCGAGCATCGCTCAGCATGGAGATGTGAACCAGACCGTCTTTGCCTGGGAGGATGTTGACGAACGCGCCGAAGTCGACAATGCGCTCAACCTTACCGACGTAGATCTTGCCGATCTCGGCCTCAGCGGTGATACCCAGGACGCGCTGGCGTGCAGCTTCAGCCGCTTCCTTGGTTTCGCCGAAGATCTTGATCGAACCGTCGTCTTCGATGTCGATCGAAGCCTTGGTTTCTTCACAGATCGCACGGATGGTCGCGCCGCCTTTACCGATGACATCACGGATTTTGTCGGTGTCGATTTTCATCGCGATCATGGTCGGAGCATTTTCCGACAGTTCGGTGCGGGACTGACCAATGATCTGGTTCATCTGGCCGAGGATGTTCAGGCGCGCTTCCAGGGCTTGGCCCAGGGCGATTTCCATGATCTCTTCGGTGATGCCTTTGATCTTGATGTCCATCTGCAGCGCGGTCACACCTTTGGCGGTACCGGCTACTTTGAAGTCCATGTCGCCCAGGTGGTCTTCGTCACCCAGGATGTCGGTCAGGATGGCGAACTTCTCGCCTTCTTTAACCAGGCCCATGGCGATACCGGCAACCGGTGCCTTCATTGGCACACCGGCGTCCATCAGAGCCAGGGAAGCACCGCAGACCGAAGCCATGGAGCTGGAACCGTTGGACTCGGTGATTTCCGATACAACACGGATGGTGTACGGGAACACGTCAGCAGCAGGCAGCATGGCCTGAACCGAACGACGGGCCAGACGGCCGTGACCGATCTCGCGACGACCTGCACCGCCCATACGACCACACTCGCCCACCGAGAACGGAGGGAAGTTGTAGTGCAGCATGAAGGGGTCTTTTTTCTCGCCTTCCAGGGTGTCCAGCAGTTGTGCGTCACGGGCAGTACCCAGGGTCGCAACGACCAGGGCCTGGGTTTCGCCACGGGTGAACAGCGCCGAACCGTGAGTCTTCGGCAGAACGCCGACTTCGATGTTCAGCGGACGCACGGTGCGGGTGTCCCGACCGTCGATACGTGGCTTGCCGTTAACGATGTTTTCGCGAACGGTGCGGTATTCGATCTCACCGAAAGCAGCTTTGACTTCGCTGGAAGAAGGCTGGCCTTCTTCGCCGGACAGCTTGGCGACGACCTGGTCCTTCAGCTCACCCAGGCGAGCGTAACGGTCGGCCTTGACGGTGATGGTGTAGGCGTCGGAGATGGCAGCGCCGAACTCGGAGCGGATAGCGCCCAGCAGTTCGGTGGCTTCCGGGGCAGCAGCCCAGGTCCAGGTCGGCTTGGCAGCTTCGGCAGCCAATTCTTTAACCGCGTTGATCACAACCTGGAACTCGTCGTGAGCAAACAGTACGGCACCCAGCATCTGGTCTTCGGTCAGCTCTTTGGCTTCCGATTCAACCATCAATACGGCTTCGGACGTACCGGCAACGACCATGTCCAGGCTCGATGCTTTCTGTTGCTCGTAAGTCGGGTTCAGCAGGTAGCCGGTGCTTTCGTGGAACGCAACGCGGGCAGCGCCGATCGGGCCATCGAAAGGAATGCCGGAGATGGCCAGGGCAGCCGAGGTACCGATCATCGCAGCGATGTCCGGATCGGTCTTCTTGCTGGTGGAAACGACGGTGCAGACAACCTGCACTTCGTTCATGAAGCCTTCTGGGAACAGCGGACGGATCGGACGGTCGATCAGTCGGGAAGTCAGGGTTTCTTTCTCGGAAGGACGGCCTTCGCGCTTGAAGAAACCGCCAGGGATCTTACCGGCAGCGTAAGTTTTTTCCTGGTAGTGAACGGACAGAGGGAAGAAGCCCTTGCTCGGGTCAGCGGTCTTGGCGCCAACAACGGTCACCAGTACGGTCACGTCGTCGTCAACGGTAACCAGCACTGCGCCGGAGGCTTGACGGGCGATACGGCCTGTCTCGAGGGTAACGGTCGACTGACCGAACTGGAATTTTTTGATAACCGGGTTCACGGTGTCCTACCTTCTTTGTGGCTCTTGGGGGAACTTGTCTTCTTGCGAAATTCTTGGGCAATGCCGGGAATCGGCCCGACGCTCGTCCAGGGTAAAACGTGTATCCAGATAAAACTTGAGGCTGGGAGCCTACCACGGGCCAACGGGAATCCCGATGACACGCGGCAGACAACCAACCTCTAGCGCAATCGCTTATTAGCGACGCAGACCCAGGCGACCGATCAGAGTCTGATAACGACCCAGATCCTTGCCTTTCAGGTAGTCCAGCAGCTTACGGCGCTGGTTTACCATGCGGATCAGACCACGACGGGAGTGGTGGTCTTTACCGTTGGCCTTGAAGTGACCTTGCAGTTTGTTGATGTTGTGGGTCAGCAGTGCAACTTGCACTTCTGGCGAACCAGTGTCACCAACAGCTTGCTGATAGTCAGCTACGATTTGTGCTTTTTCTTGAACGTCGAGAGCCATGAGGCAATCCTTTTTTCAGGAAACCACCCAAAGGGCAGTTTCAACAGGCCAGGGACAAATCCCTGTATCTAAAAATGAGTGTTGACCATGCCTGTTAACAGCCACACTCGTCCCAGTTTGCGTAAAAGCTACTGCGCTCGGTAATCCTGCGTCAAAAACAGGCTCGGAATGCTCATTAACAGCAGTTAACTCCGCTTCCTCGCCTGTTTTTTCCTTGTCTTACCTTCGCTCGCTACGCTTTTACCACAAACTGGTTCCGGTCATTCTGACCGAATCAGCCGACGCGGCGCGATGCGCCCGTCTTCGCTCACTTCACCGATACCGATAAAGCGACCGTTATGATCCTGTACTCGCACCATGCCGAACTTCGGGGCATCCGGGGCGCGTACCGGCTGGCCGTTGAGCCAATAGAACGCGCTGTGCTCCGAGAAGTGCAGCAATGGCCAATCCAGCAAACCGCTGTCCGATGGCATCAGGAAGCGATCAACCGCTTCGTTGCCGCCTTCGGCGTGCACCGCTTCCAGCTCTTCCAGCGTGACCGTCTGGGCCAAGGTGAAAGGTCCGGCTTGTGTACGTCGCAGTTCTGCAACGTAGGCGCCACAACCGAGCTTTTCACCAATATCTTCCACCAGGGTACGGATATAGGTGCCTTTGCTGCAGTCCACGGCCAAACGGGCAGTGTCGCCTTCACAAGCGAGCAATTCCAAGCGCGCAATAGTAACAGAACGCGGTTCGCGCTCCACTACTTCGCCCGCACGTGCCAGCTTGTAAAGTGGCTGACCATCGCGCTTGAGTGCCGAGTACATCGGCGGTATCTGACTGATTTGCCCACGAAAAGCGGGTAAAGCAGCTTCGATATCCGCACGACCAACGGTCACGTCGCGAACCTGCAAAACATCACCTTCGGCATCTGCCGTGGTGGTGGTCTTGCCCAGTTGCATCAGGGTTTCGTAACCCTTGTCGGAATCAAGCAGGTATTGCGAAAACTTGGTGGCCTCGCCAAAGCACAACGGCAATACACCGGTGGCCAATGGATCAAGGCTGCCGGTATGCCCGGCCTTCTCGGCATTGAGCAGCCAGCGAACCTTCTGCAACGCGGCATTGGAGGTAAAGCCAATGGGTTTGTCGAGCAGAATGATGCCACTGACGTTGCGACGGATACGTTTGACCTGAGCCACCGCTTACTCCTTGGCGTCTTCAGGTGTGGACGGATGCTGGCTGTCTTCAGCCACGGCGCGTTCGATCAGGGCCGACAGGTGCGCGCCACGCACGACGCTTTCGTCGTAGTGGAAGTGCAACTGTGGAACGCTGCGCAGCTTCATTTCACGGGCCAACTGCATACGCAGGAAACCTGCGGCGGAGTTGAGCACCTTGATGCTTTGTGCGATTTCTTCGCTGTTGTCCTGCCCCATCACGGTGATGAAGATCTTGGCGTGACCCACGTCACGGCTCACTTCAACAGCGGTAATGGTGACCAGGCCAACGCGTGGGTCTTTGACTTCGCGGCGGATCAGTTGGGCCAGCTCACGCTGCATCTGATCGCCGATACGCTGGGTACGGCTGTATTCTTTTGCCATGTCTTGTTACCTGTTACTGCCACACGGTGAAACCCGTGGGGTCTGAAAGCGGCAAACGCCCGGCCTGACAAAAGCCAGACCGGGCGTTGCGTTTAGAGTCCTGACGCTGCGCGGGGCATCTGCATGCCCACACGCTGCGCGGCTCCTGAAGTGCGCGAGTTAGAGGCTGCGAGCAACCTGAACCTTCTCGAAGACTTCGATCTTGTCGCCAACCTTGACGTCGTTGTAGCTCTTGACGCCGATACCGCATTCCATGCCGGCACGTACTTCGGCAGCGTCATCCTTGAAGCGGCGCAGGGATTCCAGCTCGCCTTCGAAGATAACGATGTCTTCACGCAGCACACGGATTGGACGGTTACGGTACACAGTGCCTTCAACCACCATACAGCCGGCAATCGCACCGAATTTCGGCGAGCGGAACACGTCACGCACCTCGGCGATACCCAGGATGTTCTCCCGGACGTCGCTGCCAAGCATACCGGTAAGGGCTTTCTTGACGTCTTCGATGATGTCGTAGATGACGTTGTAGTAACGCATGTCCAGGCCTTCCTGCTCGACGATCTTGCGAGCGCCAGCATCGGCACGCACGTTGAAGCCGAACAGTACAGCGTTGGAGGCCAGTGCCAGGTTGGCGTCGGATTCGGTGATACCACCGACACCGCCACCGACAACGCGCACTTGCACTTCGTCGTTACCCAGGCCGTTCAAGGCGCCGTTCAACGCTTCGAGGGAACCACGAACGTCAGACTTGAGGACGATGTTAAGCGTCTTCTTCTCTTCCTGACCCATGTTCTCGAAGATGTTTTCCAGCTTGCCGGCGTGAGCACGGGCCAGCTTGACTTCGCGGAACTTGCCTTGACGGAACAGAGCCACTTCACGGGCTTTCTTCTCGTCAGCCACTACGCTCATTTCGTCGCCAGCGTCCGGCGTACCGTCCAGGCCGAGAATCTCGACTGGGATGGCAGGACCTGCTTCCTTGATTGGCTTGCCGTTCTCGTCGAGCATGGCACGTACACGGCCGTAGTTCGAACCGACCAGTACCATGTCGCCTTGGCGCAGAGTACCGTCTTGGACCAGCACGGTGGCAACCGGGCCACGGCCCTTGTCGAGACGGGACTCAACCACGACGCCACGGCCAGGAGCCGATGGAGTAGCGGTCAGTTCCAGGACTTCGGCTTGCAACAGGACCGCTTCGAGCAGCTCGTCAACGCCGGTACCCATTTTCGCCGAGACCGATACGAATGGCGTCTCGCCACCCCATTCCTCGGACGTCACGCCGTGAACCGACAGTTCGCTACGGATGCGATCGAGATCGGCGCCCGGCTTGTCGATTTTGTTCACGGCAACGACCAGAGGAACACCGGCAGCCTTGGCGTGCTGGACAGCTTCAATGGTCTGCGGCATTACGCCGTCGTCCGCTGCAACCACCAGGATCACGATGTCGGTCGCCTTGGCACCACGGGCACGCATTGCGGTAAACGCGGCGTGACCTGGGGTGTCGAGGAAGGTGACCATGCCGCGCTCGGTTTCAACGTGGTATGCACCGATGTGCTGAGTAATACCACCGGCTTCGCCTGCGGCAACCTTGGCACGACGGATGTAGTCGAGCAGGGAAGTCTTACCGTGGTCAACGTGGCCCATTACGGTCACAACCGGCGCACGGGAGACCGCCTCACCTTCAAACTTCAGGGACTCGGCCAGGGAATCTTCCAGGGCGGTGTCGCTGACCAGGGTCACTTTGTGGCCCAGCTCTTCAGCAACCAACTGGGCAGTTTCCTGGTCCAGTACCTGGTTGATGGTGGCTGGAGTGCCCAGCTTGAACATGAACTTGATGATTTCAGCAGCCTTGACCGACATCTGCTGGGCCAGATCGCCCACAGTGATAGTCTCGCCGATCTTCACTTCACGCACGACAGGGCCGGTTGGGCTCTGGAAACCGTGGGCGTTGCGTTTCTTCAGCTTGGCTTTGCCGCGACCACCACGACGGAAGCCATCGCTTTCTTCGTCGGTGGTACGTGGGGCAACGCGTGGTGCAGGCGCTTTCTCTTTGACCGAGGCGCGATGCGGAGCGTTTTTACGCTCGCCATCGCCACCACCACCGCGACGATTGTTGTCGTCAGCACGTGGTTTGTCCGGACGACGAGGCTCGTCGCGCTTGCGGGCGTCTGCTGCAGGAGCAGGTGCGGCGGCAGCCGGGGCAGCCTCACGCACAGCTTCAACAGGGGCGGCGACCGCGTCAGTGGCAGCAGGTTGCGCAGCAGCAGGCTGGCGACGCGCTTCTTCTTCGGCGCGACGCTTGGCTTCTTCTTCAGCCTTCTGACGTGCAGCATTTTCTACTGCGCGACGTTCTTCCAGCTCGCGTTTGCGCTCGGCTTCGATTTCTTCCGGGCTGCGCTGTACGAAGACTTTCTTCTTGCGTACTTCAACGCTGATGCTCTTGCTACCCGCAACCCGCAGGGTGCTGGTGGTTTTGCGCTGCAATGTAATCTTGCGCGGTTCTTCCACTTTCGCCTTGTGGCTGCTCTTCAAGTGAGTCAGCAAAGACTGCTTCTCACTATCGCTCACACCTTCATCGGCGGCGGTGTGCGGCAGACCTGCCTCACGCATCTGCTGCAACAGGCGCTCTACCGGTGTTTTGACCTCATCGGCCAGTTGTTTCACCGTGACTTGCGTCATGCACTTCTCTCCTCAGGCCGCGCCTAATTACTCGAACCAATGGGCTCGGGCGGCCATGATCAACTTGCCGGCACGATCTTCGTCAATGCCGTCGATGTCGAGCAGATCGTCAATAGACTGCTCGGCCAGGTCTTCGCGGGTAATTACGCCGCGCACCGCCAGTTCCATCGCCAAATCCTTGTCCATACCCTCAAGCGAGAGCAGGTCTTCGGCCGGATGGGCGTCTGCCAGCTTTTCCTCAGTAGCGATGGCTTTAGTCAACAAACGATCCTTGGCCCGAGCGCGAAGCTCGTTGACGGTGTCTTCGTCAAAGCCGTCGATGTTGAGCATTTCTTCCAACGGTACGTAGGCAATCTCTTCCAGGCTGGTGAAGCCTTCATCTACCAGTACCTGTGCCAGGTCTTCATCGACTTCCAACTCTTCGATGAAGTTGCGCAGGATGTCACCGGTTTCAGCTTGCTGCTTAGCCTGGATGTCCGATTCGGTCATCACGTTCAGGGTCCAGCCGGTCAGTTGGCTGGCCAGACGCACGTTCTGACCACCACGACCAATGGCCTGAGCCAGATTGTCTGCGCCAACGGCGATGTCCATTGCATGGGCATCTTCGTCAACGATAATTGCCGCCACTTCAGCCGGCGACATGGCGTTGATCACGAACTGCGCCGGGTTATCGTCCCACAGGACGATATCCACACGCTCACCGCCCAATTCGCCCGACACTGCCTGGACGCGCGAACCGCGCATACCGATGCAAGCGCCTTGCGGGTCGATGCGTTTGTCCTTGGAGCGGACCGCGATCTTGGCACGCGAACCCGGGTCACGGGACGCAGCCATCACTTCGATCAGGCCTTCGGCGATTTCCGGCACTTCGATACGGAACAGCTCGATCAGCATTTCCGGCGCGGTACGCGACAGGATCAACTGCGGGCCGCGGTTCTCGGTGCGGATTTCCTTGAGCAGCGCACGCAGACGCACGCCGACACGGAAGGTTTCGCGAGAGATGATGTCTTCGCGGGCCAGCAACGCTTCGGCGTTGTTGCCCAGGTCGACGATCACGTTGTCGCGGGTAACTTTTTTCACGGTGCCAGAGATGATTTCACCCAGGCGTTCGCGATAGGCGTCAACGACTTGAGCGCGCTCGGCTTCGCGAACCTTCTGCACGATGACCTGCTTGGCGGTCTGTGCAGCAATACGGCCGAATTCGATCGACTCGATCTTTTCTTCGACAACATCGCCAACCTGAGCGCCCGGATGCGTTTGCGCAACCTTGCTTGGCCAGGTTTCGATGGCCGGATCATCAAGATCGTCCTCTTCGACCACCGTCCAACGACGGAAAGTCTCATAGGCACCAGTGTGGCGGTTGATTTCCACACGCAGATCTACTTCGTCTTCAAAACGTTTCTTGGTAGCAGTGGCCAGGGCCAGCTCCAACGCTTCAAAAATCACGCTTGCCGGTACACCCTTTTCATTGGATACCGACTCAACAACCAGCAGTACTTCTTTGCTCATCGTACGCCTCGCCTTTCGCAAGCCATTGGATCCGCGGGATCCGCGTCTCAGTCAAAACTGGGAATAATGTTGGCCTTGTCGATCATATCGATCGGCAACAGGAACTCGTGGTCTTCTACCTGCACCACGACATCCTGCTCTTCTACACCGCGCAGAAGGCCCTGAAAGTTGCGTCGCCCTTCAAAGGGGGAGCGCAGCTTGATCTTCACTTGTTCACCGGCATATTTAGCAAACTGCTCGATAGTGAACAGTGGGCGTTCCATGCCTGGCGAGGAAACTTCAAGGGTGTATTCAACGGAGATCGGATCTTCAACATCCAGCACACCGCTGATCTGACGGCTGACAATGGCACAATCGTCCACCAGCACGCCGCCCTCTTTATCGATATAAACGCGCAACATTGAGTGGCGACCTTGAGCCGAAAACTCAATACCCCAGCATTCATAGCCTAGGGCCACGACCACCGGGGCCAACAAGGCCTGCAACTCTTCTAGCTTGCTCGACACCTGAACCCCCTCGTGCATGTATGTGCATGCTGTGCAAAATAAAAAAATGGGCGAAACGCCCATCCTTGAAACGCCGTCGAACAGCGGCGTTGAAAGTGTCCAGCTAACAAAAAGCCCCTTAAAAGGGGCTCCGCTAAAACTGGTTGCGGGGGCCGGATTTGAACCGACGACCTTCGGGTTATGAGCCCGACGAGCTACCAGACTGCTCCACCCCGCGACAAAGCTGGGGCGGAAGTATACGACCGATCCCTTACAGGGTCAATGTAACCTTCCACCTACAAGAAAGCCCGCAACAGCGGGCTCTCCTGATAATTGGTACCGAGAAGGGGACTCGAACCCCTACACCCTATGGGCACAACCACCTCAAGGTTGCGTGTCTACCAATTCCACCACCTCGGCAATACAGCGCTTACAACCCTTCTTACTTTTGCTCTTGAGCTGGAGGTACGTCAGTCGCTGGAGTAGCCGACTTTTGCTCTTGAAGCACCGGGACATCATCAGAAGCCGGTTTTGCTTTTGGAACTTCCAACACCGCTGGGTTTGGCAAACCTACTTGAGTCAGCACATGAGCTTTCTCTTTAGCAAAGTAACCTAACCCTAAGCTGGTTATGAAGAAACCTGCGGCAAGTATAGCAGTAAACTTACTAAGAAAGGTAGAGGAACCTTGGCTTCCGAACACAGTATTTGAAGCACCTGCACCGAAAGACGCACCAGCATCCGCACCTTTACCCTGTTGCAGCAAAACCAGAGCAACTACGCTCAGGGCAGCCAACAGATGAAAAACGACTACGACTGTTTCCAGCATTTTTTCAGTTTCCCGCGGCGCGACAGATCGCACCGAACTCATCTGCATTCAGGGAAGCTCCACCAATGAGCCCCCCATCGATATCCGGCATGCCGAACAGTTCGACCGCATTGGCCGCCTTCACGCTGCCGCCGTATAGAAGCCGCACACCTTGTGCGACCTCAGAATTCTCTGCCGCCAACTGCGCGCGGATGGCTGCGTGCACATCCTGCGCCTGTTGCGGTGTAGCAGTCAGCCCGGTGCCAATGGCCCAGACCGGCTCGTAAGCAATGACCGCCTTTGCAAATGCACCAACACCCAGCTCCTCGATGATACTGCCCAGCTGACGCGAGACAACTTCAAGAGTCTTGCCCGATTCGCGCTGCTCAAGGGTCTCCCCTATGCACAACACCGGAATCAAGCCACAAGCCTGTGCCGCGGCGAACTTGCGGTTGAGCGTCCCATCCCGCTCGCCCATCATCTGGCGACGCTCGGAGTGCCCGACAAGCACATAGGAACAACCCGCATCAACCAGCTGACTCGGCGAAATCTCGCCGGTCAACGCACCTTGCATCGGCTCTACCGCAGAGTTCTGCGCGCCGACCTGAATCGACTTACCCTTCAAGCCATCAACCACTTGGTTGATATGCAAGCAAGGCGGGAACACCGCGACGTCAACACCGCTAGGCAAGGCCAAGTGACGAAGGCCATTGATCAGCTCAGCGACACTGGCGCGGGTACCGTGCATCTTCCAGTTACCAGCTACCATAGTGCGACGCATGCTGTACCCCGTCGGTCAAAGTGGGCGCAGATGTTACCCAACCACACCATCACTGGCAAGCCGAATTCAGGCGCAAACTTCAGTTACCAGTTTTGCCAGGTCTTCGGCATGGCCGCGAACCTGGGTTTCGTCCTCGCCTTCGACCATGACACGCACCAGAGGCTCAGTGCCGGACTTGCGCAGCAACACGCGCCCGCGCCCCGCCATTGCCTGGGTCACGCGCTCGCAGGCCTCTTTGACAGCAGGGTGCTCGATGGGGTTTTCGCCACCGGCAAAACGCACATTGAGCAGCACTTGCGGACACTTGCGCAGGGCTTGACGCGCCTGGGCCAGGCTCTCCTCGCGGCGACGCAGGGCGAGCAGCACCTGTAGTGCGGCGATGATAGCGTCACCCGTGGTGGTGTGCTGGAAGCAGACCACATGCCCGGAATTCTCACCGCCAACCAACCAGTTACGCTCCAGCAGTTCGGCGATCACATAGCGGTCACCGACATTGGCGCGAATAAAAGGAATCCCCAGTTCTGCCAACGCCAATTCCAGCCCGAGATTACTCATCAGGGTGCCGACCACGCCACCTTGCAGCTTGTTACGCTCATGCAGGTCACGGGCAATGATGAACAACAGGTCATCACCATCCACGATCGTGCCAGTGTGATCCACCATCAGCACACGGTCGCCATCGCCATCAAAAGCAATGCCCAGGTCCGCATGTTCAGCCAGCACAGCAGCCTGCAGCTGCTCCATGTGGGTAGAACCGCAATTGTCGTTGATGTTCAAGCCGTTGGGCTGAGCCGACAGCACGGTGACCTGTGCGCCCAACTCCTTGAAGACGCTCGGCGCTACCTTGTAGGTCGCACCATGGGCGCAATCGACAACAATCTTCAAGCCTGCGAAATTAGTGCTGCTCGGGACGCTGCTTTTACAGAATTCGATATAGCGACCTGACGCGTCGTTAATGCGCGACACCTTGCCCAGCTTGCTGGACTCGACCACCGTCATCGGCGCATCCAGCAGCTCTTCGATCATCAACTCGATCTCGTCAGGCAGCTTGGTGCCCTGCCCCGAGAAAAACTTGATGCCGTTGTCATCATGAGGATTGTGGGAGGCGCTGATCACAATACCGGCTTCAGCGTGGAAGGTACGCGTCAGGTAAGCGATCGCCGGCGTGGGCATAGGGCCCAACAGCATCACATCGGCCCCGGCGGCGGACAATCCGGCCTCCAGCGCAGACTCAAACATGTAGCCCGAAATACGGGTGTCCTTGCCCACCAGGATGCGACACGCGCCCATGCTGCGGAACGCCATGCCTGCAGCCCAACCCAGCTTGAGCATGAAATCAGGGGTGATCGGGAATTCGCCGACCCGACCACGAATGCCGTCGGTGCCAAAATATTTTTTAGTCATAAGTGCTCCATCATTCTTATTCGGCTGATTCTACAGCAGCGAGCATGCGCACCACATCGACCGTTTCGGCGACATCATGCACACGCAAAATACGTGCGCCCTTGGTCACGGCAAGCGCCGCAAGCGCCAGCCCGCCATACAGGCGCTCGCCGACCGGGCGATTCAAGGCGAGCCCTATCATGCTCTTGCGCGAAACACCGACCAACAGCGGGCGACCAAGGGCATGCAAGGCTTCCATGTGTTTGAACAGGCTTAGATTGTGCTGCAGGGTCTTGGCAAAGCCAAACCCCGGATCGAGGATGATCTGCTCAGGCGCAATACCCACCGCCACACACTGGGCAATCCTCTCAGCAAGAAACCCACTCACCTCGCCGACCAGATCGTCGTAATGCGGATTGTCCTGCATGTTGCCGGGCTCACCCAGCATATGCATCAGGCAGACAGGCAAGCCGGTAGCAGCGGCCGCATCAAGGGCGCCATCGCGCTGAAGCGAACGCACATCGTTGATCAACCCAGCTCCGAGCCGCGCAGTTTCGCGCATTACTGCCGGGGTGGAGGTGTCTACCGAGATGATGACATCCAGCTCACGGGCAATACGCTCAACTACGGGCGCCACCCGCTCCAGCTCCTCCAAAGGAGAAACAACACGAGCGCCGGGGCGGGTGGATTCCCCTCCTACATCAATCAGCGTCGCACCGGCAGCCACCATCGCCTCGGCGTGGCGCAACGCGGCATCCAGCTGGCTGAAGCGGCCACCATCGGAAAAGGAGTCAGGGGTTACATTGAGAATGCCCATGACATGCGTCCGGGCCAAATCAAGAACCCGGTTGCCGCAAGGCAACCGGGTAGAGGACAAAGCAGAAGTCATTTCAAACCTTAGTGATCAGCTGCCGGGCCGCCGATAGGCGTTTCAGGGCGCTCATTCTGCACCACAGGCGGAGTGCCCGAAGTACCCGAACCACCTTCCCAGTCGCGCGGCTCACGCGGCGTACGGCCCGACATGATGTCATCGATCTGGTCGGCATCGATGGTTTCGTACTTCATCAACGCATCAGCCATGGCGTCCAGCTTGTCACGGTTGTCAGTCAAAATCTGCTTGGCAGTGCCGTAGCACTGGTCAATGATGCTACGAACCTCGGAATCGATCAGCTTGGCTGTCTCACCTGAGAAGCTGGCGCTTTGCCCACCGCCGCCACGCCCCAGGAACACTTCGCCTTCTTCTTCGGCGTACATCAATGGGCCGAGTTTTTCCGACAAGCCCCACTTGGTCACCATGTTTCGCGCAATCTGGCTGGCACGCATGATGTCATTGGAGGCGCCAGTGGTCACACCGTCGAAGCCAAGGGTCATTTCTTCAGCAATTCGGCCGCCATACAACGAGCAGATCTGACTGATCAGCGCACGCTTGGAGAGGCTGTAGCGATCCTCTTCCGGCAGGAACATGGTCACACCGAGTGCCCGACCACGGGGAATGATCGACACTTTGTAGACGGGGTCATGCTCAGGCACAACACGACCTACAATAGCGTGACCGGCTTCGTGATAAGCGGTGTTCTGCTTCTCTTTCTCGGACATGACCATGGATTTGCGCTCAGCGCCCATCATGATCTTGTCTTTTGCCAATTCGAACTCTTTCATTTCAACGATGCGCTTGCCAGTACGAGCAGCGAACAGCGAAGCCTCGTTCACCAGGTTCGCCAAATCAGCACCGGAGAAGCCGGGAGTACCGCGTGCGATCACGCCCGGAGCCACGTCGTCACCCATCGGTACCTTGCGCATGTGTACTTTCAGGATCTGCTCACGGCCACGAATGTCCGGCAGGCCGACCACAACCTGACGGTCGAAACGGCCCGGACGCAGCAACGCGGGGTCGAGAACGTCGGGACGGTTGGTTGCGGCGATGACGATAATGCCGTCATTCATCTCGAAACCATCCATCTCTACCAGCAATTGGTTGAGGGTCTGCTCACGCTCATCGTGACCACCACCCATGCCCGCGCCACGATGGCGACCGACGGCATCGATTTCGTCGATGAAGATGATGCATGGAGCGTGCTTCTTGGCCTGCTCGAACATATCGCGAACACGGCTGGCGCCGACGCCGACAAACATCTCGACGAAGTCAGAACCGGAAATCGTGAAGAAAGGCACCTTGGCTTCGCCGGCAATCGCCTTGGCCAGCAAGGTTTTACCGGTACCCGGCGGGCCCACCATCAGCACACCGCGAGGGATACGGCCACCCAGGCGCTGGAACTTGCCCGGATCACGCAGGAACTCGACCAACTCGCCGACTTCTTCCTTGGCTTCGTCGCAACCTGCAACGTCAGCCAGGGTGGTCTTCACCTGGTCTTCGGAGAGCAGGCGTGCCTTGCTCTTGCCGAAGCTCATCGGCCCGCCCTTGCCTCCCGCACCACCTTGCATCTGGCGCATGAAGAACATGAACACGGCGATAATCACCAGGATCGGGAAGCTGGCCACCAGGAGCTGGGTCCAGATGCTTTGCTGTTCAGGCTGCTTGCCTTCCACAACGACCTTGTTATCCACCAGGTCACCGATGAGACCGTTGTCCTGAATGGCAGGACGAATGGTCTTGAAGCTGTCGCCATCGTTGCGCTTACCGGTAATCACGTAGCCATCAACCGCTACGCGCTCGACCTTGCCATCCTTAACTTGCTGGATGAAGTCGGAATAGTTGAGGGTCTGCGGCTCGTTAGGGCTGGAGAAGTTGTTCATCACCGTCACCAGGACAGCCGCGATGATCAACCACAGGATCAGATTCTTTGCCATATCGTTCAATTAACTACCCTCTGAAGCAAGCTCCGCTACTGGCGCGCGCTTCGCATGATATTCACCGGCCTAACTTACTACATTACCTACAACTCTGGCAGGCGCAGTCTGTAACCCTTTGTGAAACTTTGACCACTCAATATTCGTAAAGCTTGGTGACGAAAGCGATATAAAAAAACCTATCGCCCTCCTCGAATTTCTCAAAAACGCTCTTCGCTCGCAGCGCCTTCTACGCCGCGGAAGCCACGGCACAGCAGATACTGCTCCCTGGACCTGTCACGGGAAGAGTCCGGTTTGCGGGTCTGCACCTTGTCGAACAACTTGCGAATGTTCTTGTGGTACTCGTCGAAACCTTCGCCCTGGAAGACCTTCACCAGGAAATCGCCACCCGGACGCAACACCCGACCTGCCAAATCCAGCGCCAGTTCACACAGGAACATGGCACGCGGCATATCAACAGCCGGTAATCCACTCATATTGGGGGCCATGTCGGAAATCACAAGGTCTACCTGCGAATTTCCCACAGCCTCCAGGATCTCGGCCAATACTTTGTCCTCGGTGAAATCGCCGTGAACAAAGGTCACGTCCGGGATGCTGTCCATCTCGAGGATGTCGGAAGCGATCAATCGGCCTTGCCCACCAATCAGACGACTGGTCACCTGGGACCAGCCACCGGGGGCCGCGCCGAGATCGATAACGCTCATGCCTGGACGGATCAATTTGTCCTTGTCCTGGATCTCCAGCAGCTTGTAGCTGGCCCGGGAACGGTAGCCGTCCTTTTGCGCCTTTTTGACGTAAGGATCATTGAAATGTTCTTGTAGCCACTTAAGGCTGGTTTTGGAACGGGCCACGGGCCACCTCGAAAAATAAAACGGGTCGTGATTAACTGGGCGGTCCCGGACTCGCTCGGGTAAACTGGCCGCCGCTTTTTACAAGATCAGACGCAGGGGTCAGATTATGCCGCTCACTCAAGAGCAGAAGAAACAGTACAAATCCATTGGCCACCATCTGAAACCAGTTCTGATTGTGGCAGACAACGGCTTGACTGAGGGTGTGCTAGCCGAATTCGAGCGTGCACTGAACGATCACGAACTGATCAAGATCAAGGTCAACATCCTTGATCGCGAAGCGCGCCTGGCCGCCGTTGCAGAACTGTGCAAGGTGGGCAAAGCGGACCTGGTTCAGGTCATCGGCAAGATGGCGCTGTTGTATCGCAAGAACTTCAGCGTCAACAAGCAACTGTCGAACGTTCATCGCTTCAAATGATGAAAAGGGTCAAGGGCGTGCTTCGCGCGCCCCGCCACTCCATCCCGGCGCAGGTTGCATAACCAGCACCAAGCCAGAGAACCCTAGCACAAGATAGCTGAACAACTGCCAGCGCAACGCTTGCGGCAGCCATACATGCACCACGCAAAACATTGCGCATGCATACAGCGCCATCAACAGCAGTTGCCCGCGAATATCCCGCCACAAACTCTTCAAGCCTTCGGCCTTGATCAGCACCAACACCTGAAGCATCACGCACGCCGCCGCAAAACCCACCAGCAGCGCACTCAACAATCCGTCGATCTCGTCGATCAGCAGCGGCGCCAGGCCAATCAGGCCCAACGCCGGCAACACACCAATATGTAACAGCCATAGACCGCCCACCCAAAGCATCTGAGAGAGCTGCCAAAGCATGGCGCCCGCACGCAGCGGGCGCCGTCTTTCAGATGTGACGAACTTCGACAATCTCGTACTCAATGACGCCGCTCGGCGTTTTCACGGCAACGACGTCGCCTTCTTCCTTGGCAATCAAGGCGCGAGCAATCGGCGAGCCGACAGAGATCTTGCCTTGCTTGAAGTCAGCCTCATCCTCACCCACGATCTGGTAGGTCACGCTTTCGTCGGTCTCGACGTTGGCGATTTCCACGGTCGTGCCGAAAATCACCTTACCGGTATGCGCGATGGTGGTGACATCGATGATCACCGCATTCTGCATACGGCCTTCGATGTCACGAATCCGCGCCTCGACCATACCCTGCTGCTCGCGAGCAGCGTGGTATTCGGCGTTTTCCTTCAAGTCGCCCAGCTCGCGGGCCGTACCGATGTCCTGGCTCAGCTTTGGACGTACGACCTTGGTCAGATGGGCGTGTTCCTCTTCCAGGGCGCGAGCGCCCTGAACGGTCATCGGGTATTTGGTTATGCTCATGCCTTCAATCCTGCGTGTAGATCCTGCAAGCGACGCACGGTCTTTTCCGGACCGAACTTCAGCGCTTCACAGATAGCTTCGCCAGCAGCAATGGTAGTGGTGCAGTAAATCTTGTGCTGCAAGGCATTACGACGAATGGAATAGGAGTCCGCGATCGACTGACGACCTTCGGTGGTGTTGATGATCAGGGTGACTTCGTCATTCTTGATCATGTCGACCACATGCGGACGGCCTTCCGTCACCTTGTTCACGCGACGTACTTTCAGGCCGGCAGCCTCAATCAGCTTGGCGGTCCCGGCGGTAGCCACGACTTCAAAGCCCAAGTTGATCAGATCGCGGGCAACCCCTGCAACCAGTGGCTTGTCGTCATCACGCACGCTGATAAACGCAGTACCACCGGTCGGCAGCACTTCGCTGGCACCCATCTGGGCCTTGGCAAACGCTTCACCGAAGGTATCGCCCACGCCCATCACTTCACCGGTGGACTTCATCTCTGGGCCCAGGATCGGGTCCACGCCAGGGAATTTGGCGAACGGGAACACCGCCTCTTTCACACTGTAGAAGTTCGGAATGATTTCCTTGGTAAAGCCGATTTCCTTCAGGGTCTTACCAGCCATCACACGTGCAGCGATCATGGCCAGGGACACACCGATGCACTTGGACACGAACGGTACGGTACGCGAAGCACGCGGGTTGACTTCAATGACGTAGATGTCTTCGCCTTGCAGCGCCAACTGTACGTTCATCAGGCCGACAACGCCCAATTCCAGGGCCATCTTCTTGACCTGCTCGCGCATCTCGTCCTGGATGTGCGCCGGCAGCGAATACGGCGGCAGCGAGCATGCGGAGTCACCAGAGTGAACACCGGCTTGTTCGATGTGCTGCATGATGGCGCCGATCACTACGTCAGTACCGTCGCACACCGCGTCCACGTCCATTTCGATGGCGCAGTTGAGGAAGTGATCCAGCAGCACCGGGCTGTCGTTGGAGACTTTCACCGCATCACGCAGGTAACGCTTGAGTTCTTCTTCTTCGTAGACGATTTCCATCGCCCGGCCGCCCAGTACGTAGGACGGACGCACCACCAGCGGGTAGCCGATCTTGCTGGCCGCGCGGATGGCTTCGTCTTCGCTGCGCACAGTGGCGTTCGGCGGCTGACGCAGGTTCAGGCGCTCAACCATCTGTTGAAAACGCTCACGGTCTTCGGCACGGTCGATTGCATCCGGGCTGGTACCGATGATCGGCACGCCAGCGGCTTCGAGGGCACGCGCCAGTTTCAGCGGGGTCTGGCCGCCGTACTGGACGATCACGCCTTTAGGCTTCTCGACGCGGCAGATTTCCAATACGTCTTCCAGCGTTACCGGCTCGAAGTACAAGCGGTCGGACGTGTCATAGTCGGTGGAAACCGTTTCCGGGTTGCAGTTGACCATGATGGTCTCGTACCCGTCTTCGCGCAGGGCGAGGGCGGCGTGCACGCAGCAATAGTCGAACTCGATGCCCTGGCCGATACGGTTCGGACCGCCACCCAGGATGATGATCTTGTCGCGGCCTGTCGGCGCGGCTTCGCACTCTTCTTCATAAGTTGAGTACATGTAGGCCGTGTCGGTGGCGAATTCTGCGGCGCAGGTGTCAACGCGCTTGTAGACCGGGAAAATATCCAGCTTGTGGCGATGAGTACGCAGGTTCTTCTCGGTCACACCCAGCAGCTTGGCCAGACGCTGGTCGGAGAAGCCTTTGCGCTTGAGGCGGAACATCAAGTCGCGATCGATAGACGACAGGCCAAGCGTCTTGACCTTCTCTTCTTCCTTGATCAGATCTTCGATCTGCACCAGGAACCACGGGTCGATCATGTTCATGCCGAAGATATCTTCGACGCTCAGGCCGGCACGGAAGGCGTCAGCCACATACCAGATACGCTCAGCGCCCGGCACGGTCAGCTCGCGCTTGAGGATGCTCATGCTTTCCGGGTTGCTCAGGTCGAGCTTTTCGTCCAGGCCGCAAACGCCGACTTCCAGACCGCGCAGCGCTTTCTGCAGGGATTCCTGGAAAGTGCGGCCAATTGCCATGACTTCACCGACAGACTTCATCTGGGTGGTGAGGCGCGCATCAGCCTTGGCGAACTTCTCGAAGGCAAAGCGTGGCAGCTTGGTCACGACGTAGTCGATAGACGGCTCGAAAGACGCCGGCATAGCGCCGCCGGTGATTTCGTTTTGCAGCTCGTCCAAGGTGTAGCCGATAGCCAGCTTGGCAGCGATACGCGCAATCGGGAAGCCGGTGGCTTTCGAGGCCAGCGCAGAAGAACGCGATACACGTGGGTTCATCTCGATCACGACCATGCGGCCGGTGTCCGGGCAGATGCCGAACTGAACGTTGGAACCGCCGGTTTCAACGCCGATCTCGCGCAGTACCGCCAGGGAGGCGTTACGCAGAATCTGGTATTCCTTGTCGGTCAGGGTCTGCGCCGGAGCTACGGTGATCGAGTCACCGGTGTGCACGCCCATCGGGTCGAAGTTTTCGATGGAGCAGACGATGATGCAGTTGTCCTTCTTATCGCGGACAACCTCCATCTCGTATTCTTTCCAGCCGATCAGCGATTCGTCGATCAGCAGCTCTTTGGTCGGCGACAGGTCCAGGCCACGCGCGCAGATCTCTTCGAACTCTTCACGGTTGTAAGCGATACCACCGCCGGTGCCACCCATGGTGAAGGACGGACGGATGATGCATGGGAAGCCCAGGGTCTCGAGAACCGCGTTGGCCTCTTCCATGCTGTGGGCGATACCGGAACGCGGGCACGCCAGGCCGATGGACTTCATGGCCTTGTCGAAGCGCGAACGGTCTTCAGCCTTGTCGATGGTGTCGGCATTGGCACCGATCATCTCTACGCCGAACTTTTCCAGGACGCCTTCGCGCTCCAGGTCCAGGGCGCAGTTCAGAGCGGTCTGGCCGCCCATGGTTGGCAGCAGTGCGTCAGGACGCTCTTTCTCGATGATCTTGGCAACCGTCTGCCACTTGATCGGCTCGATGTAGGTGGCGTCGGCCATGGCCGGGTCGGTCATGATGGTCGCTGGGTTGGAGTTCACCAGGATGACGCGGTAGCCCTCCTCGCGCAGGGCTTTACAGGCCTGGGCGCCGGAGTAGTCGAATTCGCAGGCCTGGCCGATCACGATCGGGCCAGCGCCGAGAATCAGGATGCTTTTTATGTCTGTACGTTTTGGCATGGGTTTGTCACTCAAATCCGCAGGTCAGTCGGCAAGCCGTCTTGAACAATCTTTGAAGAGCCTGTGGGGGCCACCGCAATCCGGGGCCGCCCGCAGGCCACTCAGTCAGCGTCGCTTGGCCATCTCATTGATGAAACGGTCGAACAGCGGCGCTACGTCGTTCGGGCCCGGGCTGGCTTCAGGGTGGCCCTGGAAGCTGAACGCGCTCTTGTCGGTGCGCTCGATGCCCTGCAGGGAACCGTCGAACAGCGACTTGTGAATGGCGCGCACGTTGCTCGGCAGGGAGGCTTCATCCACCGCAAAACCGTGGTTCTGGCTGGTGATCATCACAACGCCGGTGTCCAGATCTTGTACCGGGTGGTTGGCACCGTGGTGGCCGTGCCCCATTTTCAGGGTCTTGGCGCCGGAGGCCAAAGCCAGCAGCTGGTGGCCAAGGCAGATACCGAACACCGGAATCTCGGTCTCCAGCACATCCTTGATGGCCTGGATAGCGTAGTCGCATGGCTCAGGGTCACCCGGGCCGTTGGACAGGAACACACCGTCCGGCTGCATCGCGAGCACATCGCTGGCAGGGGTTTGCGCGGGCACCACGGTCACGCGGCAACCGCGCTCGACCAGCATGCGCAGGATGTTGTACTTGACGCCGTAGTCATAGGCGACCACGTGGTAAGGCAGATCGGCAGCCTCGATAGTCGCGTGGCTGTCGGTCTTCAGATCCCACACAGTGGAACGCCATTCGTACTTCTCTTTGACGCTGACGACTTTCGCCAGGTCCATGCCCTTCAGGCCAGGGAAGCCTTGCGCCGCGGCAATCGCCGCCTCTTCGGAGATATTGTCACCGACCATGATGCAGCCGTTCTGTGAGCCTTTTTCACGCAGGATGCGCGTGAGGCGGCGCGTATCGATACCGGCGATCGCCACAACGTTATTGGCTTTCAGGTAATCGGACAGCGACATCGTGTTACGCCAGTTGCTCGCAACCAGTGGCAGGTCACGAATCACCAGGCCCGCCGACCAGACACGATCAGACTCGACATCTTCCGGCGTAGTGCCGGTGTTGCCGATGTGCGGATAGGTCAGGGTAACGATCTGTTGGGCGTAGGAAGGATCGGTAAGGATTTCCTGATAGCCGGTCATGGCGGTGTTGAACACCACCTCTCCAACGGTTTGACCGTCGGCTCCAATGGCTTCGCCGCGAAAAATGCTGCCATCAGCAAGGGCGAGTATGGCTGGCTTAGTCAAGAAGACCTCCCGTAAATAAAGCCTGAAAGGGCGATCGCAGGTTGTAAAAAAGCGGAGTGACGTATGGACACGTCACCCCGCTTCTTCACTGAATTATTCTGCGCGCTTTTAGTGGACACACTAAAGCTGTAGCTTACAGAAAAAGGCTTTTTTGGTCCACCGCTAATGAGCCTTAAAGGCAGGAGAATGCGACAGGACGTCGCTTAGCGGGTAAAAACGGGGCTACAGGATAATCCTGAGGCCCCGTTTTAGCTACTGCTTAGTGCAGGCCCAGCACGTCACGCATGTCGTACAGGCCCGACTCACGCCCTTCCAACCAGAGTGCAGCACGCACCGCGCCCTTGGCGAAAGTCATGCGGCTGGAGGCTTTATGGGTGATTTCCAGGCGCTCGCCCTCGGTAGCAAACAGCACCGTGTGATCACCGACCACATCACCTCCGCGCACAGTGGCAAAACCAATGGTGTCACGCGCGCGCGCACCGGTATGGCCCTCACGCCCGTACACCGCCACTTTCGACAGATCGCGACCCAGCGCATCCGCGATGGCTTCGCCCATGCGCAACGCAGTACCCGAAGGCGCGTCGATCTTGTGGCGATGATGGGTCTCGATAATCTCGATATCCGCCTCATCCCCCAGCACACGCGCCGCCAGGTCCAGCAATTTCAGCGACAGGTTTACGCCCACGCTGAAATTGGCCGCGAAGACGATCGGAATATCCTTGCCCGCCTCCACCAGCAACTGTTTCTGCTCGGCATTCAAACCGGTCGTACCGATCACCATGGCCTTGCCTGCCTTGCGGCAGAAGGCCAGATTTTTCAGCATCACTTCCGGCAGGGTGAAGTCGATCAGCACGTCGAACTCGTCAGCCACCTGCTCGAGGTTGCCAGACAGCGAAACACCGATGCGACCCAACGAGGCCAACTCACCTGCGTCCGCGCCGATCAACGTACTGCCTGGACGAACAATCGCCGCCGTCAGCCCGGAGGCCGGCGAGCGCTGCTGCACCGCCTCGACCAGCGTCTTGCCCATGCGCCCGGCAGCGCCCATTACGGCTATACGTCGCATATTCAGATCCTTACAGGTCGCCGAAGAAGCGTTTTACACCGTCGAAGAAGCCCGTGGTCTTCGGCGAATGCGAGTCATCGCCTTCCAACGAGCTACGGAACTCTTCGAGCAATTCGCGCTGACGACGGCCCAGGTTGACCGGAGTTTCCACCGCCACACGACACATCAGGTCGCCCGCACCACCGCCGCGCACGGGCGCAACGCCTTTGCCACGAATGCGGAACTGCTTGCCGGTTTGAGTTCCCTCGGGAATCTTGAGCTTGACCCGACCATCCAGCGTCGGAATCTCCAGCTCGCCACCCAGGGCCGCATCAACAAAGCTGATCGGCACTTCGCAGAACAAATGCTTGCCGTCGCGCTGGAAGATCGAGTGCTCGCGCACATTGATCACCACGTACAGGTCGCCCGTAGGGCCGCCCTGGGCACCCGCCTCGCCTTCGCCCGACAGGCGAATACGATCACCGGTATCCACACCCGCCGGTACTTTCACCGACAACGTCTTGTACTCTTCGACGCGGCCTTCGCCGTGGCAGGAGTCGCACGGATCGGAAATGATCTTGCCCTGGCCATGGCAACGCGGGCAGGTTTGCTGCACCGAGAAGAAGCCCTGCTGCATGCGTACCTGCCCGATACCGCCGCAGGTCGGGCACGTGATCGGCGAGGAGCCTTTCTTCGCACCCGAGCCGTCGCACGGCTTGCAGTTAACCAGCGTCGGCACACGGATATTGACACTGGTACCGCGCACGGCTTCTTCCAGGTTCAGCTCCAGGGTGTAGCGCAAGTCGCTGCCGCGCTGAGGGCCGCCACGCTGGCCGCCACGGCCGCCGCCGAAGAAGTCGCTGAATACGTCGCCAAAAATATCGGAGAAGTTCTGGCCACCAAAACCGGCACCGCCGCCACCCATGCTCGGGTCGACGCCAGCATGGCCATATTGGTCGTACGCCGCACGCTTATTGGGATCACACAGGCATTCGTAGGCCTCGTTGGCCTCTTTGAACATCTCTTCGGATTCTTTGTTATCCGGATTACGGTCCGGGTGGTGCTTCATCGCCAGGCGACGGTAGGCCTTCTTCAGGTCCGCCTCGCTGGCGCCACGCTCCACACCCAATACTTCGTAATAGTCACGCTTTGCCATAAGTCTTTGCACTCTTAAGGACGTTCGACCTGGCCCTCCTGAACCCTGCCAAACTCGTTGAGCCCCAATACAGGCCCGGACCCAACTCACGTCAATTCAACGATCCTGGTCATTACTGCTTTCAGCCAGGGAGCCGGCCAAAAACGCGGTGACTGTCATTCGGAAAGCAGGAGCATTCCCGTTCACACCGCCAGCATCCGAGCGTTGTCGCATGCTGTAAAAATTCGCATACCCCAGACACGCCAACGCGGGAGCAAGCTCCCGCGCGGCGACATCCTACCAGTCACCGCTTATGCGCGGTCAACCGGGCGACAAAGTTACTTCTTGTCTTCGGGTTTGACTTCTTCGAACTCGGCATCGACAACATCGTCGTGCTTGGCTTCAGGCTCTGCTTGTTGCGCAGCGCCGTCAGCCGGCTGGCCTTGCTCGGCGTACATTTTCTGAGCAACTGGCGCGGAGACTTTCGACAGCTCCTCAACCTTGGCTTCGATGGCAGCCTTGTCGTCGCCTTTAATGGCGGCCTCCAGGGCAACCACTGCCGCTTCGATTGCGGTTTTCTCTTCGCCCGTCACTTTGTCGCCAGCATCAGCGATCATTTTGCGCGTCGAGTGAACCAGCGCGTCACCCTGGTTACGGGCGCCTGCCAACTCTTCGAACTTCTTGTCCGCTTCAGCATTGGTTTCAGCATCACGGATCATCTGTTGAATTTCTTCATCAGACAGGCCGGAGTTGGCCTTGATGGTGATCTTCTGCTCTTTGCCGGTGGCCTTGTCTTTCGCGCCGACGTGCAGGATGCCGTTAGCGTCGATGTCGAAGGTCACTTCGATTTGCGGCACGCCACGTGGTGCTGGTGGAATCTCAGCCAGGTCGAACTTGCCCAGGGACTTGCTCTGTGCGGCTTGCTTACGCTCGCCCTGCAGCACGTGGATAGTCACGGCGCCCTGGTTGTCATCGGCAGTCGAGAACACCTGGGATTTCTTGGTAGGAATCGTGGTGTTTTTCTCGATCAGCGCAGTCATCACGCCGCCCATGGTTTCGATACCCAGGGTCAGCGGGCTTACGTCCAGCAGCAGCACGTCTTTCACGTCACCGGCCAGTACAGCACCCTGGATGGCAGCACCCATGGCAACGGCTTCGTCCGGGTTCACGTCTTTACGGGCTTCTTTGCCGAAGAACTCGGTGACCAGCTTCTGAACCAGCGGCATACGGGTCTGACCGCCCACCAGGATCACGTCGTTGATAGAGCCAACGTCGATACCGGAGTCTTTCAGCGCGATGCGGCAAGGTTCGATGGTGCGCTGAACCAGGTCTTCAACCAGTGCTTCGAGCTTGGAACGCGAGATCTTCACGTTCAAGTGCTTAGGACCGGTAGCGTCTGCAGTGATGTACGGCAGGTTCACGTCAGTCGACTGAGCGGAAGACAGCTCGATCTTGGCTTTTTCAGCGGCTTCTTTCAGGCGCTGCATGGCCAGCGGGTCACCCTTGAGGTTCATGCCGCTTTCTTTCTTGAATTCGTCAACGAGGTAGTCGATCAGACGAATGTCAAAGTCTTCACCACCCAGGAAGGTGTCACCGTTGGTGGCCAACACTTCGAACTGGTGCTCGCCATCAACTTCTGCGATCTCGATCACGGAGACGTCGAACGTACCGCCACCCAGGTCGTAAACGATCACGGTGTGGTCGCCCTTGGCCTTGTCCATACCGTAAGCCAGCGCGGCTGCGGTTGGTTCGTTGATGATACGTTTTACATCCAGGCCCGCGATGCGGCCGGCGTCTTTGGTGGCCTGGCGCTGGCTGTCGTTGAAGTAGGCAGGGACGGTGATCACCGCTTCAGTCACTGCTTCACCGAGGTAGTCTTCGGCGGTCTTCTTCATCTTTTTCAAGATTTCAGCCGAGATTTGCGGCGGCGACATTTTCTGGCCGTTCACTTCAACCCAGGCGTCACCGTTGTCGGCCTTGGCGATTTTGTAAGGCACCATCTTGATGTCTTTCTGTACGACTTCTTCGTCGAACTTACGACCGATCAGACGCTTTACCGCGTACAGAGTGTTGTGCGGGTTGGTCACCGCCTGACGCTTGGCCGATTGACCGACGAGGATTTCACCGTCGTTGGCGTAAGCGATGATCGACGGAGTGGTACGTGCGCCTTCGGCGTTTTCAATAACTTTTGCAACGCCGTTTTCCAGCACGGAGACGCAGGAGTTGGTGGTCCCCAGGTCGATACCGATAATTTTGCCCATGATTTACTCTCCCGAAACTTGAATTTGGTTGCCGCAGCAGTTTTGGCTAACTGCGGTAGCACTTAAACGCTTGACTTATAAATGGGGGCCTTGCGGCGAATTTCAAGCCTGCTCATCAATAGAAGGTGCAACAGGTGCAGGAGCCTTGCTCACCACCACCATTGCCGGACGCATCAGGCGACCGTTGAGCTGGTAACCCTTCTGGAACACCTTGATCACGCTATTGGGTTCCAGGTCATGGCTTTCCTGCATGGCCATGGCTTGGTGATGTTCAGCATTGAACGGCTCGCCAGCTTGCGGATCGATAGCTTCCAACTGATAACGCTTCAGGGTGTCCTGGAACATCTTCAGGGTCAGCTCGATGCCTTCGCGCATTGGGCGGATGTTTTCATCGTCCGGGTTGGACAACTCAAGACCACGCTCCAGGCTGTCGATGATCGGCAGCAGGTCACCGGCGAATTTTTCCAGCGCGAACTTGTGAGCCTTCTCTACATCCTGCTCGGCACGGCGGCGGACGTTCTGCAGATCGGCGGCAACACGCAACGATTGATCCTGCGCAGCGGCCAATTGCTCTTCGAGCACTTGCACACGAGTCGCCAGTTCATCACCGGCAGCCGAATTGGCGTCTGGAGTTTGCGTATCCTGCGTCTGTTCGTCAGCCATAGATTTCTCCTTTCAAAATCATGCGCGAACTCAACTCGCGCTTCTGCTCCGGTATATGGGGCCACAATTTTCAGGTTCAAGGGCGCAGGCGTTACCAAAAGTCTTTCGATTGACCTAGATCATTTCCTTCATGCTCATTCCACATCGCGCTAAAAAAAATCGCTAATCAAGCAAATCGAGCTAAGCGCCAGGATTGTCAGGCCTGAACAAAACACTGTATAAATAACCAGACCTAAAGCCTGGGAGCGGCCGTCATGCTCGTGCACCTGTCTGTACATAACTACGCCATCGTTGAACATCTGGATCTTGAACTTGATCGCGGGATGAGCGTAATCACAGGCGAAACCGGCGCCGGCAAGTCGATCATGCTCGACGCCCTCGGCCTGACGCTTGGCGACCGCGCCGACAGTGGCGTGGTACGCCCTGGCTCCGACAAGGCTGACATCCTGGCCACCTTCGACCTGGCGGACATCCCCGAAGCCGAAGCATGGCTGGCCGAGCGCGACCTTAATAATGAAGGCCCCTGCATTCTGCGTCGGGTGATCACGGCCGAGGGGCGCTCACGTGGCTATATCAACGGCACGCCTTGCCCACTGGGAGACTTGAAAGCCCTGGGCGAGTTGCTGATCGATATCCACAGTCAGCACGAACACCAATCCCTGCTGAAAACCGATACCCACCGTCGCCTGCTCGATGAGTACGCCGGCGCCACCGATCTTTCCCGGCAAGTTCAACTGGCAGCCCAACGCTGGCGCCAGACACGCCAGGAACTGGAACGCCTTTCCAACTCCGGCGACGAACAACGCGCCCGCCACCAGTTGCTCAGCTATCAACTGGAAGAGCTCGAGAGTCTGGGCCTGGGTGAGACAGAGCTGGAGCAACTTGAGCAGGAACACAAGAACCTGACCAACGCCGAGACCCTGCTGGGCATCTGCCGCCAGGTGGTCGAGCAATGCAGTGAGAGCGACTCCGGCAATGTGCTCAACGCACTGACCGCCAGCCTCAATCGCCTGTCCAGTGTGAATAATGCTTCCGGCTCACTGAGTGAAGCGACCACCCTGCTGACCAGCGCGCAGATCCAGGTTGAAGAGGCCGTGGGCGAACTCAATCGTTTCCTGGACCATTTCGACGCCGACCCAGCTCGCCTGCAGGAAATAGAAGAACGCCTGGACACTATTTATACCCTGGCTCGCAAGCATCGAATCCAGCCGACTGAAGTCGCAACCATGCAGCAGAAACTGCTGGATGAAATCGAAACACTCAACGCGAACGACGAATCCATCGAACGACTGGGCGAGGAACTCGCTTCGTTTGCCCGTCATTATCAGGAAAAGGCCCGGGAGCTGAGCGCTCTGCGCCAGCAGGCAGCTACTAGCCTGGCAAGCGCCGTTGAGCTGGAAATCCAGCGCCTGGGCATGCCAGGCGGGCGCTTCACCATCGAGTTGCATCCCAACGCCAGTCAAGAACTGCAGCCCCATGGGCTGGAGCACATCGAACTGCTGGTGAGTGCCAACCCCGGCCAACCGCTCAAGGCCCTGGCCAAAGTGGCCTCCGGCGGCGAACTCTCGCGCATCAGCCTGGCGATCCAAGTGATTACCGCCCAGACCTCACGCGTACCCACCCTGGTATTCGATGAAGTGGATGTGGGCATTGGCGGGCCGACCGCAGAAATTGTTGGCCAATTGCTGCGTCGCCTGGGGGATCGCGGCCAAGTGCTTACGGTGACCCACTTGCCGCAAGTGGCAGCCCAAGGGCATCAGCACCTGTTTGTACATAAGGTGCGCGGCAGTGACGCGACACACACAGCCGTCTCCAAGCTGAACAAGTCGGAACGGGTGGAAGAAGTGGCGCGGATGCTCGGCGGTATCGACTTGACCAAGGAGTCCTTGGCCCACGCGAAAAAAATGGTGGTGGCCGCGAAGGCTTGAAGCGACACCTTTCCCTCTTATAGAAAGCACGAAGGCGACCCGAGGGTCGCCTTCAATCGTTTCGCAAAGCAAAACTGCGTCGATTTTTACTTTTTCTTACGGATGTACAACACGAGATTGTGGTCGACCAAATCGAACCCATGCTCCTCAGCAATCTTGTGCTGCAGCGCTTCGATTTCAGGGCTGGTGAACTCGATAACCTCATTGGTATCCAGGTCAACCATGTGGTCATGGTGACCACCGTCAGCCAATTCAAACACCGCATGACCGCCGTCGAAATTATGACGAACCACCAGCCCTGCGGCTTCAAACTGGGTCAGTACACGGTAAACCGTGGCCAGGCCGACGTCCTCGTTAGACTCCATCAGCGCCTTGTAAACATCTTCGGCACTCATGTGGCGCTGCTCAGCAGAATCGAGCATTTGTAGAATCTTGACTCGTGGCAGAGTCACTTTGAGACCGGCTTTGCGTAGTTCGCTATTTTCAACCATGGTTAGCTTTCTCGCGGATGCTGCTTCGCAGCTTCTCTTAATACGGGTATGATCGGCGTTTACGTTGTCCCAGCCAAGATAGTGGAAGTCGCCCACCGATGCAAAACACCAAGCTCTTGCTAACCAGTTTCACCTTTGTGGGACTGCTCGCACTCGCCGGTTGTTCATTCCCCGGGGTTTACAAAATCGACATCCAGCAGGGCAATGTCGTCACGCAGGACATGATAGACCAGTTACGCCCGGGAATGACCCGACGGCAAGTACGGTTTATCATGGGTAATCCCCTGCTGACCGACACTTTCCATGCCGATCGCTGGGATTATCTCTACAGCCTGCAGCCTGGTGGTGGTGAACGCCAGCAGGAGCGCGTCAGTGTCATCTTCAATGGCAATGACCAGCTCGTGAGCCTGTCCGGTGACTTCATGCCCGGCGTAAGCCGCGATGAAGCCTTGCTGGGCAAGGACAGCGGCACCAACGTGACCGCACCTGCGCAGGAAGCCGAAAAACCAAAATCCGAGGTACCGGCCAAGCCAGGTTCGTTGCTGGACACCATCCAGAAAGACATCGACAACGTGGAAACCGTGCCCGTCCCGACGCCTGAGCCTCTGGACACCAGCCCGCAATAATTTTGCGCTCGATAAAAAGCCCGGCATGCCGGGCTTTTTGTTGCCTGCCATTTACATAGGCATCTACATAACCTTGGTGCGACGCTGAACCTGTGGGAGCTGGCTTGCCTGCGAAAGCGATCTGACAGTCAACCAGGATCTTGGATCAGATCGAGTACATATCCGTTAACGGGACCGTCCCTTCCACATTTGGATCGCGGGTATCAGGTAGATATGCGCTGGCTATCAGGGCGTCATCGCAGGCAAGCCAGCTCCCACAGTTGGATCGCGGCGTTCCAGATAGCTAGGCTGCCATTTGGCAAGCTCAAGAATTCGTTTGCCTGGCCAATGCCGCCTTGGCCGCGCGCAGCCTGCGCACTTCTTTAGGGTCGACCAGCAAAGGCCGATATATTTCAATACGGTCGCCCGCTTGTACGCGCCGCGCCCCGGCATCCACGACAACCTTGCCAAATATACCCAGCGGGCAATCAGCCAGATCAACATCAGGAAAATGCGCCGCCATTCCCGACGCCCGCACCGCCTCGCGCAAACTAGTGCCTTCAGCCACCTTTACCCCCAGCAACACCTGGCGATCCTCAGCGGCGAACACCACCTCAATCTCAACCATGCAGTTGCTTGGCGCGCTGA
This sequence comes from Pseudomonas sp. AM4(2022), assembly GCF_036346515.1. Taxonomy (NCBI): domain Bacteria; kingdom Pseudomonadati; phylum Pseudomonadota; class Gammaproteobacteria; order Pseudomonadales; family Pseudomonadaceae; genus Pseudomonas; species Pseudomonas sp. AM4(2022). Next base: position 68,003 of record NZ_JAOTNW010000019.1, read on the forward strand.
CAGAACGCGTCCACCAGGGTATTGGCTGCCTGATTGAACAAAGGCCCTAAAGTCGCACGAACAATTGGCCCGGCATAATCAAACGAAAGATCCAGGCTGATCTTGCAGGCCTTGTCCGTCAACGCCTTGAACACCCACACACCGTGCAGTTGGGTGAACGGCCCTTCCTGCAGGTTCATTTCGATGGACCGGCCCGGCACCAGCACATTGCGCGTCACAAAATGCTGGCTGAGGCCGCCCTTGGCCACCCCCACACTGGCAACCATGTGCTCGTCACTGCTCTCCAGAACCTCGGCTGTCGAGCACCAAGGCAGAAACTCCGGGTAACGCGCCACGTCGTTGACCAGGTCATAGAGCGCCTGTGCCGGATAGGGCAACAGGGCCGAACGTTGAATATGCGTCGTCATGTGAGCGTTACTTCCACTGCTTAAGGCAAACATCGCGAAAGAACAGCCCAATCCGCGAGAGAAAAAAACCAAAGAACTGCCCGCATTGTCCGGGATTCGCCCAACTCGCTCAAGCACACAGGTTGACCGTAGCCGACACGCTCGCAACTCCCTATAATGCCGCCCCTATGGCTAAACAAAAGAAACACCCCACAGGGACCATCGCGCAAAATAAAAAAGCGCGACACGATTACTTCATCGAACATCGGTTCGAGGCTGGTCTGGTCCTGGCCGGCTGGGAAGTAAAAAGTCTGCGTGCCAGCAAACTGCAGCTGGTCGACAGCTATGTGCTGCTCAAGGATGGCGAGGCATGGCTGCTTGGCAGTCATATCACCCCGCTGACCACCGCGAGCACCCACGTGATTGCCGACCCGGTGCGTACGCGCAAGTTGTTGCTCAATGCCCGCGAACTCGAAAAGCTCGCCGCAGCCGTGCAGCAAAAAGGCTACGCGTGCATCTGCTTGTCCTGGTACTGGAGCAAGCACCTGGTCAAATGCGAGATCGCATTGGGCAAGGGCAAAAAGGAATACGACAAGCGCGACACCGAACGCGAGCGCGATTCCAATCGCGAGCTGCATCGCGCCGTGCGCAACAAAGGCAAGGAAGAGTAATCCTTGTGACGATGTAGCCCACGCGGGCTACATCCCTTTGCGCCGCTCCGCCCGAGCCACGCGCTGAACCTCCTGACGCACCTCCGCCAACACCTCCTGCACATACAGCAGATGTCGTGTCGAGACTTCGCGCGCCTGCTCGGCCCGCCCCTCGATGATGGCCAGGTACAAGTCCCGATGCTGATTGATCAGCATGTCGCGGGTCTCAGTACGCTGCTGGTACATGCCACCAATATTCGTCACCACGTTACGCTTGAGCAGGTCGAACAGCCCGCGGATGGTGTGCAGCAACACGGCGTTATGACTGGCTTCGGCAATCGCCAAGTGAAACCTTGCATCCGCAGCGCCCTCCTCCACTCGGCTCACCTCGTCGGCTCGCGCATAGCAATCCTGCAACGCCTCAAACGCTGCGGTCAGGCGTTCACGGTCAACCTCAGTGGCGCGTAACGCCGCGTAATAGGCACACGAAGCCTCCAGGGTCTGGCGAAACTCCAGCAGATCGCGCTGCGCTTCGGGGTTGCTTTCCAACAAGTGCAACAGCGGATCGCTGAAGGTCGAACCCAGGGAGTCCACCACATAGTTGCCACCGCCCTGGCGACTGACCAGCAACCCCTTGGCCGCCAGCTTCTGAATCGCCTCACGCAACGATGGGCGCGACACACCAAAGCGCTCAGCCAACGCGCGCTCGGCCGGCAAGCGCTCGCCCGACTTCAGCGTGCCCTCGAGAATCATCCCCTCAAGCTGCTCGACAATATCGTCAGACAAACGGCGCTGACGCACCTGATCAAACCCCATAACTCACTCTCCACCATCCCGACCACTCGCCGGGGCCCCTATTCTGGCCTATCGACGTGCCGGCAGCACCTATCAGAACGCCTTCAATTTCGCCGATCAGAACACCCCGCCTCCCGACCTACGACCAAAGTTTCGCAGGCGGCAAATTGACACACCCCTGCCCAGGCTCTTAATCTAGCCCACAGCGATTGTAAATTGGTATTACCAATTACCCAAGCTCACCAAACAACAACAATCAGGGGCCACCCCATATGCAAACCTGGCAACAGCTTTACAGCCCACTCGGCAGCCTCGGCCTGTCCGCACTGGCCGCCGTCATTCCCATCGTATTCTTCTTCCTGGCGCTGGCCGTGTTCCGCCTCAAAGGCCATGTGGCCGGCAGCATCACCCTGGCCCTGTCGATCCTGGTCGCCATTTTCGCCTTCCAGATGCCGGTAGACATGGCGCTGGCTGCGGCCGGTTATGGTTTTGCCTACGGCCTGTGGCCCATCGCCTGGATCATCGTCGCAGCAGTATTCCTGTACAAATTGACGGTCAAGAGCGGCCAGTTCGAGATCATCCGCAGCTCCGTTTTGTCGATCACCGACGACCAGCGCTTGCAGGTGTTGTTGATCGGTTTTTGCTTTGGCGCCTTCCTGGAAGGTGCGGCCGGTTTCGGCGCGCCCGTCGCGATCACCGCCGCGCTGCTGGTGGGCCTGGGCTTCAACCCGCTGTACGCCGCCGGCCTGTGCCTGATTGCCAATACCGCGCCCGTGGCTTTCGGCGCATTGGGCATTCCGATCATCGTCGCCGGCCAGGTCACCGGTATTGATGCGTTCAAGATTGGCGCCATGACCGGCCGCCAACTGCCGCTGCTGTCGCTGTTCGTGCCGTTCTGGCTGGTGTTCATGATGGACGGCCTGCGCGGCGTTCGCGAAACCTGGCCGGCAGCCTTGGTGGCGGGCTTGAGCTTTGCCGTCACCCAATATTTCACCTCGAACTTCATTGGCCCGGAACTGCCGGACATTACCTCGGCACTCGCCAGCCTGATTGCCCTGACGCTGTTCCTGAAAGTCTGGCAACCCAAGCGCACCGCAGGCGCACAAATTGCCGGCGCCACCTCCAGCGTAGCGGTCACTTCCAGCGCCGGCGGCTTCGGCTTGCCACGCAACACCGTGGTTTCACCCTACAGCCTGGGGCAAATTTTCAAGGCCTGGTCGCCGTTCCTGATCCTCACCGTACTGGTGACCATCTGGACCCTCAAACCCTTCAAGGCCCTGTTCGCCGCGGGCGGTTCGATGTACGGCTGGGTATTCAATTTTGCGATCCCGCACCTGGATCAACTGGTGGTTAAAGTCGCGCCCATCGTGACCAACCCGACCGCCATCCCGGCCGTATTCAAGCTGGACCCGATTTCGGCCACCGGCACTGCGATCTTCTTCTCGGCACTGGTCTCCATGCTGGTGTTGAAAATCGATGTCAAAACTGGTCTTACCACTTTAAAAGAGACCTTCTTTGAGCTGCGCTGGCCGATCCTGTCCATCGGCATGGTCCTCGCATTCGCCTTCGTCACCAACTACTCCGGCATGTCCTCGACCATGGCCCTGGTTCTGGCCGGCACCGGTGCTGCCTTCCCTTTCTTCTCGCCATTCCTTGGCTGGCTGGGAGTTTTCCTGACAGGCTCCGATACCTCATCCAACGCCCTGTTCAGCTCACTGCAAGCCACTACCGCTCACCAGATCGGCGTCAACGACACCCTGCTGGTAGCCGCGAACACCAGCGGTGGCGTGACCGGCAAAATGATCTCGCCGCAATCAATCGCCGTGGCCTGCGCCGCCACCGGCCTGGTGGGCAAGGAATCCGACCTGTTCCGCTTTACCCTCAAGCACAGCCTGTTTTTTGCCACCATCGTCGGGCTGATCACCTTGGCGCAGGCGTACTGGTTCACCGGTATGCTGGTGCACTGAGACCTGCACGTAATAGGGTAAGAATCGACGCCGGGGCATCCTTCCGGCGTCTGCTATTTCTGGAGGACCGATGAGCCTGCCTGCTGCTTTCCTGAGCGACGTCGCACAACTGATCCCGCAAGATCGTCGCTTCGACGATCCACTTTCCACGCTCGCCTTCGGCACCGACGCCAGCTTCTACCGACTGATCCCACAGCTGGTGATCCGCGTGGAGTCAGAAGACGAAGTGGTAACACTGCTGCAACTGGCCCAGCGCGACCGCGTGCCGGTGACCTTCCGTGCCGCAGGCACCAGCCTTTCGGGCCAGGCCATCAGCGACTCGGTACTGATCGTGCTGGGTGATAACTGGAACCACCGCGAAATTCGCGGGCAAGGCACCCAGATCCGCCTGCAACCGGGTGTGATCGGCGCCCAGGCCAACGCCTGGCTCGCACCGTTCGGGCGCAAGATCGGGCCGGACCCGGCATCCATCAATGCTTGCAAGATCGGCGGTATCGTCGCCAACAATGCCAGTGGCATGTGCTGCGGCACGGCGCAAAACACCTACCACACCCTGGCGGGCATCCGCTTGGTGCTGGCCGATGGCAGCCGCCTGGACACCGAAGATGCCGCCAGCGTGCAAGCCTTCCGCCAGTCACATGGCGCACTGCTTGAACGCCTGGCCCTGTTGGGTCGCGAAACACGGGCAAATACTGAGCTGGCGGCAAGGATCCGCCATAAATACCGACTGAAAAACACAACCGGCCTGTCACTCAATGCCTTGGTGGATTTCGATGACCCGCTGGATATCCTCAGCCACCTGCTGGTCGGCTCCGAGGGCACCCTGGGGTTTATCAGTGCGGTCACCTACGACACCGTGATTGATCACCCCAACAAAGCCTCGGCGCTGATCGTCTTCCCGGATGTCGAAACCTGCTGCAACGCAGTCACCGTGCTGAAAACCCAGCCAGTCTCCGCCGTTGAACTGCTGGACCGACGCAGCATGCGCTCGGTACAGGACAAACCGGGCATGCCTGCTTTCGTACAGCACTTATCGGAAAACGCCTGCGCACTATTGATCGAGTCCCGCGCCGCTTCGCCATCGCTGCTGCACGAACAACTGACGCGAATCATGGCGTCCCTGGCGACGTTTCCCGTGGAGAAACAAGTCGACTTCACCGAAGACCCACTGGAAAACGCACGCCTGTGGGCCATCCGCAAGGACACCTTTCCGGCCGTAGGCGCCGTGCGCAAAACCGGCACCACCGTGATCATCGAAGACGTGACCTTCCCGGTAGAACAGCTGGCGATTGGCGTGAACCGCTTGATCGCACTGTTCGACAAACATCACTACGACGAAGCCATCCTTTTCGGACATGCTCTGGAAGGCAATCTGCACTTTGTGTTCACTCAAGGCTTCAACAGCAGCGAAGAAGTCGCACGCTATCAAGCGTTCATGGACGACGTCGCGCAACTGGTGGCCGTGGAGTTCGGTGGCTCGCTGAAGGCCGAACACGGCACCGGCCGCAATATGGCCCCTTTCGTCGAACTGGAATGGGGCAGCGACGCTTATCAACTGATGTGGCAACTCAAGCGCCTGCTCGACCCCAACGGCATCCTCAATCCGGACGTGGTACTCAGCGAAGACCCGCAGATCCACCTCAAGCACCTCAAGCCGTTGCCCGCCGCCGATGAGCTTGTGGATAAGTGCATCGAGTGTGGGTTCTGCGAGCCGGTGTGCCCGTCAAAAGGCCTGACCCTGAGCCCGCGCCAGCGCATCGTGATCTGGCGCGACATCCAGGCCAAAAAACGCGCGGGCGTGGACACCACCGAACAGGAAGCGGCCTACCACTACCAGGGCATCGACACCTGCGCCGCTACCGGCTTATGCGCGCAACGCTGCCCTGTAGGCATCAATACCGGCGACTTGGTGAAAAAGCTGCGCAGCCGCGAGGCCGACCGTACGAAAACCGCCGACTGGCTCGCCAGCCATTTCGCCATCGCGCTGCAAGGTGCGCGCTTTACCCTGCACGTCGCCAACGGTGCGCGCATGCTGCTGGGCGCTCCACGGCTGACCAAGCTCTCGAGCACGCTGACCAAGCTGTCCAAAGGGCAAATTCCGCAGTGGACCAACGCCATGCCACAGCCCGAAAAAGTCATCCGCTTCAGCCCCGCGGTGACGGACGCGCGCCCGCGTGTAGTTTACCTGGCCGCCTGCGTCTCTCGCGCCATGGGCCCGGCAGCCGGCGATAAAGAGCAAATGTCGCTGTACGACAAAACCCGCCAGTTGCTGGAAAAAGCCGGTTACCAAGTGGTCTTCCCCGACAACCAGGACAGCCTCTGCTGCGGCCAACCCTTCGCATCCAAAGGCTACGCCGAGCAGGCCGAACACAAGCGCCAGGAACTGATCGGCGCCCTACTCCACGCCAGCCGTGGCGGCCTCGACCCGATCTACTGCGACACCAGCCCCTGCACCCTGCGCCTGGTGCAAGAGTTGGGAGAAACGCGCCTGGACCTCTACGACCCAGTGCGCTTTATCCGCACCCACCTGATGGACCGCCTCGACTTCACGCCCCAGGAAGCGCCCATCGCCGTGCACGTCACCTGCAGCACCCAACACCTGGGCGAGAGCCAGGCCATGATCGAACTGGCACGACGCTGCGCAAAAACCGTGGTGATCCCAGAAGGCATTCATTGCTGCGGCTTTGCCGGCGACAAAGGCTTCACCACGCCAGAGCTCAACGCCCACTCCCTGCGCTCACTCAAGGACGCCGTGCAATATTGCAGCGAAGGCATCTCCACCAGCCGCACCTGCGAGATCGGCCTGAGCCAGCATGGCGGCATCGACTACCACGGCCTGGTCTACTTGGTAGACCGAGTCACCAGCGCCCGCGCCCACTGACCCGGCAAAAAAACCGAACCCTGACGCACCGCCGCAGTCATCTGCATAGGCCTCGACAAACGAGGCCCATCAGTGATGTCGCTGGCAGCGGTTGCACGCCAGCAGCGTCGAGCCCTTTTGCGCAAGGAGACACCCTATGAAGCGTTCCGCTCTTGCTGGCTTGTTCATAACCGCTGCGATGCTCGCCTCCCCTGCTTTCGCTGCCGGTGACAAAGACCTGTGCCAGATCAACCTGGACAAAATCAACAACGGCAAAGCCCTGCTCGCCACCGACACCAGCGGTAAAAGTGGCGAAATAGACACCGCCGTCTCCCAGGCTAAGGCCGCCCACGCCGCCGGTGATGACAAGAAGTGCATCGAAATCACCTCCAAGGCCCTGCAAGACCTGCAGAACAGCGAGAAAGGCGGCCAGTAAGCGAGAGGGCCAACCTTCGGGTTGGCCTTCGCTGAGCTTTTGGCGTACACTGCACAGGCTTGTCACTCACTAAGAAACAACGAGTTACAAGCACGGGGCCGTTTAGGATTCGACGCCGGTCGCGAAACTTTAGGTGCATGCCGAGTTGGTAACAGAACTCGTAAATCCACTGTTGCAACTTCTTATAGTTGCCAATGACGAAAACTACGGCCAGGAATTCGCTCTCGCTGCGTAAGCAGCCTTAGCCCTGAGCTTCTGGTACCTTCGGGTCCAGCAATCACCAGGGGATGTCTGTAAACCCAAAGTGATTGTCATATAGAACAGAATCGCCGTGCAGTACGTTGTGGACGAAGCGGCTAAAACTTACACAACTCGCCCAAAGCACCCTGCCCTTCGGGTCGCTGAGGGTTAACTTAATAGAAACGGCTACGCATGTAGTACCGACAGCGGAGTACTGGCGGACGGGGGTTCAAATCCCCCCGGCTCCACCAATTGAATGAGAAAAGACGTCTTTGGACGTCTTTTTTTGTGTCTGGAATTCAGTGAAAAATAAGTCCGTCCCCTTTTCCAAGGCTTTGCGGCATTCCCCCTCATGACAATCTGCGTGACAAACGCCGATATCGCCAGCAACAGCCATGTAGGTGATGGTGCCGCAGACCACGGAATGGACTGCACCTGACTGACAGTCAGGCATGCCCCGGTCATCGCATTGCTGCTTGCACCTGGCTCAGGATCTCGCGGCACTGGTCTCGTCAGCCAATGCAGCCTCCACCCGCCCACCGGTAACGGTGTTCAGGAGGCCAGATCATGAGATGCCCTTGCTCCCGGACGTAAGAAGCCGCCAGTCCCGCGTAGAGGACATTCCCCACAGGTCGCAGGGGCCTTGATCCCTGACAACACTCAGCATTCTTGGCGGGATGACGTGGGGCGAGGATCGGAGAACGGAAGATGAGGTGACCGATATGGCATTGGTGGGCAGACGCAATGGCCGCAATTTCGGCTACGGCAGGCAATTGAGTTACGCAGGGCCCTAGGCATTGAAAGACATGTTCGGCGGCGGCCATTACGGCACGGTGAAGGCACACTGTGACCGGTGGCAGGCATTCGTGAAGTGGTGCCGCTCAGAACAGGGGCCTGGTATCAATGATGCCAGGCAGATGGATGGGAAGGTGTTGGCCGATTATGCGGCGTATCTGCGCGACGTGGTTAGGCGCGGTGAGCTTGCTGTTAGCACCGCACAAAACCGGCTATCCAGCGTTAACAGGACCATGGCAGCGCTTCGCGGTGATCAGTGCGTGAATTGCCCAGTCCGAGCAAGGCGTTGGGTATGCAGCGCAGCCTAGTTCGCCAATCGGTGCCGCAGGGGCAAGATCGCGAGCAGGTGAAGCAGATCATTGATGCGCTTTGTAGTAGTGGCCAGTTTCGGGCGGCAGCTATAGTTCTGTTGGCGCGGACTACGGGCATGAGATTGCATGAGGCGATTTTGGCTGATCTGCCAAGGTTATGCCGTGAGGCGAGCAAGCTCGGCAGGATCAATATTCAGGACAGCACCAAGGGCGGCCGGGCTGGGGGGGCGGCGCCACGTTGGATTGGAGTGGATGAGCAGGTCCTGGATGCATTGGCGTTCGCAACGCAAGCATCGCCGGCAGATAGTTGCAACATGATTGCGCCGAAACAAAACTATAAGAGTGTCCTGCAAAAAACTGCGCGACCCGCTCGGAAGAGCTTGCACGCTCATCGCATCAAAGGGTTCCATGAACTGCGTGCGGCGTACGCGTGTGAACGCTACAAGCAAATCACTCGAAATATGGCACCAATTAACGGTGGAACTTTTCATCGGCCAGCTCGTTATTCAGACGCTAAAGCCAGAATACAAATCGCCCATGAGCTGGGACATGGTCGAATTAATATTATCTCTGCGTATATCGGGGGCCAGGGATGAGTAAATCATTCAATATGGAGCTTTTCATAGCTGGCGTGTTGAGTGGATCGTATGCAACGCGGCAACGCCATGTACGTCAGGCTAAGTTTATTCAATTCGCCATCGAAGATCGGTGGGGGCGGGATACCCCCTGGAAATGGCAGAGGAAGTATTTGTCCTGGTTTCTACGCCATCGCCTCAATCACCATAGTCATGCAACTCGCTATTACTACCGCCTGACGGTTCAGCTCTTAACCGTGAGGTTGGGCAAAGGCTAGGTTTTCGAGGACTGAACCGCGTCTTTTTCCGTTGACACGTCGACCACTGACACTGGCTGCGATCATTTTACACGGATAACGGTGATCCAGCACTATGGGCAGCGCTTTACGTTTTGTGGACGCCCTAGCTCTCACGCGAGAATGCGAGCTTGCAGATAGGCTGCTTGCACAAGCACTCGCGGTTTAGGCATTGAAAATCCTCACCTGATGATGGCACACTGACAGAGCACTATGGACTCGCTATCAGCTGTACCGATTCGGCTAAATAGCGATGTATTTCCATAATTTCTTAAAGCTAGCGGCTGTGAGATTTGGATTAGGACATGACAATAGGGAAATTTTCAAAAAAATACATCCCCAACACCCGAAGATACGCTCCAAGATCGATTCTATTAGCTGCCGCTCTCATATTACTCACCATATTTGTTTTTGTTCGTCCAGCCAGTGCTTCAACCCCTGAAACCTCAAGCAAATACGTAGTTAAAAAAATATCAAGCACGACAACAGCTAGCGATTCAGAAACAGGAATGATAGTACGAACTGCAGTCGCAGAAAATGCGTTAATGACGACAAAAGAAATTAGCAAGTTGGCTGTAAAAATCAGCACTCAACAAGAAGAAATAAAAGCGCTTCGCAAACAGATAGAAGATTTCGAAAAGCCTAGCGATATTAACACTATAACCATTGTGCTCACATGCGTATCTGTATTAATAACCATACTTGGAGTGGTATTCGCGATACTATCTATTTTTGGATATACAAATATACGCGAAGAAGCTGCCAGAAGCGCAAAGACAGCTGCAAAAGACACTGTCGAGAAAATAACAAAAGAAGAGCTGCCCGCTGAAACAGAAAAAAACATCATAGCGCTGATGGAAAATAAGCGCTTTGATAAAATCATTCAAGATGCCGTTGAAAATGTTATATATAGGGGCATTTCCATTGCAGATGAAGCCTCAGAAAATGGAGACACCAATTGAAATATTCTTTTGAATGGAACTCTCTGAACGATTTTCAACGTCAGATCATTCTCCAGCACCAAGCCTCCTTCCCTGTGGCAGTAGGTGCAATTGCGAAAGACTTCGGAATAACTGTAATGAAGTCAACAATGCCCGGCTCAATTTCGGGTGAGATAAGAGAGGCAGAAGGGAAAGTAACAATAAAAGTCAATAGGCATGATGTGAAGGAGCGCCAGCGTTTCACAATCGCTCATGAAATTGCTCACTTTTTATTGCATCGTGACCGATTAGCTAACGGAATTACCGACGACGTCCTTTATCGTTCGGGATTAACAGATGATCTGGAAAGACAAGCTAATCGATTAGCTGCAGACATAATAATGCCGTACAACCTCATACAAATCGCACTAGCGAATTTAAGCTCCTTAAAAGCAGAAGAGAAACTCAAAAACATATCAGAGCTTGCGCAAGTCTCCTTGGCAGCGGTTAGAATCAGGCTTGGGAAGTAACTGTCATGCATAAAAACTTTGCCGATCGGAAATATATCCCTTTACTGGCCATTAGCATTGCGGAAATAACTGCGATGGAACAGCTTCCAGATAAAGACAGAGATATGATACTTCCACTTTTCCCCCTTAAAGGATGGGCAAGCGCCCACAAACTTTCGAGCTCTATCAAAAAAATCAGGGAAGCTACTGGCTCCAGGCCTTGGATTGCTGACATCGACACCAAATTTCTTTCTTCCAATAAAACCTTCTTATTTACTGGCTCTTTTCCTGAACGTCCGGTTTTCCATGAGCTACAGAAGCTTCTCGATCCTCACGACGCTTTTAATAATTGGTATGAATTCATTAAAGGCCATGAAGAAGCTATTCCCTGTCTCCGACTCGAAAACTTAGAAAATCTAGAGGAGCTACGCGAGCAGGCAATCAAGTTATGTGCATTAGCCCGCGGACTGGTCATTAGAATAAATCCAACGTCCGAAAACTACGAAAGGCAAGAGCTAATACTTAGAGCACTGGGCGCAGAAGTTCTAGAAAAAACTCTTATGATATATGACCTGGGACAAATAGATGCAAAATTTGGCGAAAGAATCAATACGTTAGTCTCGTTCATAACTTCAGCTCGGGCTCATGCCAGCAGCCTAGAAATAGCTGTAAGCGCATCATCTTTTCCTTATGGTTTTGCGGGGCAAAAACAAGGAGAAAACTCAATATATGAACGAATGCTTTATAACCAAATATCCGAGCGCGCCGACTTAAAGCCAATTATATATTCGGACAGAGGAAGCACTAGAGCCGACAAACAAGATGGTGGTGCAGGAACCCCACCTCCAAGAATTGATTACCCGTTAAAAAAGGACTGGAAATTTGTTCGGCGAGAGGTAGATGATGACGCACCGAATGCCCAAGAGAGACGTCGCGCAGCTTATATAGAGATAGCCAAGGAAATAACCACCAATACTTACTGGATTCCTGAGCTCAGACTATGGGGAACTCAACAGATCGAAATAACTGCGGAAGGAAGTGAATTTGGAATAAGTAGCCCAATGCGTTCAACTGCTGTCAGAATAAACATCCACCTATTCAACCAACTTCACTACGATACTGAAACTTCAGAGATTGATACTGACGAAGAATGGACAGATTGAGATCCTAAGTCCCCAACTAGACAATTACTTTGTAAGGACTTAACAGGTCTACGTCTGACGGGGACACTCTTCCTTCCAAGAAGGTTTTCTTCATAAAACGCTCGGACGCCATCATAAACCTCTTATGTAGCCCGTCTGCTAAAACAGACTTGATTTCCGACTTCGACAGCCGTGAAATATGCCCCCTAACAGTAACTTTCAGGTCGTAGATCCCTAATTCATCTGGTACGACACCAACCTTCTTAGCTAATATTGAAAGTTCACGCCGCGTCATGAGATCAAGATAGTTTTCTTTACAGGCTCCTTTTATTGTCTTTCCCTTTCTTACCACCCTCAAACTATCCTTCGAAACCTCCCACACCCCTACGCTTTTATCCACCAACAGCTCCTCCACTTTCTTTACAAACTTCGGAGCGACCGCAACGACAACCTTGTCAAAATATTTACAGTACTCATCAACCTGACCAATCAAACGAGCCAAAGTATCCTTTTCGCTTTTGATTTCTACTGCAATCATTTTCCCTTTGCATACATATCCAAGATCTAGTCGTCTAACCTTTTTCGCCAGACCCATCTCACTAAAAACCAGCCCATCCCTGGTTAAACTTCCGCTAGAAATCAAATGACTAAGTACCAGCGATTTTATTTCCTTCTCCCCCACCAATACCCCCAAAAAAAACAGCAAAGTCTCTACATTAAACAATTTTAAAACCGCAAAATATTTTATATCACACCTAAGAAAATCTCAAGCATTTAAATCCCCCCCCAAAAACCACAACCAACTGAATGAAAAAACTTAAAACCCGCTTTATGAAGTCCATATAGCACTATAGAAAAGGTATACATAAAATAGAAAAATCAAAATTTACGACAGACAAGATTTTACGAAATCACTCATCTACCCAAGGACACGCATACATTTTAAAAACATGAGAACCACCCCAGCAAGTTAGCAAACGAAGCCCCATACGCTAAAAGTCAAATTGATGGCCCGCCCTCACAATCACCGGCTAAAGACCATGAAAAGCACAAGTAATTCTAGTTTTTCATACCAATAACTAACATCCCTTATCTGCGATAACGCGCCCGCGTGCATGAGCCCAGAATATAAGCTGATAAAAAACTTAGTGCAGACCAGAAATTCGATCAGCAAATGGTATTTTGTAAAACGAAGCCCGCTCAGCCATGAAAAGTCTTACAATCCAAGGTGCGAATTCCTAGGGACCATGTGTCCTTCACTGATAACCAAGAGATAACCCCGTGAGTAACCCAGATTGCCCAGTCGCGCCGCTGGTCGACACAACGCAGCTAGCCGCCGCCCTTCAACGTTTCACAGATGATCGCGACTGGCAGCAATTCCACTCCCCCAAGAATCTCATCCTAGCCCTCACGGGAGAGGTAGGTGAGTTGTGCGAGATTTTCCAATGGATGAGCGATGCCGACTCAATCTCGGCCGCAACAGATCCCGAAATCGGCCAAGCCGTAAAGGATGAACTGGCGGACGTACTGATGTATCTGGTTCGCCTGAGCAGCGTGCTCGGCATCGACCTCAACGAAGCGGTGACACGGAAACTCGCCTCGAACGGCCAGAAGTACCCCGTGGATAAAGCCAAAAGCAGCAGCAAAAAATACGACCGACTCTGATCAACCCGAATCTAAGGACAAGCCGTGATCGTTTACGCTGCGACCAAACAGCAATTTCTAAAAGACAACGATAACGATGACATCGAGGACGTGATCCTCAGGCATTACAAGGACGCCACGGGCAAGACCGTTGGCAGGTCGGAAATCAGGTCGTGGCAAGGATCGCTAACGTACATGGCCAAGGTCCTTCGCGATGAAGGCCTGCCGAGCGATGCGGGTCTGGCCATTGAGCTGCACATTCCGCAGTCGTCGAAGCGAATCGATTTTCTGCTCACCGGTCGCGACGAAAATCAGGCAAAAAAAGCCGTCTTGATCGAATTGAAGCAATGGAGCAAGGCCAGCGCCACTACCAAGGATGCCATCGTCAAAACGGCATTGGGTGGCGGCCTCGTTGAGACCATTCACCCTTCCTATCAAGTATGGTCATACGCCGCGCTGCTGGAGGGCTTCAACGAGGCAGTGTATGACAAAAGCATCGAGATCCGTCCGTGTGCCTACCTTCATAACTACGTCAGCGACGGCATCATCGACTCAGCTCACTACGAGCCCCACATCAGCAAAGCCCCACTGTTCCTGAAAGGGCCGGATGAGCTCACCAAACTCAGAAGCTTCCTGAAAAAGCATATTGCTCACGGCGATAACAAAGAGGTTCTCTACGAACTGTCCGATGGGAAAATCCGTCCGTCCAAAGCGCTAGCCGAAGCCCTCGAAGGGCTGATGACAGGCAAGCCAGAGTTCGTATTGATTGACGATCAAAAAGCAATTTTTGAATCAGCGCTTGCGGCAGCAAGCGAAGCCTCGGACCAGGCACCAAAGGTGCTGATCATTGAGGGGGGGCCGGGCACCGGGAAAACTGTTCTGGCTATCAATTTACTGGTGAGGCTCACAGAATTGAGGCTGTTAAGCAAATATGTCTCGAAAAATGCCGCCCCACGCAAGGTCTACGAAAGCAAACTGGTTGGCACCATAAAACGCAGCCATTTCTCGAATTTCTTTTCAGGCTCTGGGGCGTTCATCGACACTGAGCCCAACACATTCGATGCGCTTATCGTGGACGAAGCTCACCGGCTGAATGAGAAGAGCGGGCTTTATGGGAACCTTGGCGAAAACCAGATCAAGGAGCTGATTGAATCAGCGAAATGCTCAATTTTCTTCATCGATGAAGACCAGCGTGTGACCCTGAGCGACATAGGCAGCAAGCAGGCAATACGCGCCTTTGCCAAAGCCAAGGGTGCTGTGGTCGAGGAATATGTGCTGTCTTCACAGTTTCGCTGCAGTGGTTCTGACGGTTACATGGCATGGCTGGATGACGTGCTTGGCATTCGCTCGACAGCAAATCCGACGCTCAACACCTCGGAGTACGAGTTCAAGGTATTCGACTCACCTCGGGCGCTGCATGACGCCATTGACGAGAAAAACCATGGAAACAAGGCTCGTGTGGTCGCTGGCTATTGCTGGCCTTGGTTGAGCAAGAAAGCCCCCACCGCAACTGATATCGTCATTGGTGACTACAAACGCCAATGGAACCTGGATCAGGATGGCAGCCTATGGATCATCGCTGAGAACTCCATCGAGCAGGTTGGCTGCATTCATACCTGCCAGGGTTTGGAAGTCGACTACATCGGGGTGATCATCGGACCAGACCTAGTCGTACGTGACGGTAAGGTAGTGACATCCCCGGATGAGCGCGACAAGCACGATAAATCGATTCGCGGCTGGAAAAAAATGATGAAAGAGCAACCTACCCTCGCGAAAAATGAAACAGACGTGATCATCAAAAATACATACCGAACCCTGATGACACGCGGGATGAAGGGTTGCTACCTGTACTGCACCGACAAAGAGACCGCGCAATACTTCGAGAGTCGGCTTAACCAGCACAGCAATCATTGACGCTATCGTTTTCTAGGAGCCCCTTTACGTGCGGCGAGTGGGGACATCGTACGCGCAGGGACATCAATCAACAGCGCGACCATTTGCTTGATAGATTCGATCCCGATTCGTTTATGGGGCGGAGCTCAAAAAGCACCGTCCATCGAAATCCAGACCACACTGCGTTCCAACAGGTATTCCAAGCAAGTTGACCAATAAATTATTAACCAGAAAAAAAAGATAGATACCGATTTGTTTAAAATCACCCTGGCCAAACAAACGAAAAAAGACGTCTATTGACGTCTTTTTTTGTGCCTGAAGTCAGGTAAACACGGAGAAAAATAAATCCGTCTCCTTCCTCCAGCCCCATTTTCAATGGAATAAAAAGCGGCTACCTATACTGTACCGATCAGGAGACCGCGCAATACCTTGAGAGCCAACTTGCCCGGTAAAGTAACGGCTAATGGGCCCACCGGTAGGATATCACTATCCAGGGTTCAGCCTCACAAAAAAACCGTAGGCTGAACACAGTACAAAACTAAGGCTCGATTACCCATCGCCCGCGCAACATGCCTTTCAGCTCATCAACGCTCAGCGTCATATCCCGCTTGCGATGGACCACGGCGTGACAGTTGGCGCACAACGTAACGAGGTCAGTCTCAGGATTCACGGCTTTCTCACCACCAAAGTCCGAAATAGGCACTATATGGTGAACGTGAATGAAGCCCTTCGCGTGCTCGCCGTACGCCAATTCGAAATCAAAGCCACATGCCTTGCAGTCAAGCCCGTGGATAGCAATGGCCTTCACCCTCAGATCTTTCCGGCGTTCGTAACGGGTTCCAAAGTAACTTGATTTGCTGCCTTCGTTGGCCGATTCAAAGGTCAATGGATCGCCTTCGATATTTGGTGCGTCCTGGTCAGCCTGGGAAGATAGGAGCTTCGCATGGCTTAGGATTGCATCGTAATCCAGTTGGGAAATGGACCGAACTCCGTCACGCCAATAGTTGTTCACTCGAGTAGCGGGGATCGTCTCTAGGTACATTCCGTTAATTTTCGAGGGGATAGCGCCTTCAAACGGAGTGAAGTTTTCGATCAAAGCAAAAAGGTCACCCTTATCACTCCTCAGGTCTGCGTAGACCTTGCCGATGCGTGCCATACCAAAATAATGTGGATCGGCGCTGAGGCGGGCAGAAGCAAAGGTTTTGTCCTGGATGCGTCCTTTGTAATAGATCACTTCGGTTCCCTCAGCAAGCCAGGCTTGGTACCGCTTGGGGAAGTGATAGACAGCACCGGTTTCGTCTTGCCACGGCGATGTGTCGTTTTCAACGATGACTGCGGGCATTCCATTTCCTCTTGACTGATGGCAAAAGCCTACCAAAAATGAGGAAACTTCTTACAAAATATTCCAACTCAACTTTTTAAGATTCTTATTCTTTATATAAATTAATAAGATGAGAAAGCTTTTCAGCTTCCCCCAGCATCAAAAAAAAGACGCCCAAGAACGTCTTTTTTGTACTTGGCATTCCATCCACCACGATGCTAGTGTCAACCCATGACTGCCTATTGCCTCACCTCGACAACCACCACCACGACCGCATCAAGCGGAGCGTGCGAGGTGTCGTGAGCCAATAACCAACGAACACTTCAAAGGCCCGCCAGCGATGGACAGGGCCTTTTTTATGCCCTTGCGTCGCTGGTTCACACGCAAGGAGATGCCCCCATGTACGCCCTGTTGATACTGGATATCCAAGTCGGACTCATCCACGGCCCGGAAAAACCATGGCGCTGCGACGAGCTGTTGGAAACCCTCAATACCCTGATGGACAAGGCCCGCAGCGCAGGCGCGCCGATTTTTCTCGCGCGTCACATCGGCCCTGTTGGCTCGCCAATCGAGCCGGGCAGCCCGCTTACGCTGATTGCACAGGAACTGAAGTTGCTGGGTGGGGAAGTGGTGTTCGAAAAGCGTCGGCCTAACGCTTTTGCAATGACTGACCTGGCGGACAATCTGCGCTCCAGCGGCGCCACCGGCGTGGTAGTCACTGGGATGAAAACGCAGTACTGCGTCGACAGCACCTGCCGCGCCGCACGTGATCTTGGCTTCGATGCGGTGCTTATCGCTGATGGCCATACCTGTTCTGATACGCCCTTGATGAAAGCCGAGGCCATCGTGGCTCATCACAATGCCACGCTCAATGGGCCGTTCTGCCAGTTGGTTCAGGCTGAGGACTGGAGCTTTTAGCAGAGCCTGAAGGCGGGGGGCGCCAACAGGGCCATGCTTCGGAATTTTCCCGCAAGATGCCGAGCTGTCGGTGAACTAGCGCACTCAGCCCAACAAGCCTAGCCTCCCCCTGTCGCTGCAAAATCAGCGACCGGGTTTAGCAGCTCGGTTAATATCAAGGCCTGCAAAGCCACCATCCGTTCGAGCGATGCTTTCTGCATCCGCTGGTTCGTGTCATGGCGGCTGTGCGTGGGGCACTTTCGGGTGCGCCGGGTTCCTTGATTCCTGGTCTGCTAACCCGCGTACGGTCGCCACCCTTTTCGTTTAGCAGCGATGTCTGGCGACTCCATCAATCAAGGAGTTTGAGCCATGAAAAAAATCACCCCCAATCCCCCAACCACCCTCTTCATCCTCGCCGACGACATCCACCCCGAAACCCTGCTAATCCAAGCCAGCGAAACCCTCGCCTCTCTCAACGCCATGACCACCGACCTGGCTTTCGAACTTGAAGGCGCACACCGCCACAAGTTGTTGGGCGCCCAACAATTGATCGTTCTAGGTGAGCTGCTAGTAGAACGAGTCCTGAACACCCAACCATTCACTACCCATCCGCCACAACCCTAAAACACGAAAACGGGCGAGCTGCCTCAGCGCATCTCGCCCGCTGGCGTCTCCTCACACTTCCCATTACCCTGACGGCCTTTATCAGACAACCGGAAGTCAGATACTCGTGCTCAAGCCCTTCGCCGTCATCGCCCTCACCGTCATGCCCTTGCTCGCCACCGCTGCCGAGTTGGCCGGGGTTTGGCAAGGTACTTTGGGCAAGTCCGCTATCACCGTCTGTTTCAACGGCGCCGACGGGGAGCATGGCAGCTATTACTACCAGCGCATCCGTACCCCGATTCAACTGACTCAGGCCAACGACGCCGCCCCCTGGGTAGAGGAAGGAAACACCGGTTTCTGGGCCCTGCAAAAACCTCAGGGCGATACCCTTTCTGGTGCTTGGAGCAAAACCGATGGCGGCACGCCGCTGCCACTGGCCCTGCGCCGCATTGGCACGGACGGCTGCGGCAGCGATGCCTATAACGCGCCCATGGAAGCCGCGCCGCTGCCGATCAAGACCGAGAAGAAGACTTTCCACAACCATCCCTACCAGCTCAAGACCCAAGGCCCCCGCGTCACGCTCAAGCTGGAGGGTGACGGCCCGGCGGTGCAGAAGATCAACCAGCAACTCGCCGCGTTGGCCGTCAATGAAGAAGATCTAACCGACTATTTTTATGAGCGGCGTGAATACCTGGGTCGAAACGGCTCGGTCTATACCAGTGAGATAGAGGTTGAGCCCGCCTATTGGTCATCGCAATTTCTCACCGTGCGGTTCTACCGCTGGGCCGCAGGCCAAGGCGCCATGGGCATCAGTTGGGGGCTGCACTCCTGGAACCTGCAAACCGGCGAGAGTGTGGACCCATGGACCTGGCTCGGCGGCCATCAGCAATGGCATGACGCCTATTCCGGCCATTTGAAGCTGCCGGCCGCCTTCAGCACTTGGCTGGCCAAGCAAACCACTACCGACGAGGGCTGCCCCGCGATCACCGATTACTCCAACTTTCACCTCAGCTTCAACACCCAGGGCCTGCAACTCTCGACACCGGCCAATGGTGACGGTTGCGACAACGACTTGGCCTTCACCTGGGAGCAGTTGGAGCCGGTGCTGACCGAACAAGGCAAAGCGGCAGTGCCCAGCTTGAAACTGCCCTGACTCGCCGGAGAAAAACACCACAGCCGTTCACCAAAGGTTAAGAATCGCGCTCGTATACTCCCTGACTACCCATGACCGGTCGCCCGATCGGTCTCATGCCTCGGTAGCCAGACTCCATGACGCGCCCCGCTCCCCTGCTGCTCTTGCTTGCTGCTCTGTTGTTCTTCTTCGCCCTCGGCAACCACGAGCTGCAAGGCTCTACCGAAGCCCGGGTGTCCGGGATCGCCATGGCGATGCACCTGGACAATGACTGGGTGGTGCCGCGCCTGTTTCGTGAACCCTTCTTGGAAAAACCGCCCCTGAGCCTGTGGCTGGATGCCGGGGCGATTCGCCTGTTTGGCGCCAGCACCGGGGCGGTGCGCCTGGCGTCGGCGTTTGCTGGGTTGTTCAGTGTGATGCTGTTGTACGGGATGCTGCGTCGCTTCGGGCGGCCGCAGACGCTGGCGTTCAGTGCTGCGCTGATCCTGGCGACCATGGCCAGTTATTGGGGGAATGTGCGGGGGGTGGGTGAGGATTCGTTGCTCAGCCTCGGTGTCACCGCGGCCCTGTTGGGGTTTTACCAGGCGGTACGGCCCGAACGTGAAGGCTCCAGTGTGTGGGCCTGGGCGTTGTTTACCGCCGGGATGGTCATCGCCACGTTGAGCAAGGGCGTGTTGGGGCTGGCGATGCCGGGCATTGTGATTTTTGTGTACCTGCTCAGCACCAGCCTGATGGATAAACGCCTGCGGCTGGGCGATTGGTTCAAGCCGGCGCTGTTCACGCTGCTGGCCTTGGTGCCGTTGCTGATCTGGCTGGGGTTTCTGTTTCAGCGCGGCGGGATGCAGGCGGTGGGCGAAGTGTTATGGACCAATAGCGTCGGGCGCTTCAGTGGTTCGTTCGTAGAAGCCGGGCATTACGAGCCGTTTTACTATTACCTCGCGAAACTGCCCGAGGCCTTCCTGCCCTGGAACATCCTGGTGTACCTGGGCCTGTGGCACTTCCGTAAAAGCCTGGTGCGTAATCGCTACCGGTTGTTTTTCAGTGTGTGGCTGGTGGCGCAGTTCACCCTGCTGACCCTGGCTTCCAGCAAACGCACCGTGTACTTGATGGCGCTGACGCCAGCCGCGGCAGTACTGGCCGCCGAATATGCGCGGGTGCTGCTGGAGTGGGCCAAAGACCATAAGCCGGGGGCGTACCGGTATCATCGGCGCATTATTGGTGGAGTTTTCAGCCTGACAATCGCCTGCTATCTAAGCGCGGCGTTCTGGTTCGCGCCCAAAGCCGACGTACGCCATTCATTCGTACCGGTGATCAGCCAGATCCAGACCCTGCAAGACGAAGGCAGGACGGTGGCGATGTATCAACCCAACGAGCGCATCGACGGCGCCAGCGTGTTCTACCTGCAGGCCTACTTGCCGATCCTGAACACCGAAGCCGAACTGCGCGCCTTCCTCAGCGCCAAGCCCGGCAACGTTGCGTTGACGGACCACACCGACCGGCTGAAAGAGCCGGTTACGGTGATCAAGCAAATGGCGATCAACCGCCAGCCTTATTACTTCGTGGAGCAGTAAGGCCGGCGCGCGATATCAATGCTTGGTGAGCTTGTCCAGGTAGCCCATGGCAAACGCCGAGACCACGAAGGTCATGTGGATGATCACGTACCACATCAGGTGTTGCGGATCGACGTTCTTGGCGTCCATGAAGATGCGCAGCAGGTGGATGGAGGAAATCGCCACGATGGAGGCCGCCACTTTCATCTTCAGCGACGAAGAGTCCATGGTGCCCAGCCAGTTGAGCTTTTCCTTGTTTTCATCGATATCCAGCTGCGAGACGAAGTTCTCGTAGCCGGAAATCATCACCATCACCAGCAAGCCGCCAACCAGGGCCATGTCGATCAACGACAGCAGCAACAGGATCACTTCCGCTTCCAACATGGTGAAGATGTTGGGAATCACGTGAATGATTTCCTGGAAGAATTTCAGCGCCAGGACCAGCAAGCCCAGGGACAGCCCCAGGTAGATCGGCGCCAGCAGCCAACGCGAGGCGTACATCGTATTTTCGATAAAGCGTTCCATTGAATCTCACACAGCTTGGCTAAAAATGGCGCCGAGTATACCAGCCGCCACCCGGCCCCTGTCACCGCGAGAAAACTGACCCAAGTGGCATCTGTAAGAGAATTTTTCTGCTAGTGTCGAGGCCATTCACTCGGCTCGATGACGTCGGACAGGAAAACTCAGATGATGGATGTGCGATCCCCTTTGGCCGCTCTCGGCCTGTGCGCGGCGTTGCTGATGGCCAGCGGCTGCTCCCCCAAAGAAGAGCAGAAGCAGGCGACCCTCGAAGAGAAAACCACGAAGTTCGAACAGTCCCTGGACACCATCCAGGACCCCAAACTGCGCGATGCCATTGCGGACCTGGGCGGCTCGCTGCTGTTGCTGGAACGTGCGCGCGTCAAGCTCGCCAGCAAGCCCATCGAAGCCGAATACGGCGAAGACAGCCTGGCCCTGCTCAAGCATTACCCTACGCCCCAAGCGCTGGTGGACACCTACATAAATGGCCTGTTCGTCCTGCGCAAAACCTCGCACTCCGACTACCTGACGGATTTGCAGCCGGTCTTCCCGTTCAACTTCAACGCGCCGGACCAGTTTCCCTTCCCCCATGGCCTGGAATGGCAGTCGGTCACCCTGAGCAACAATAAAGTTATTCCCTTCCAGCCGGAATGGTCAGAAACCGACCCCGGCATCCAACTGAGCCCCAGCAGCTCCAACCTGACTAACCCCGACGACCTGACGGTGACCTACCCCTTCATCGAAGGCATCGAGACGGAAAACAAGAGCCAGCCACAACCCATCAGCCTCAAGGGCGCGGTGGAAGTGATCACCCCGGGCAAGGTGCTGACGTTTGACCTGACCAAACAAGACGTGGGCCATAAACGCACCGACGGCAACATCACCCTCAACCTGCTGACGCTGGAAAAGAACTACGCCGAGATCGAACTGACCAACAGCCAGCCCCTGGCCGCCGAAGTCGGCGATGCGTCACCCAACCCGCTGCTGGTGCAGGCACGGGACAGCACCGGGCAATTTCTGACCCGCTCAGGTTCGATCAACGAGAGTGCCGCGCAGGTAGCGTTCTATGAGAAACAACTGGCCGAGATGCAAAAACAAACCGCGTGGTCCGATGCCTTCGATAAACAGCTCACCGACGCGCAAAAGGCCTTCGAGCGCCAGCAGACCAGTCATTACGCCAAGGTGTATTTCAACGGGCTGATCGATAACCTGCAGGTGAATGTGCTGGATTTCTCCAAGGCCACGCTCACCCGTAAAGACCTGGACCTGCCGGTGATGCGCTTTGACAGGAACAGCCTGCAAAAGACCGTACAGCCCCTGCCAATGCCGGTCACGGTGTATGACGACGGCGCCGCCAGTTGGCTCAAAGATGCCTCGATGACGCAGGACCAACTGAAAAACAGCGTCACCATCAGCCAATCGACCGAAGACGCCAGTGCCGCAAAAATCGTGTTCGACCACCCGTTCACCTTCAATGACGACCTGGTCGGTGCCGAGCGCAACAACAGTGACGCGCCTATCACCTTTTTCACCGCCGATGACAAGGGCGAACGGGGCGAGCCTATCGAGCTGCCGACCGAGGCGTTCGAGCTGAACGCCGTCAGCGGCACGCTCACGTATGACCTCAACCTGTTCCCGGAAACCCCGGCGTATGTGGTGGGTTCGGTACCGTTGTTTTTGGCCACCATCGAGAAAGCCACCATTGACACCGCCAAGCTGCCCAAGGGCCTGCAGCTCAAGGACAACGCGCTGATCGTCGACCAGAAGGACTTCCCCGCCGATAGCTGGCGCTTCTACGCCAAGGATGCCAGCGGCAACTACCTCAAGGAGATTCTCGGCGTCAGCCACCGCGCCGAGGAATACGGCACGGCGATGTTTGACGTGCATTACTTCTACGGCCAGCCGACCACGCTGGAAAGTTACCAGCGCACCGACCTCAGCACCGTGCAGTACGGCTTTGAGGTGAAGCTGGACAGGCCTGAGAGCAAATAGCCCTGGGTGGACGCGGAGCGTCTGGGGCGGCGTTACCACGCGGAGCGTGGGAACGATCCTCAGAGGGCTAGCCGCTCCTGGCCGCCATTGAGTTGGCGCAGATGAGCCTGCAGGTGCAGGCACCAGATCTGCGGCTCGTCCATTTGCTCGTAGCCGTGCAAGGTCAGGCTATCAACGATGGTGCCCAGCATGCGTTCTGCCACGAAGGGCCCATGGAACGGGCCCTGGGATTTGACGGTGGAAGGCTGCTCGCCCGACATGCCGGCGGCAAACAACAGCGTCCACATCCCGTTATCCCCGGCGAGAGGGCGAATGGAGCATTCGATACGGGTGACCAGGCCCAGGCACTGGCGGGTAAGGCAAAGGTTGCGCGACATGGCGGCGACCCTCGGTAGATCGGTGTTCAGCCCCAGCGCAAGGCGAGGCTGTTTCTATCCTGCGACTCCTGTGGATATCCCTGAGTCTGAGAATAGAATAAAAACACGACAAACCAAGGTTGTAGGGACCAACGGGCGTTGGTCCCTGAGGATAGAGTCAATTTTGTGGCACGCTAAACGTCCCTAAAGACATCACGGACCAGTGTGGGAGCTGGCTTGCCTGCGATGACGGACTCATAGCCAACCTCCCAGTTGGCTGATACACCGCTATCGCAGGCAAGCCAGCTCCCACCTTAACCGAGTGATGACAGCAATCAGCTTGGCTTGGCTTCTGCCAACGCCTGCTGCGCCAGCTCTTTCTCCGCCTCCTTCAAATCTTCCTCACTGATCATCTCGGCAATCGCGCGCAGGCGCTCCACCACCCGCGCATTCACGGTGCCTTCCGGGAACTGCCCCTCGGCGTCCGGCTCGCCGGCATCCTCGCCCACCAGCAGGCTCAAGGCCTCATCCGCCTGGCGCACCGCATAGATATGGAATTGCCCGGCACGCACGGCCTGCAACACCTTCTCGTCGAGCATCAACGTGGCCACGTTGGCCTGAGGGATGATCGCCCCCTGCTCACCGGTCAGCCCGCGGGCTTCGCAGAGGCGGAAGAAGCCTTCGATCTTCTCGTTGACCCCGCCCACCGCCTGCACTTCACCAAACTGGTTGATCGAGCCGGTAATGGCAAAACATTGCTTGAGCGGCGTCTTCGACAAGGCCGAGATCAAGGTGCATGCCTCACCCAGGGACGCACTGTCGCCGTCCACATACCCGTAGGACTGCTCCAGGGCAATACTGGCGGAGATGGCCAACGGGAATTCCTGGGCATAGCGGCTGCCCAGGTAACCGGTGAGGATCATCACGCCCTTGGAGTGAATCGGCTGGCCGAGGTTAACTTCGCGCTCGATGTCGACAATACCGCTGCCACCCGGGTACACCGTGGCGGAAATCCGCGCCGGCACGCCGAATGCCGAGTCGCCGACCTCCAGCACCGTCAAGCCGTTGCACTTGCCCACCGCGGCCCCGGCGGTGTCGATCAGGATGACGCCGGCGAGCATGTCGTCGAGAATCCGCGCCGACACACGGCCGGTGCGCGTGGCCTTGGCCTTGAGGGCGCGCTCGATATGCCCGGCATCGGTCATCTCGTCTCCGGCCAGGTGGCGAATGAAATCCGCCTCGCTGACCAATTGGAACAAATCGCCAATACGCGCCGACAAGCGCCCCTGATGTTCCGCCAGGCGTGCGCTGTAGGTCGCCAGGCGCGCCACCGCGTCCGAGGTCAGCGGCGCCATGCCTTCTTCCGAAGTACGGGTTTTGAGCAACTGGGCGAACTGCTCCAGGCTTTCGTCGACCATGGGGATGTCTTCGTCGAAGTCCACCAGTACGCGGAACATCTCCTGGAAGTCCGGGTCGGCATCCTGCAAGGCGTAATACAACTGGCGCGAGCCGATGATGATCACCTTGACCTGCAAGGGAATCATCTGCGGGTTGAGGGTCACGGTGGCCAGGCGGCCGAGTTCGCCCAGGGGCGATTCCATCTTCAGCTTGCGCGATTGCAGGGAACGCTTGAGCGCATCCCACACAAACGGCTCGCTGAGCATTTTTTCGGCCTCCAGGATCAGGAAACCGCCATTGGCGCGGTGCAACGCGCCGGGACGCAACTGGCGATAGGTGGTGTAGAGCGCGCCCTGGTCGGTGCTGTATTCGATACGGCCGAACAGGTTGTCGTAGGTCGGGTGCGGTTCAAACACCACCGGCGCGCCACCGTTGACCGAGTGGCCCACTACCAGGCTCGGGCAGTATTGTTCCTCAAGCAGCTTGCGCGCCTGGGCGTCGGTCTTGGCGTCGTCCACCAATTGCTCGACCACGGTTTTGAGCAGGTACACCTGCATGGCCTGCAGGTAGCCACAGACCCCGGCGTTTTCTGCGTATTTTTCCGACAACGGCGCCAGCAACGGCTGCAGCGCCAGGGTGATGGTTTCTTCGTTGAACTGGCGCAGCTGGTTGTTGGACTCGCGCTTCCACTGCGGCAGGCTGGCCAGCTCTTCGTTGAGGCGCTCTTCCAGCTCGGAGATATCGGTGTGGAAGCGCTCGCGATCGGCTTCCGGCAGTTGCGAAAACTCGGCTTCGTCCAGCGCCTTGCCGTCGAGCATCGGCGTAAAGGCGATGTTGGAGCTGTCGCGGTACAGCGCCACGTCTTTTTCCAGGGCCAGGCGCTCGATCACGTCCAATGCCTTGTCGTAGCGCTGGTTGAACGCCCGGTCGATGGCGCTTTTACGCTGTTGATAAGTCGGGTGCTCGAACACCGCCGGAAAGGTGGCGACCAGATTATCGACCAGGCCGTTGATATCGGCGATAAACGCCGCGGCGGCGCCACCCGGTAATTCCAGGGCGCGAGGCTCGCGGGGCTCATCGAAATTATTCACATAAACCCAGTCCGCCGGGGTCTGCAGGCGCTTGCCTTCGGCTTTCAGGTAGCGTTTGACGAACGAAAAGCGGCCGGTGCCCGGCTCGCCCATGACAAACACGTTGTAACCGGGGCGTGGCATGGCCACGCCGAACTGCAAGGCTTCAACCGCACGTTCCTGGCCAAGCACACCGCGAAAGGGCTCCAAATCATTGGTGGTCGAGAAGCTGAACTGTTCAGCGGAGAAAGGGCGAGTCAGCGCTTCGGGCGCTAGACGCAAGCTGGCAGCAACAGGATCAGGCATCGGGCTTCCTTACATCAGGCGGGGCAGATGGGGCATTCTGGCTCCCGGTTGAGCGCTCTGGCAAGGCGCGCTTTCGGGAAAGCATAGCCATCGCATGCGTCCTGCAAAAAAATCTCCCGAGACTGAATGTTTATAAAAAAACACGGAACCCTTATAACGTGCCTAAACTCCAAACTGCGCGGGTTGGACTAATAACTGGCCCCTAGGGTGCGTTGAGCACCTGAACCCTTGTCCATTGGTTTGCACACAAAGAGAACAAAGCTATGAAACGGATCCTTCTTGGTACTCTCTTCACCGTCGTCTCCCTCAATGCAATGGCAGAAGCACCAGGTGGCCCGAACTGCGGTTGGGGCAACATGTTGTTCGAAGGCCAGCGCGGTACTCCAGCCCACTTCCTCGCCTCCACCACCAACGGTACTTCGGGTAACGCCACCTTCGGCATGACCTCGGGCACCAACGGTTGCAGCACCAACAGCGCCCTGACCTACGGCGGCAAGTCCTGGATTGCCATGAATGGCATGATGAACGAGCTGTCCGAAGACATGGCCAAGGGTAACGGCGAAGCGCTGACCACCTACGCCGTGGTACTGGGCGTTGCGCCGGAAGATCGCGATCATTTCGCGGCCGTGACCCACGAGCACTTCCAGCAGATCTTCAGCAAGGCTGACGTGACCGCTGACGACGTGCACAACAACACCATTGCCGTACTGAAAAGCGATGCCCGTCTGGCGAAATACGCAACCCAGGCTTAAGCTCGACCTGCCCGCGCCTTTCGAGGCGCGGGTTTTATTTTTTCGACCCGCCCACCTTGGGTCTTTTTTTCCGTCCGACTTAAGTAGCCCCCATGCTCAAACGCCTCGCTTGCCTGGCTCTCTTCGCCTGCGCCCCGCTGCATGCGGCACCGCACCTCGACGATCAACGTTTGCAGCAACTGGCCAATGATCCGTTCTGGCTGTCGCTGGGGCACTACGAAGCCGGCAAGATCAGTGGCTGGCGCAGCTATGTCAGCGACAAGAAGTTCTTCCTCGCCGCCGATGGCGCGCACCATCCGGACGCCGAACTCAAGGCCACCGTGCAGGCGCTGTATGCACCGGCCAGCCTGGGTGAAAAGCACGCCCAATGCGTTTACCCCGCACGCACCCGCTGGCTCAAGGCCCAGTTGCAACTGAACGACCTGCCCGCCCTGGAGTGCAAAGAGTTCACCCAGTGGTTCAAGGACGTCGCGCCCCATAGCGCAGTGATGATCTTCCCGGCGGCCTACCTCAACAGCCCATCGTCGATGTTCGGCCATACGCTGCTGCGCATCGACCAGGCTGACGTGCAAAGCAACAACACCGCGCTGCTCAGCTATGCGATCAACTTCGGCGCCTATATCGAAGGCTCCGACAACAGCATCCTCTATGCCTGGAAGGGCCTGATGGGCGGCTACCCCGGCCTGTTCGCCCTGGTGCCCTATCAGGAGAAACTCTCCGAATACCGCAGTCTTGAAAACCGCGATTTGTGGGAATACCGCCTGAACCTCACCGAGGTCGAGACCAAGCGTATGGTCGAGCACGTGTGGGAGCTCAAGCAGATCCAGTTCGATTACTTCTTCTTCGACGAAAACTGCTCCTACCGCCTGCTCGAGCTGCTGCAAGTCGCCCGCCCCGGCCTGCGCCTGACCGAACAGTTCCCGCTCACCGCGATCCCTACCGATACGGTCAAAGCGGTAAAAGACGCAGGGCTGGTCGAAAAGATCGACTATCGCCCCTCGCGTGAACGCGAACTGCTCGAACGCGCCAAGCCGCTGGATGGCGATGAGCAGCAATGGGTGTTGAAAGTCAGCGATGACCAGAAGCAACTGCAAGAGCCCGCATTCAAGGCCCTGCCTCGCGAGCGCCAGGCGCTGATCATCGACGCCGCCTACCGCCTCGGCCGCTACCGCGCTAATGGGCTGGAACGCGACACCGAACGCTCCCAGCGCAGCTTCGAACTGCTGCGGGCGATCAACCAGAACCCTGCGCCGGACCTCAAGATCACGCCGCCTGGTTTGCCGGAGAACGGCCACCAGTCACGCACCTGGCAAGCCGGCATCGGCACCCGTGGCGACAAAGCCTTCGGCGAATATGGCCTGCGCATGGCCTATCACGACCTCAATGACAACGCCGAAGGCTTCCCCTTGGGCGCGCAGATCGAAATCCTGCAAATGAAGTTGCGCCAGTACGAGGGCAATCACTGGCAGCTCCAGCAACTGGACCTGGCCACCATCCGCTCCCTGACGCCGCGCAATGCGCTGCTGCAACCCTGGTCGTGGCAAGTCACCGGCGGCCTGGAACGCGTACCGGGCAAACACGACGACGAAACCCTGGTGGCCCACGTCAATGGCGGCGCCGGTGGCACCTGGCAACTCTCCGACGACATGCTCGGCTTCGCCCTCGGCACCGTGCGCGTGGAGCACAACAACGACTTTAGCGAAGCCATCTCCCCGGCGGCCGGTTTCAACACCGGCGTGCTGTGGAAAAACCCGTTGGGCAACCTGAGCCTGGAAGCCAAGGGTGATTTCTTCACCAACGGCGAAGTGCGCCGCAGCATCAGCCTCAACCAGCAGTGGGAACTGTCGCGCAACCTGGGCCTGCGCCTGAGTGCCCAGCGTGAATACAGCCACCTGTCCACGCCAGTCAATGAAGTGATGCTTGAGGTGAAGTGGTACCACTACTGACTCAAGCCTGGTGAAAATCAAAAGCTGGCCGGCGCTCGCTCTCTGTAGGAGCGAGCTTGCTCGCGAAAAACTCATAGGCGCCGCGGTTATTCAGGAAACACGCGTTATCGTTGACGTTTTTCGCGAGCAAGCCCGCTCCTACAGTTAAGTCCGGTACATCCCTCTGACACCCCTTTCACATACAGCTGACAAATCCCCTTCTAGACTCTCCTTATCAGCCGTTAACCGGCCAGGGAGTACGCCATGTGGCGGTATGCGGTCATGCTGTGCGCGGTGGTGGGGTTGTCGGGTTGCCAGTCAACCCATCAGGAATTGCTGGCCAAAGGTTACCCACCCGCCTTCGCCGATGGCTTTGACGACGGTTGCAGCAGCGGTCGCCAGGCCGCTGGGGTGATTACCGGGGCGTTTCGCAAGAATGTGCCGCGCTACCTCAAAGACCGGCCATACGCCGAAGGCTGGGAAGATGGGTTTCGTCAGTGCAAGGCCATGCGCGAGAGCCAGGAACTGCGCGATTACGAGGAAAACCGCAGGGACGACCGCGAACACGATTGGCAGCAGGAAAAAGATCGTGACGCCGCCAAAGCCTATCGCTCACGCTGATCGTTCCCACGCTCCGCGTGGGAATGCCGCCCTGGACGCTCCGCGTCCGCTCGCGAGGTCGTGACGCAGAGCGTCACAGGATGCATTCCCACGCGGAGCGTGGGAACGATCAGCGCCGGTGGGAACGAACAGGCAGCGAACGTGGCCCAACTTCCATAGGAAGGAGAACGCCATGAGCCGAGCTTTTGTAAATGAAGATAACGCGGCGGCCCAGGCTGATCAGCCAGTGGAGCGTCAGGTCAGCGCGCAACCTAACCGCCTGACCGCGCAAGGGTTGGCGCAATTGCAGACCAAGGTGGCGCAGTTGCAAGGGGAGCACAGCGACGAAGCCGCCAAGGGCGAGCAGGCTGATAAACAGCGCCAGGCTGACCTTGAGCGGGATTTGCGCTACTTCAATCAGCGGCTGCAGAGCGCCCAGGTAGTCGCGCCGGCCACGTCCACCGACAAGGTGCAGATCGGCAGTTGGGTTACGTTCGCCAACGAGCAGGACGAACAGCAGCGCATCCAGTTGGTCGGTGAAGACCAGGCCGATGCCAACGCAGGCTTGATCAACTGGGGCTCGCCCCTGGGCCGTGCCTTGTTGGGCGCCCAGGTGGGCGACGAGGTGCTGTGGCAGCGCCCCGTCGGCGATCAGTTGATCGAAGTGCTGCGCATCGAACCCGAGGCTTAGACGATACCCTGGGCCAGCATCGCGTCAGCTACTTTCACGAAGCCCGCGATGTTCGCGCCCTTGACGTAGTTGATACGGCCGTTTTCTTCACCGTAATGCACGCAGGCATGGTGGATCGACTGCATGATGTTGTGCAGCTTGCTGTCCACCTCCCCTGCGGTCCACAGCAGGCGCATGGCGTTCTGCGACATTTCCAGGCCGCTCACCGCCACGCCACCCGCGTTGGATGCCTTGCCCGGCGCAAACAGAATGCCCGCGTCGATGAAGATATCCACAGCCTCCAACGTGGTCGGCATGTTCGCGCCTTCGGCCACGCAGAGACAGCCGTTGCGCAGCAAGGTGCGCGCAGCCTCGGCGTCGAGTTCGTTCTGGGTCGCGCAGGGCAGCGCGATATCGCACGCCAGCTCCCAAGGCGCCTGGCCTTTGCGGAACTCCAGGCCGAAACGCTCGGCCAATTCACTGATGCGCCCGCGCTGTATGTTTTTCAGCTCCAGCAGCGCCGACCATTGCTCTTCGGTCAAACCGCTTTCGGCGTACAGGGTGCCTTCGGAGTCCGACAGGGAAATCACCTTGCCGCCCAGGTCCATGACTTTGCGCGCCGCGTACTGCGCCACGTTGCCGGAGCCGGACACCGCCACCCGCTTGCCCTCGACGCGCTGGCCTTGGCGCTTGAGCATCTCTTCGGCGAAATACACGCAGCCAAAACCGGTGGCTTCCGGGCGGATCAGGCTACCGCCATAGGTCATGCCCTTGCCGGTCAGCACCGAGGTGAATTGATTGCTCAGGCGTTTGTACTGGCCGAACAGAAAACCGATTTCCCGCGCGCCCACGCCGATATCGCCGGCCGGTACGTCCACGTCCGCACCGATGTGGCGGTACAGCTCGCTCATGAACGCCTGGCAGAAGCGCATCACTTCGGCGTCGCTCTTGCCCTTGGGGTCGAAGTCCGAGCCGCCTTTGCCGCCGCCCATGGGCAGCGAGGTGAGTGAGTTTTTGAAGGTCTGTTCGAAGGCGAGGAATTTCAGCACACCCAGGTTGACCGAAGGATGAAAGCGCAAGCCACCTTTGTAAGGCCCAATGGCGCTGTTCATCTGGATACGGAAACCGCGATTGACCTGAACCTTGCCGTGATCATCCACCCACGACACCCGGAACGTGATCGCGCGCTCTGGCTCGCAGATGCGCTCCAGGATGCCCGAGGTCAGATAGTGGGGGTTGGCTTCAAGAAAGGGCCACAGGCTGCGCAGAACTTCTTCTACAGCCTGGTGGAATTCCGGCTGGTCCGGGTCGCGTTTCTTGAGGCGGGCAAGGAAGGAGTCGACGGATTCGGTCATGAAAAGTCTCGGCAAATTGATTGTTGTTAAACAGAGAATGAGCCGGACTTTATCAATTCGTTTCGCACCGTGACAGGGCAAAATGTCGCCTTTGTGAAATTAAATGGTGCAATAAGTATAAATAACCGCCTTTTTTTGCCCTTAAATGGGGATTTCACTCTGAGTTTTGCACCAACAAGGAGGCCGTTATCGCAGGCAAGCCAGCTCCCACATGACCGGTGTACTCGATCAAATGTGGGAGCTGGCTTGCCTGCGAAAGCTGTGGTTCAGCTCAAGATTCAGTGGCTGACACACCGCCTTCGCGAGCAAGCCCGCTCCCACACTGCTCTTACATTTGCCTACAGACTCGCGCAGGGCACTAGCGTGTGCCCGGCACCAAGTCGAGTATCTCGTCGATGCCCAGGCAACGTGGCTCCAGCTCCAGTGTCCGGCCATTGGCGAGTATTCCGACGGCGGTATCACGCATGGCCAGGTAGGCACTGCGCAACATGTGATTGGCATAAATCACCGCGTTGAAACCTGCTCGCTCCAGCACCTCGAACTTCAGGTGAACATAGCTGGTCGGCACGCAAATCAGCGGTACCCTGGGCCGCTGCAGGCGAAACTGCCGGGCGAATTCCAGGATTTCCAGGCCATCCTGCTTGCGGCTGTGGATCATGATGCCATCCGCCCCCGCCTCGACATACGCCAGGCACCGTGCCATCGCCTCTTCCATGCCGCGATCGAGGATCAAGCTTTCACACCGGGCTATCATCATCAGCCCTGAGCCGGTGCGACTCGTGCAGCCGGCCTGAAGTTTGGCGCAAAAGGCCTCGATGGACTCCTGCGCCTGGTCGACCTCGATGCCCAAGAGTGAGTTTTTCTTCAAGCCGCACTTGTCTTCGATCACCACCGCCGAGACGCCCGCGCGCTCCAGCATCTTGATATGAATCGCGAAATGTTCGGCCTTGCCGCCGGTATCGGCATCGAATATCAGCGGCAGCGAGCACACATCGAATATTTCGCGAATCCCCGGCAATCGGTTACTGGGCGAAAGAATTTCGATGTCGGGTAACCCGCGTTGGGTCGAGTCGGTCAGCGAACTCGACCAGATGGCGTCGTACCCCACCGTATGCCCTGGGCTGATCTCCAGCCTGGCGCGCTGCGCGAGCAACGCCGATATCGGGCTATGGGCTTCGAGTACACGCAAGCAACGGTTGCTATCCAACAGTGCCGACAGAGGGCGTCGGCGCGCTTCGGTATCCATCATAGGGTTCAGGCTCCTTATCGGCGGCACCACGGGGGTTATCGGACAGCCTCAATCCCAGGCGGGCTGTTCGCACTTGAGCACCGACGCCATCTTTTGCAGATGTTCGCAGGCCCTGGCCACGTACTCCCTGGAGAGCCGTGCGATACGCGCGTAATCCACGGCCTGCCCGGTGGCGCTGGCATACAGCCGCAACGCCTCAGCGGCATGCTTGAAGTGGCGTGCTTCCACGCTGCCGCAATGCACACTGAGAAAACTCGCGACGCGGCTGGCCTCACCGGCGCTATAGCCCCGTACATCGCGCAACCACTGTTTCCATAGCGGGGTCATCAGGTTGTATTCGCCGGTATTGAACAACTCCGTCATGGCCATCATTTCCAGCGCTTCGATGAGTTGCGGCGCCAACGGGCGTTTTTCTCCCACCCAACCGGAGAATTCCTTGGTGATCGGGTTGAGGAACTTGTCTTGCAGGCGCCAATCATCGGAGCCGCAGATGGCCGAAGCCATGCGGTAATACAGCTTGGAATGGTGCGGATGCCCATGCATTTCACCCAGCCCGATATCCTCGACAATGATCTCCCCACAATGGGCCGCCGCCTCGAGCATTTTCAACCGGGCGTCATCCGTCAACGATGCCGACTCCTGGAGGATGCGCACGATGATGCTCGAGACGGCATGGGCGGCGCCGTCCGGGCTACGCCAGCCACAGAAGAACGTACACAGTGACGACTCGCTCCAATTACTGGAGGTCATGTCGACATAGGTCTCGCAGTACTTGTCCAGCGCGGCGGTTTGACTGTTGAAACCGCTGAGCAGGGCCTGGGCCAGATGTCCATCCTCGACATCCACCAGCGCCTGGTTCACGTACCCGATAAATTGGCGGCTCAGATTTTCCACGGCTCATATCCTTTTAAGGTGGGGTTAATGCGCAACGATTTCTGACATGAAACGACCGAAGCGCGTGAGGCCCTCAATCAGCGCTTCACGCTCAACGGCGTAGGAGATACGGATGCTGTTGCCGTCACCGCAGCCAGAGCCGGGCACTACCGCGATATGGGCTTCGGTCAATAACAGATCGGCCAAGTGGTCGACGTCACGAATAACGGTGCCCAGGTAGCGGCCCCCCAACTTGCGGGACACATCGATAAACAGATAGAACGCCCCTTCCGGCGGGGCGCACCGAATGCCGTCGACATGCCCAAGGCAAGTGCAGGCCGCGAGCAATTGCTGGTCGAGGAAGGCATTGACCTGGCGGGTAAAGTGCGGCGCGTCCGCCATCAGGCTGCCGAGCGCGGCATATTGGGACAGGCTGCTGGGGTTGGACGTCGTATGCCCTTGCAGGTTGTGCATGGCGGCGATGACTGGGGCGGGCGCGCACGCATACCCTACCCGCCAGCCGGTGACCGCGTGGCTTTTGGAAAACGAATCGACCAGTACCGTCTGATGTTTGAGCGGCGCAAACAGCGACACGATGTTGTGATGTTCATGGGGCGCACGCACCAGTTTGCGGTAACACTCGTCGAACACCACCCAAAGCCTGTGTGCGAAGGCAAGCCGGGCAATACCCAACAGTTCCTCGCGCTGATAAACCGTGCCCGTCGGATTGTTCGGGGTGTTGATCACAATCATCCGGGTGCGCGGGGTCAGGGCCTTCTGGACCGCTGCGCAGGTGAGGCGATAGTCATCTGCAGCCGTGTCGACATAGACGGGAACGCCACCGGCCAGTTGGATCTGGGTGGGGAAGGTTTCCCAGTACGGCACCGCGACGATGACTTCATCCCCCGGGTTAAGCAGCACCATTGCGGCGTTGTACAGCGCTTGCTTGGCGCCGGCGGTCACCGCTATTTCATCGGCGGCGTAATTCACCCCGCAGCGCAGAGTGACCTGCTGCGCCAGCGCGTGGCGAAGCTGGGGCAGGCCGATGGGCGGCGTGTAGCGGTTGCGGGCAGTGGCGAGCGCATCAGCCGCGGCGGCTTTCATGACCGGGCAGGCATCGAAGGACAATTCGCCCGCGGCAAAGTTGACCACGTTGACGCCGGCTTCTTTCAAGGCATTGGCTTTACTGCGCATGCTGGACGTGCCGGGCGCGCTGAGACGTTGCGCACGCTGGGACAACGGCAATGACACGGCAGACGGTTCACTGTTATTCATTGTTATACCTGCCAGAACACGTTGGAACGTTTGTTCGCCCTACCGGGCTTGGGCCTCCAGCCCTTGCTGAACCCGCCAGGACAGCGGCAAGGTCAGCAACAGGGTGGCGGCCAGCAACAGGACGGCCATGGGCACACCGGTGGCATCCCCAAGGCTGCCGAACAGCACCGGCGCCAAGGCGCCGCCACCGATGGTGCCGGTGTAGAACACGGCGAACGCCTGGTCGCGCCTGCCCGGCCCTGCCAGGTCCGGGACTGCGCCGTACAGCACCGACGACGTGCCGTTCAGCGCCAGCCCCAGCAGCGGCAACATCACCATCAAGCCGGCGTAGGGCAAGTACACCGCCATGACGATCAGCACGGCCGTGGTGAACTCCGTGGCCCATACCGTTTTCATCATGCCGATGCGCGCACCGAGGTAACCGCACAACAATTTGCCGAAGGCGCCCCCGACGAACAGCATCGTCAACGCCAGGCCGATGCCCGCAGGCCCGGCGCCCTTGGCCTTGAGCAAAAACGGCAGAAACGTGAGGAAACCCATGCGCACGGCGCTGTCCAGCGTGCCGGTCACGATCAGCGCACGCAGGCCGCTCGCGGAGCCGGCGCCGGCGCCCGTACGGGTGGCTTTCACCGGCGCCGCCGAAGCCTCGGTGCGTGCCGGGATCAGCCACCACAACAGGGCTGCCGCCAGCAGCCCGAGTACACCCAGCAGGGTGACACTGGCGCGCCAACTGATGACCGCCAGCAACAGGCCGATCAACCCCGGGATCAGGGTCTTGCCGATATCGCCGCTGAAGTTGTACTGCGACAGCGCTTGTTTGACGCCTCCGCCGGCCTCGTGCGTATCGGTGATCAACGACGAGGCCAGCGGGTGCTGCGTACTCGCGCCGAGCCCGCCTAGCAGCAGCGCCAACAGCAACACGCCCAGCCCGCCAGCCTGGCCGGCCAGCAGGTAGGCCAGGCCTGCCAACGCAGTGCCACCTACCAGCAAGCGTTCACGCCCCCAGCGCGCGGCAGCCCGGCTGGCCAGTAACTGAAAACCGGCCATCATGCCCGCGTAGGCACCACGCAACAGGCCGATCTGGGCGTAGCTGAGGCCGAACTGCGCTTGCCAGATCGGCAACAGCACATAAATCACATCGGTCAGCCCATCGTGCACGGCATGCGCGCCGCAGCCTGCCACCAGAGCGCGGCGACGCACGGTGACCGGATCAGGGGGCGACAACGATGGCGCTGCGGTCTGCTTCAGGGTGTTCATCTGGGTCAGAGGCTCTCAGGCAAAACGCTGGGTTAACCCAGCAACTGCGCACAGTCGCTCATCACACTGGCTTTACGCTGCAGGTATTGGGCAAAAATGTCGCGCGCCGTGGCGGGGTCCACTTCAATCTGCATGGCGGTGGTGAACTCATTCACCGCCGCCACCGCATGGGCGAAATGGTTGCTCTCGGTACCGCCGGTATGCACCGTGACCCAGGCCACCGTCGCCCGGGATTTCTCCGGCGGCACGCCCATGTCCCGCACGAACCACTGCGAGTACAACGGGTGGATGAATTCCACTTCGCCGTGGGTGTAAACCTCGTGGATCAACGTGGTCAGTAACCCCTGCAGCAGGTCGCGATCACGCAGGCGGCGGGTGTCGGTCCAGTCCTTGAACGCCTGTGCCGAGGGCAGGCAATTGTCCTTCAATATCCACTGGTCATCGCCGCACAGCGCGGTGGCCATGGTGTAGAACAGGTCCGCGTGCAAGGTGTTGCCCAACGCGCCCAGATCTTCATCAGTGATGCGTTGCAGGCTGCCGCAGGCGCGGTACAACTGCGCGGCGGCGGCGGAGCCTTCATCGGAGCGCGCCAGCAAGGTAATGCGGTTGGCCAGGCCGGACACACTGGCCGCCGAATTATTGGTCTTGGACCAACTGGCGAAGAACTTGCGCAGTACCGCCGGCGAATGCCGACGCGAGGTGAGTCGCGCAAAAGCGTCTTCGATATCCACCAGCGCGTCTTCCTGAGCCCAGAAGGCTTCGAACAGCGCATGGCGCAAGGCACCGGCCGGCATGTCGTTCAATACCGGTTCGATGAGCTTCAACAACTGGCTGCGCTTGATCACGGTGTTAGTCATGTTCACCTCTCATAGTCCTTTATTGGATGAAGAATCAGGCTGGTTTGCCGCGCTGTCCGGCGACCAGGGCCTGGGGCTTTACCGGTTTCCAGCCCAGCAAGGCAATCGCCAGCGACAACAGTTGAAAACCTGCGACCAACGCCACGCAGCCCGGCCAGCCCCATTGATTCCAGAGCATGGCCGGGGCCACGGCGCCGGCGCTGCCGCCCAGGTAATAGCCGGTCAGGTACAGCCCCACGGCGCCGGACTTGTCCGGGCCTGCCGTGGTGGCGATATACGCATTGGCGGAGGCCTGTGCCAGGAATACGCCGGTCGAGCTCAGGGCCAGACCCAGCACGATCAGCCACAGGGACGGCAACAATGTCAGCGCCGAGCCACACATGCCGAGCACCACAGCGCCGGTCAGTAACTGCGATTGTGGTCGCGATTTGCTCAAGCGCCCCGCAACAGGAATGACCACCAGCGCCAGCAGGAACACTGCATACAAAGTGCCCAAGGCTGCAGCGCCCAGGTTGAACGGGGCCTGGCTGAGATACAGCCCGACATAGGTAAAGGTTGCGACTTGTGAGAACAGCACGCAGAAACCGACGCCATAGGCCGCCAGCAAGGGTTTGCGCAGAAGCCGGCGCACCCCGTGCGCGCCTACCACCGCGACGCCGGGCCGCGCCACCGGATTGGCCGGCAACAGCCACACAATCAGCAGGCCGACCAGCAGGCTGATGACCGCCAACAGTTCGAAGGCTTCGCGCCAGCCCACATATTGGGTCATGACACCCGAGACAAAGCGCCCGGCAAACCCGCCGAGCACCGTCCCCGCGACGTACAAACTGGTGATCTCGGTGACGGTGGCCGCGCGCCAGCGATCGCCGATATAGGCCACGCTGGTGGCGAACACCACGGGAATCAACATCCCTTCGACAAAACGCCACACCAACAGCTCGGCAAAACTGTCCACATAGGCCGTCAGCAGCGTCGGCAGCGCCAGCAGCAACGCGGCCACGGCAATCACCGTGCGTTGCTCGAAACGTCCGGTCAGGCGCCCGACAAACGGCGCGGTCATCGCCACCGCCAACGTGGTTACCGTGATGCTCCACCCCGCCTGTCGGGCACTCACCTGGAAGCTTTCGGCAAACGCAGGCAGGATGCTCTGTGTCGCATAAAGATTCAGAAACGCCGCACAGCCACACAGGAATACGGCGAAGCGGGCGTGAAGCAAGCGCGGGTTCATGTGACCTCTCGTCTTATAGTCGAGGATGTTTATAGAATACCCAGCGCAGGGAACACCAATACCGAATTCGGACCGATCAATACCCAGGAAACAGAATGCTTGATCTACGCAAGTTACGTTACTTCCTGACGGTCGCCGAAGAGCTGCACTTCGGCCGCGCGGCCCAGCGCCTGCACCTTGCCCAGCCGCCCCTGACGCGGCAGATTTCGGCCCTGGAAACCGAGCTTGGCTTTCGCCTGTTCGACCGCACCAGTCGCACGGTCACACTGACCGCCCAAGGCCAGCACTTTTTGCCGTATGCCCGCGCAGCGCTGGAGCACGCCAGGCTTGCACAAGACATCGCCGCCAAGCTGGCTGCCGGCTCGACCGGCCAACTGGTCGTAGGCTATGCCAGCTCGATCGCCCTGTCGGAACTCTTCAGCCAAACCCTGCAAGCCTTCGCCCAGCGTTTTCCCGATGTGCAACTGACCCTGGTGGAGAGCGCTTCCGCCAGCCTGCACACCCACGTGCTGGACGGGCGCATCGACATCGGCATGAGCCGCCTGCTGCCGGAGGCCGGGCAAACCGGCGTTAACGTTTTGTCGTTGGGGCAAGAACCGCTGGTGGCGGCTCTTTGCAGCGACAACCCGCTGGCGGAGCAGGACGAAGTCACCCTCGCCCAGCTCAGTGAGTACCCGTTGATTCTGTTTCCCAGCGATTACGGTTCGGGCCTCAACGGCTCCATCGAGCACCTGTATCAACGCCGCGGCCTAGCGCTGCGCCCGGGCCCTGCGGGGCGCCAGATCACCTCGATCATCGCCCTGGTGGCCGCAGGCCAAGGTGTCTCGCTCGTGCCCCGGTGCACCCACACCCTGGCCAGGAAAGGCGTGGTCTACCGCCCCTTGGCAGACCCCGAAGCCTGGGTACACCTGCTGATACTCACACGCTCGCAGTCACGCTCACTGTTGGTCGAGGCGTTTATGGGGGTGGTCGAAGAATTGCTGCGCAGCCGCCCGGCCCTGGCGCCCACAACGCTCCCGGCATAACGCGGGCAAAAAAATACCCCTGCGTGAGGGGTATTTTTTCAACAGGCTGCTGCGGCTATTGCAGCATCAAGCCAGCTTTTTGTGACGCACACGGTGCGGCTGGGCAGCGGCCTCACCCAAACGCTTCTTACGGTCGGCTTCGTACTCGGTGTAGTTACCTTCGAAGAACACCGCTTGGGAGTCATCTTCGTACGCCAGGATGTGGGTCGCGACGCGGTCAAGGAACCACCGATCGTGAGAGATCACAATGGCGGCGCCCGGGAAGTCCAACAGGGCTTCTTCCAGGGAGCGCAGGGTTTCAACGTCGAGGTCGTTGGACGGTTCGTCGAGCAGCAGGACGTTGCCGCCCTCTTTCAAGGTCAGGGCCAGGTGCAAGCGGCCGCGCTCACCACCGGACAGGTCCTTGACGAACTTCTGCTGGTCGCCGCCCTTGAAGTTGAAACGGCCGACGTAGGTGCGCGACGGGATTTCA
This sequence comes from Pseudomonas sp. AM4(2022), assembly GCF_036346515.1. Classification (NCBI taxonomy): domain Bacteria; kingdom Pseudomonadati; phylum Pseudomonadota; class Gammaproteobacteria; order Pseudomonadales; family Pseudomonadaceae; genus Pseudomonas; species Pseudomonas sp. AM4(2022). The sequence continues at coordinate 108,104 of NZ_JAOTNW010000019.1, forward strand.
TAGTTGCCGATGCGGATCTGGTCGGAACCGTCGGAGATCTGCTGGAACACAGTCTTGCTGCCGTCCAGGTCATCGCGGCTCTGGTCCACACAGGCCAACTGCACGGTGTCGCCGATCTCGATGCTGCCGGAGTCCGGGGTTTCCTTGCCCATCAGCATGCGGAACAGCGTGGATTTACCCGCACCGTTACCACCGATAACGCCGACGATCGCGCCTTTTGGCATGGCGAACGACAGGTTGTCGATCAGCACGCGGTCGCCATAGCCTTTGGTGACGTTCTTGAACTCGATGACCTTGTCACCCAGGCGCGGACCGGCCGGGATGTAGATCTCGTTGGTTTCGCTGCGCTTCTGGAATTCCTGCGACTGCATTTCTTCAAAGCGTTGCAGACGGGCCTTGGATTTGGACTGGCGGGCCTTGGCGCCTTTGCGCACCCACTCCAGTTCTTCCTTCATGGCTTTTTCGTGGGCCGATTGCTGCTTGGATTCGGCGGCCAGACGGTCGGACTTGGCTTCCAGCCAACCGGAGTAGTTGCCCTCGTAAGGGATACCGGCGCCGCGGTCGAGCTCCAGGATCCAGCCGGCGACGTTGTCCAGGAAGTAACGGTCGTGCGTGATCGCAACCACGGTGCCCGGGAAATCGTGGAGGAAATGCTCCAGCCAGGCGACGGAATCGGCGTCCAGGTGGTTGGTCGGTTCGTCGAGCAGCAGCATGTCAGGGGCCGACAGCAGCAGGCGGCACAGGGCCACACGACGCTTCTCACCACCGGACAGGTGCTCGACCTTGGCGTCCCAGGCTGGCAGGCGCAGCGCATCGGCGGCGACTTCCAGTTGGCGCTCCAGGTTGTGACCGTCGCCCGCCTGCAGGATCGCTTCGAGCTTGGCCTGTTCGGCGGCCAGCTTGTCGAAGTCGGCATCCGGTTCGGCGTAGGCGGCGTACACCTCATCGAGGCGGGCCTGGGCGTCCTTGATCACGCTGACGGCTTCTTCGACCACTTCACGCACGGTCTTGGTCGGGTCCAGGATCGGCTCTTGCGGCAGGTAGCCGATGTTCAAGTCCGGCATCGGGCGGGCTTCGCCTTCGAACTCGGTGTCGACGCCCGCCATGATTTTCAGCAGGGTGGACTTACCCGAACCGTTGAGGCCGAGCACGCCGATCTTGGCGCCAGGGAAGAAGGACAGCGAAATGTTTTTCAGGATTTCCCGCTTCGGCGGAACAACTTTTCCCAGCCGATGCATGGTGAAGACGTATTGAGCCATGGTGAACCTAGCGTCAGTGACTGATGAATTAAGCGGACGATGCCCGTGCCAGGCCATGCGCCGCGCGGGCCTTTGACTATCATCAATGCCAGCGAGCAAAAAAAGCCTGAATATCTGGGGCTGGAACGCCCCCGCGTAACCGGCAAAGCTACCTGAATGCGCTGGGGCAGTCCAGCCAGGCAGGACTGGCACTTTGCCACAACTCAAGGCATGCTAGCCGCCCTTCGGGCGTCCGGCTTATAGTGCACGTCGCGCGCCAGTCCAGCCAAACCGCAGGATCACAGTTTGCCCAACGTCACGCCGCCCACGCCCTTGCGCGCCGCTCATATTGCGCCGGGAGCGCCCCTGCACGGCACCTTGAAAGGCGCGTTGGCGACGCTTGTGCTGCTGTTGCTCGCCTTGTTGTTTTGGCAATTGCTTGATCAATTACAGCAAAACCAGAAAAACCAGCAGCAATACACCATCGACTACAGCGCCGACCTGGCCGAGCAGATCAGCCAGAACATGGCCCTGAGCGCACAGATCGCCCTGAACCTGTTGCCGATTGTCGAGCCGCCGCGCAATGCCGAACAGCAGCAGGCCCTGATGCGCACCTTGCAGCGCTCGTTGCCAGACCTGCGCAGCTTCGCCCTGCTCGCCCCCAGCGGCGCACTGATCAGCGACACTGCCGCCAACAGCCGAGACAGTGCCCTGCTCGAAGACCTGGTCAAGCGCAGTCACGCCCAGTCCTACTACCTGAGCAACGACAATGACGGCACGGTCATCTATCTGTTGCTGCACCAACCCAGCGGTGGCTCCAAGGTGTACTGGGCCTTGCGCCTGGCGCCCAATTACCTGGCCAACCTCACACGCCAGGATGCCCAGGGTCAACGCCCGATGTGGGCGATCGAGAACAGCCTGAACCATCGTGTGGTCAGCCGTGACAGCGGGATGCCGGCGCAGTGGTCCGGCGCCCTGACGCCGGAAGAGTTGAACCGCAGTGTGCTGGTCACGCCTTTAAGCAAAAGCGACTGGCAACTGCGCGGCCTGTTTGACCGTAGCGCGGTGCTGGAACAACTGCTGCCTGCCTTTATCGGCAAGTGCCTGCTGGGCCTGGCGTTTTCGCTGGTCCCGGTGATCGTGCTGCTCAACATGCGCCGCCGCCAACGCCAAGTGCATGAAGGCCGGCGACGCTACCAGGACATCTTCGAGGGCACAGGCGTGGCGTTGTGCGTGCTTGACCTGTCCGGGCTCAAGGCGTTTTGCAACAAGACCCAGGTTCAAAGCCGCGAGCAGTTGCACGCCTGGTTGCAGGCCAACCCCACTGAGCGCAAGCAACTGCTCAAAGAGTTGCGCGTCACCGAGGTCAACCAGATGGCCGTGCGCCTGCTCAACGTCGCGTCCTGCGAGCAGGCCTGGGAACGCCTGATCGATGATTGCCCGCGCAATGCCACGTCCATCGGCTATCAGGTGCTGGAAGCTGTACTGACCCGGCAAAAACAGCTGGAGTTGGAAATCCAGCTCAACGACGTGGCTGGCAACGAACAGTACCTGTGGCTGGTGATGCGTTTGCCGGAGCAGCAGGATGACGTCAAGGCCGTGATTCTCAGCATCAGCGACATCACCAGCCGCAAGCTGATCGAGTTGTCGCTGGTGGAGCGTGAAAGCTTCTGGTCGGATGTGGTGCGCACCGTGCCTGATCACCTGTATGTGCAGGACGTGATCAGCCAGCGCATGATTTTCAGCAACCATCATCTGGGCCACACCCTGGGCTACAACAAAGCCGAACTGCAGCAAATGGGTGAGTACTTCTGGGAAATCCTGCTGCACCCCGAAGACGCCGAGCATTACCACGATTTGCGCCAGCAGCAACGCCAAGCCGCTTATACGACCCAACTGCACTGCCAACTGCGCTTTCGTCACCGCAATAACCAGTGGCGCCGCTTCGATATCCGCGAACAGGCCCTGGCCCGCGATACGTCCACAGTGGTCACCCGGATCATCGGCGTGGCCAAGGACATTACCGACCAGATCGAGGCCAGTGAATCGCTGCGCGACAGTGAACAGCGCTACCGGATGCTGGCCGAAAGCATCAGCGACGTGATCTGCTCCACCGATAGCCAACTGGCCCTCAACTACATCAGCCCCTCGGTCAACACCGTCCTGGGCTATGACGTGGACTGGGTGTTCAAGAACGGTTGGCAGTCGATCGTTGCCAACCCTCAGCAGTTGACCGGCATCTACAACCTGATGGAACAGGTCAGCCGCGCCCTCGGCAACCCCGAGGCCTTGAACACCTTGCGCGATGAAGTCCAGACCCAACTGTTCCTGTTCGACTGCCTGCGCGCCGACGGACGCAAGGTGCCGATAGAGCTGCGCCTGGTGCTGGTGTGGGATGAGCATGGCGGGTTTGAAGGCATCCTCGGCGTGGGCCGCGATATCAGCCAGCAACGCCGCGCCGAAAAAGACCTGCGCATGGCGGCCACGGTATTCGAACATTCCACCTCGGCGATCCTGATCACCGACCCGGCCGGTTATATCGTGCAGGCCAACGAGGCGTTCAGCCGGGTCAGCGGCTATGAAGTGGCGGATGTGCTCGACCAATTGCCGAACATGCTCACCGTCGACGAGCAGCAGGAAGCCCATCTGCGTTATGTACTCAAACAGCTGCATCAGCACAGCACCTGGGAAGGTGAAGTGTGGCTCAAGCGCCGCAATGGCGAGCATTACCCGGCCTGGGTGGGCATTACCGCGGTGTTCGACGATGAAGGCGACCTGGCCAGCTATGTGTGTTTCTTCAGCGATATCAGCGAGCGCAAGGCCAGTGAGCAGCGCATCCACCGCCTGGCCTACTACGACGCCCTGACCCACCTGCCCAACCGCACCCTGTTCCAGGACCGCCTGCACACCGCGTTGCAGTCCGCCGAACGGCAGAAGTCGTGGGTGGTGCTGATGTTCCTCGACCTTGACCGCTTCAAGCCGATCAACGACTCCCTCGGCCACGCAGCCGGCGACCGCATGCTCAAGGAAATGGCCACGCGCCTGCTCGGCTGCGTGGCCGAGGACGACACCGTGGCGCGCATGGGCGGCGACGAGTTCACCTTGCTCCTGCAACCACGGGTCAGCCGCGAGATGGCGCTGAACCGCGCCATTCATGTGGCCGAGCAGATCCTCGCCAGCCTGGTCAAACCCTTTGTGCTGGAGGGTCGCGAGTTCTTCGTGACCGCCAGTATCGGCATCGCCCTGAGCCCGCAAGACGGCAACGAGCTGAGCCAATTGATGAAAAACGCCGACACGGCGATGTATCACGCTAAAGAGCGCGGCAAGAACAACTTCCAGTTCTACCAGGCCGACATGAACGCCAGCGCCCTGGAGCGCCTGGAGCTGGAAAGCGACCTGCGCCACGCCTTGGACCAGAACGAATTCGTGCTCTATTACCAGCCGCAATTCAGCGGCGACGGCAAACGCCTGACCGGCGCCGAAGCCCTGCTGCGCTGGCGCCACCCGCGCCGTGGCCTGGTACCGCCCGGGGACTTTATCCCAGTGCTGGAAGAACTCGGGCTGGTGGTGGATGTGGGCGACTGGGTGATTGGCGAGGCCTGTCGACAGCTCAAGACCTGGCACCAGAACAAGGTGCGCGTGCCGAAAGTCTCAGTGAACATCTCGGCGCGGCAGTTCTCCGACGGCCAGTTGGGCACGCGCATCGCCACCATCCTCAAGGACACCGGCCTGCCGCCGGCGTGCCTGGAGCTGGAGCTGACCGAAAGCATCCTGATGCGTGAAGTCAACGAAGCCCTGCAGATCCTCGCCAGCCTGAAAAACCTGGGCCTGAGCATCGCGGTGGATGACTTCGGCACCGGTTATTCGTCGCTCAACTACCTCAAGCAATTCCCCATCGATGTGCTGAAGATCGACCGCACCTTCGTCGACGGCCTGCCCTCGGGTGAGCAGGACGCACAGATTGCCCGGGCGATCATTGCCATGGCCCACAGCCTGAACCTGGCGGTGATTGCCGAAGGGGTGGAAACCCATGAGCAGTTGGACTTCCTGCGTGAGCATGGCTGTGATGAGGTGCAGGGTTACCTGTTCGGGCGGCCGATGCCGGCGAATCGGTTTGAGGTGCAGTTCAGTAATGATGCGCTGTTCATGTTCGACTGAAAGCTGTGGCGGGGCTTAGGTTTTTTTGTAGGAGCGAGCTTGCTCGCGAAAAACTCACAGGCACCGCGTTCATTCAGGATGCACGCGTTATCGTTGACGTTTTTCGCGAGCAAGCTCGCTCCTACAGAAGAAGGCGATGTACCCATCACCGGCACCGCCCATCCCCAGATGAGCCCCACTTGTCCGCGACATGATGTCCTTTCATATGCCATCTAAAACCCATTGAGTTAGAATGCCCTCCTTTTCTGCCCCCGATCCTTGAGGACCGCCATGTTCAGCCGTGATTTGACTATTGCCAAGTACGACGCCGATCTCTTCGCCGCCATGGAGCAAGAAGCCGTGCGCCAGGAAGAGCACATTGAGCTGATCGCTTCGGAAAACTACACCAGCCCTGCGGTGATGGAGGCTCAAGGTTCGGTTCTGACCAACAAGTACGCCGAAGGCTACCCAGGCAAGCGCTACTACGGTGGTTGCGAGTACGTCGACGTGGTTGAGCAGTTGGCCATCGACCGTGCAAAAGAACTGTTCGGCGCCGATTATGCCAACGTCCAGCCACACGCCGGTTCCCAAGCCAACAGCGCCGTGTACCTGGCCCTGCTGCAAGGCGGCGACACCATCCTGGGCATGAGCCTGGCCCACGGCGGTCACCTGACCCACGGCGCCAGCGTTTCTTCCTCCGGCAAGCTGTACAACGCCGTCCAGTACGGTATCGATGCCAACGGCCTGATCGACTACGACGAAGTCGAGCGCCTGGCGGTTGAGCACAAGCCAAAAATGATCGTGGCCGGTTTCTCTGCCTACTCGCAGATCCTGGACTTCCCACGCTTCCGTGAAATCGCCGACAAGGTCGGTGCCTACCTGTTCGTCGACATGGCCCACGTGGCCGGTCTGGTGGCTGCGGGCGTTTACCCCAACCCAGTGCCTTACGCCGACGTGGTCACCACCACTACCCACAAGACCCTGCGCGGTCCGCGTGGCGGCCTGATCCTGGCGCGTGCCAACGCCGAGATCGAGAAGAAGCTCAACTCCGCCGTTTTCCCGGGCGCCCAAGGCGGCCCGCTGGAGCACGTGATCGCGGCCAAGGCGATCTGCTTCAAGGAAGCACTGCAGCCTGAGTTCAAGACCTACCAGCAGCAAGTGGTCAAGAACGCCAAGACCATGGCCAGCGTGTTCATCGAGCGCGGTTTTGATGTGGTGTCCGGCGGTACTGAAAACCACCTGTTCCTGCTGTCGCTGATCAAGCAGGACATTTCCGGTAAAGATGCTGACGCTGCCCTGGGCAAAGCCTTCATCACCGTGAACAAGAACTCCGTGCCGAACGACCCACGTTCGCCGTTCGTCACCTCCGGCCTGCGCTTCGGCACCCCGGCAGTGACCACCCGTGGCTTCAAGGAAGCCGAGTGCAAGGAACTGGCGGGCTGGATCTGCGACATCCTGGCCGACCTGAACAACGAAGCCGTGATCGACGCGGTACGTGAGAAGGTCAAGGCCATCTGCAAGAAGCTGCCGGTATACGGCGCTTGATTGCAGTTGCTTGAATGAAAAGCCCGGCTCTTGAGCCGGGCTTTTTTATGCCGAT
>NZ_JAOTNW010000020.1:0-104723 GCF_036346515.1 Pseudomonas sp. AM4(2022)
TGCCGCTGGCGTGCTGCTGTGCCCGGAGGACCGCAAGAAGGAAGGCATCATCCCGCTGTCCAGCGTGGCGGAAAATATCAACATCAGCGCCCGCAGCGCCCATGCCTCGTTCGGCTGGCTGCTGCGCGACGGCTGGGAGAAGGGCAACGCCGAGCGGCAGATCCAGGCCATGAAGGTCAAGACGCCGAATGCCGAGCAGAAAATCCTGTACCTGTCCGGCGGTAATCAGCAGAAAGCCATTCTTGGCCGCTGGTTGTCGATGCCGATGAAGGTCCTGCTGCTGGATGAACCCACCCGCGGTATCGACATCGGCGCCAAGTCGGAGATCTACCAGATCATCCATAACCTGGCGGCCAGTGGCATTGCGGTAATCGTGGTGTCCAGCGACCTGATGGAAGTGATGGGCATCTGCGACCGCATCCTGGTGCTGTGCGAAGGCGCCCTGCGCGGCGAACAACTGCGCGAGCACGCGACTGAATCCAACCTGCTGCAACTGGCCTTGCCACGCGGCCTGGCGAACTGAGAGACGACCATGACTATTCAAAACAACGCGTTGCCCTCGTCACGCAAACCTATGGACATGCGCGCATTGCTCGACAACTGGGCGATGTTGATGGCAGCCGTGGGCATCTTTGTGCTGTGTGCCTTGCTGATCGATAACTTCCTCTCACCGCTCAACATGCGCGGCCTGGGCCTGGCTATTTCCACTGTGGGCATCGCCGCGTGCACCATGCTGTTCTGCCTGGCCTCGGGGCACTTCGACTTGTCGGTAGGCTCGGTGATCGCCTGCGCCGGCGTGGTTGCGGCGATTGTGATGCGCGATACCGACAGTGTGATGCTGGGCATTGGCGCAGCGCTGCTGATGGGCCTGATGGTGGGGTTGATCAATGGCATCGTGATTGCCAAGTTGCGGGTCAACGCCTTGATCACCACCCTGGCGACCATGCAGATCGTGCGCGGCCTGGCTTATATCTTTGCCGACGGCAAGGCGGTAGGCGTGTCCCAGGAGCAATTCTTCGTGTTCGGCAACGGCCAATTGTTTGGTGTGCCGGTGCCGATCCTGATCACCATTGTCTGCTTCCTGTTCTTCGGCTGGCTGCTCAACTACACCACCTATGGGCGCAACACCATGGCCATCGGCGGTAACCCCGAGGCGGCGCTGCTGGCGGGCGTGAACGTAGATCGCACCAAGATCCTGATCTTCGCCATCCATGGCCTGATCGGCGCCTTGGCCGGGGTGATCCTCGCGTCACGCATGACCTCGGGCCAGCCGATGATTGGCCAGGGCTTCGAGCTGACGGTGATCTCGGCCTGTGTGCTGGGCGGGGTGTCGCTGAGCGGCGGCATCGGCATGATCCGCCATGTGATTGCCGGGGTATTGATTCTGGCGATCATCGAGAATGCGATGAACCTGAAGAACATCGATACCTTTTACCAGTATGTGATCCGCGGTTCGATCCTGCTGTTGGCCGTGGTCATCGACCGCATGAAACAACGCTGAACCCAGGCCATCAGATCAATGTAGGAGCGAGCTTGCTCGCGAAAAACGTCAACGATAACGCGTGCTTCCTGAACAACCGCGGTGCCTATGAGTTTTTCGCGAGCAAGCTCGCTCCTACAGTTTTAATCGGCGGTGAATTTGAAGAGGGTGCTCTGCGTGTAAGTCTGCCCAGGATTCAAGCGGGTCGAGGCAAAGCTCGGCTGGTTAGGCGCATCGGGAAAGTGCTGGGTCTCCAAGGTAAATCCACTCCAATGCTGATAGGTCTTGCCGCCTTTGCCCTTCACCGAACCGTCCAGGAAGTTGCTGGTATAAAACTGTACGCCGGGCTCTGTGGTGTAGAGCTGCAAGCGTCGGCCTGACTCAGGATCATGCACCTCGGCGGCCAGTTGCTTGACGTCCCCTTTGGTATCCAGCGCCCAGTTGAAGTCGAAGCCACCTTGCTTGGGCTCGGCGAATTTGAGCTGCGGATGGTCTGCCTTGATGTGCTGGCCGATGGGTGTGGGCTTCAGGAAGTCCATCGGCGTGCCCTTGACCGGCGCCAATTCACCAGTGGGAATCAAGGTGGCGTTCACCGGTGTGTAGTGGCTGGCGTGCAACGTGGCGACCTGCTTGAGAATGTCGCCGTTGCCCGCGCCGGCCAGGTTGAAGTAGCTGTGGTTGGTGAGGTTGAGCACCGTCGGTTTGTCGGTGGTGGCGGTGTAGTCGATGTGCAGTTCGTTGTTGTCGTTGAGGCGGTAGGTGACCTCGGTCTTCAAGTTGCCCGGAAAGCCCATTTCCCCATCTTTGGACAGGTAGGTGAGGGTGACGCCCACCGAGTCTTTGTCCTTGACCGATTTGGCTTGCCACACCTGCTTGTCGAAGCCCTGGGCGCCGCCATGCAATGAGTTGGGGCCGTCGTTGAGCGGCACCTGGTAGCGTTTGCCGTCGAGTTCGAAGGCGCCGCCGGCCAGGCGATTGCCGAAGCGGCCGATGGTGGCACCGAAAAACGCGGTACCGCCTTGATAGCCTTGCACGTCATCGAAGCCCAGTACCACGTCGTCGAGCTTGCCGTGTTTGTCTGGCACTTTTAGCGACTGCAGCACACCACCGTAGGTGATCACCGTGGCTTGCATGCCATGGCTGTTGCGCAACACGTACTGTTCGACGGCGGTGCCGTCATTGGTTTTACCGAAGGGTTTGTGTTCGCTGCTAAGGCCGGCGGCATGCGCGCCGCCGCTGGCGATCAGCATGGACAGCGCAAGGCCGGACAGCAGGTATCGAGGGTGCTTCATGGTCGAACTTCCTTTTGTTGTTTTGCTGGAATAGTTCTACTAATGTGAGATATTTTGTCGATATGACAGCAGATTTATAGCCTTTAACGTCGTTCTTGCAAAATAAAATAAGACTAATTAAGCGGAGCACTGATTGTGATGACTACCCAGCAAGCGATTTATCCCGACCTCAAGGGCAAAACCGTGCTGGTTTCCGGCGGGGCTTCGGGGATTGGTGAGTTCATGGTGCGGGCCTTCGCCGCGCAGGGTGCCAAGGTGGCGTTTGTGGACCGTGCACAGAGCCAGGGTGAGCGCTTGGCGGCGCTGCTCAACTCCAAAGGGCACAGTGTCGAGTTCGAGTGCTGCGATATCACCGATGAGATCGGCTACCGTGCGGCGATCGGGCGCTTCGAGCATTCCCTGGGGCCGATCACGGTACTGGTCAACAATGCAGCGAACGATGTGCGCCACAGCCTGGAAGAAATCGACTCGCACCTGTTCGACCAGCTCATTGCGGTCAACCTCAAGCACGCCTTCTTTGCCGCCAAGGCGGTGGTGCCCATGATGAAAGAGGCCGGTGGCGGCTCGATCATCAACCTGGGTTCGGTGGGCTGGATGATGGCCTCGGCCGGCTACCCCGTATACGCCGCCAGCAAGGCCGCCGCCCACGGCATGACCCGAGCCCTGGCGCGGGAACTGGGGCCCAACCATATCCGCGTCAACACCTTGGTGCCGGGTTGGGTGATGACCGAAAAACAACTGGCCATGTGGGTCGACGACGCCGCCAAGGAACTCATCGCCCGCAGCCAGTGCCTGCCCGGCAGCGTGATGCCGGAACACATCGCCAACATGGCGCTGTTTTTGGCCTCGGATGCTTCGGCGATGTGCTCGGCTCAGAACTTTATCGTTGACGGCGGTTGGGTGTAGCGACGCGAAAAGGGCTCTATGTAGGAGCGAGCTTGCTCGCGAAAAACGTCAACGATAACGCGTGCAGCCTGAATAACCGCGGCGCCTGTGAATTTTTCGCGAGCAAGCTCGCTCCTACAAATTAGGGCAAGTTCATTCGATGGGGTAACGCTTGAACGCTGGGTGCTGCTCCAGGCGTTCAGCATGGCGCTTGAGGTTGGGGAACGCATCGGCCTTCACCACCGAGGCCACGGTGAACTGGCTGAACGACCAGGCGACTGCTGCGGTAATCGACGCCTGGGTCAGCGCCTCGTTGCCCGCCAGTTGCTTGTCCAGCAACGTATAGGCCGCCAGCAATTGCCCGGTAACGCGCTCAAGCCATGGCGCATGCAGCTTTTCGGCGGGGCGCAGGTTGTGTTCATAGACGATCTGCACGCTTTTTTCACAGGCCGCCAGCGCGAGCCCAAGCAGTTGCAGGTCGCGGGCGCGTGCCGCCGGTTGTTGGGGCAGCAGCTTCTTGTCAGCCGGCGCCAGCGCTTCCAGGTAATCGAGGATCAGGCTCGAGTCCATCAGCATCGTCCCATCGTCCAGCACCAGGGTCGGGGCCTTGACTACCGGGTTGATCTGGGCAAATTCAGCGTAAGTGCTGAATACCGACAGCGGTTCATGCACAAAGCCCACCCCGTATAACTCCAGGGAAACAGCCACGCGGCGTACGTAGGGCGAGTCCAGCATTCCGACCAGTTTCATGCAGCCTCCATTGCTTACAGGGTGTTGGGCTCAAGAGATTAAGGGCACGGGCTGCGCTTGCGCAACGGCGTTGTGTAGCAGCCGATATGCCTGCACCAATTGATCGAGGCTGAACGCCAGGTTGCGCCCGCTGGGGTTGGGCAGCACCCAGACCGAGGCCCCGCCCAGTGGCTGCGCTTGCAAACCCCAGGCGACCTCGCGCTGGCCGCTCAGCGCGCTATAGCCGGGCTTGCCGAGGAACGCGACGAAGCGCGGGGCATGGCGGCGGATCTTGTGTTCGAACGCCGCCGCCGCGTCCTGGAACTCATGCCGCGCCAACTCGCCTGCACTGGCCGTTGGACGTGCCACCAAGGTGGTCAATCCGCAACCGTAGTGCAGCAAGGTGGCACCGTCTTGCGGGCGGATTTCATGGGGCGTGAAACCGGCCAAATGCACGGTGCGCCAGAAGCGGTTGCTGTGATTGGCAAAATGCAGGCCGAGGGCTGCCGAGCCCTTGCCAGGGTTGATGCCGCAGAACAGGACATGCAAGTGGTCGGCGAGGAGGTCGTCGAGTCGGTCGTTCATGCCGCATCTCCCTGCAAATGGCTCGATAGCCACTCGATAAAACACCGCGCCAGGGGGTCGTTCTCGCTGTCGCGATGGGTCAGTAGCGCCCAGCTGGGGCCGCGAATGGTGGCGTCTACCAACGGCGTAAGCAAACCTTTGGCTTGCCCCTGGCGGCTGAGCAACTGGCTTACCAGGCCAATCCCCAACCCGGTGCACACCGCATCCAGCAATAAACCGGGGTCGGAAAAATTCAGGCCCTGGTCCTGTTGGCCCACATCAATCCCGGCTTCCACCGCCCAGTGGCTCCAGTCCATTTCCCGCTCACCGTGCAAGGTGGTGCGTTGCTCAAGAGGCACCTCCAGCACCTGCGGGTGGCATGCCGGAAACAGCCGGTCGATATGCAGCACCTTGAAGCTGCATTCGGCCTGGGAGCTGATGTCGTCGCGCACCGCCAAATCGATGGTCTGGCTGGCCATGTCTGGCACTTCGTCGGTGCTGAAAATCCATAGATCGACCTGCGGGTGTTGGCGGCGAAAGTCGGCCAGGCGGGGCAACAGCCAATGCCGGGCGAAGGTCGGCGTGGTGTTGAGCACCAATTGATTGGGTTTGCGGTATTGCCCAAGGCGCCGCACGCCGACGGCCAGTTGTTGCAGTAAGGCCTGGGTGGTGCTGAGGAAATCCTGGCCGGCGTCGGTCAAGCTGACGCTGCGCCCGCTGCGAAAAAACAGCGGCTGTTCAAGGTACGCCTCCAGGCTGCGAATCTGCTGGCTGATTGCCGATTGGGTCAAGTGCAGCTCTTCGGCGGCTTTGTGAAAACTGCCCAGCCGAGCGGCGGCTTCAAAGCCGCGAAGGGTGCCGAGGGGCGGCCAGTGGTTGAGCATGCTGATAAGTTCCTCTAATCAGTTTTGCGCAAAATTCATCGTTTGTTTGCGCTATTTCTTCACCGTAGCATGCCTGTCATTAGCCCGTGGGTAGCTTTCACTGAACACAATGACTTAACTCAAAGGTACTTGTCATGCAGATGGATGAAGTTGAAAACCTGGGGTGGCGGATGCCCGCGGAATGGTGCCGGCATGCGGCGACCTGGATGGTCTGGCCTCATAACCAGGCGTTGTGGGAGAACACTTGGGGCGTGACGTTGGCGCAGGTGCAGCAGGACTTCGCGCGGGTAGCCACTGCCATTGCACGCTTTGAGCCGGTGAAGATGGTTGTCGACCCTTCGGCGGTTGCCAGTGCCATCGCCTTGTGCGGCCCGCGGATTGAACTGATTCCCCAGGCGGTCAACGACAGCTGGTGCCGCGACTCCGGCCCGTCCTTTATCTGTCACCCGCAACAGGGGCTGGCCGGTGTGAGCTGGCGCTTCAATGCCTGGGGCGCAAAGTCGGCCCATGAATGGGATGAAAGCCTGGCCCGTCGAGTGCTCAATCACCTCGGGCTTGTCTGCTTCGGCATGCCGTTGAGCAATGAGGGCGGTGCCCTCCATGTGGACGGCGAGGGCACCTTGATCACCACCGAATCGGTGCTGCTCAATCCCAACCGCAACCCTGGCGTGACCAAGGCTGACATCGAGGAGGTGTTCGCGCGCTGGCTGGGTATCAAGAAGACGATCTGGTTGCCCGGCGACCCGAACTACGTTACCGGCGACATGACGGATGGGCATGTCGACGGCATCTGCGCGTTCGCCCGCCCCGGCGTGTTGCTGGTGGACGCGACCCACGACCACAGCTCGGTCTATGCCCAAGTTGCGCGGGAAAATCGTCGCGTCCTGGAATTGGCCACCGACGCTCAGGGCCGTCGTTTTGAGCTGATCGAGCTGTATGAGGCTACCGAGGCCGTGAACACTGACGCCGAGGTGTTCTGCGCCTCCTACACCAACTTCTATATCGCCAATGGCGCAATCATCATGCCTGCCTATGGAATCGCCGCGGATCAGGTCGCGGCCAATGTCCTGGGCCAGGCTTTTCCGGACCGCGAGATCGTACCGGTGCGCATCAACCACCTGGCCCATGGCGGCGGCGGTGTGCATTGCATCACCCAACAACAGCCTGCCTGGCCATTGAAGGGGTAATGCCATGCGTCTATTGACGATTGCCACTACCCAGATGCCTTGCACCTGGGATTTACCGAGTAACCTCGACCGCGCCGAGCAACTGGTGCGCGACGCAGCCGCCAAGGGCGCCCAGGTAATCCTGTTGCAGGAGCTATTCGCTACGCCGTATTTCTGCATCGAACAACGGCATCAGCACCTGGCCTTGGCCGAGGAGTATCAGCACAGCCAAGTGCTCAAACGCTTTGCTGCATTGGCCAAGGAGTTAGGCGTCGTGCTGCCACTGAGCTGGTTCGAAAAAGCCGGCAATGCGTTCTTTAACTCCCTGAGTGTGGCGGACGCTGACGGGCGATTGCTTGGGGTGTACCGCAAGAGCCATATTCCCAACGCCATCGGCTACCAGGAGAAGGAATATTTTAGCCCCGGTGACACCGGTTTTCGCGTGTGGGACAGCGCCTTCGGGCGCCTGGGCATCGGTATCTGCTGGGACCAGTGGTTTCCGGAAACCGCGCGCTGCCTGGCATTACAGGGCGCCGAGGTACTGCTGTTTCCCACCGCCATCGGTTCGGAACCCGGCTGTGCCAGCCTCGATTCCCGCGACCATTGGCAGATGACCATGCGCGGGCACGCGGCGGCCAACCTGCTGCCGGTGGTGGCGGCCAACCGCGTCGGGCGCGAAGTGGCGAACAGTAATGCGAGCCTGCAAATGGATTTTTATGGTTCATCGTTTATCTGCGATCACAAAGGCAAGCTGTTGGCCGAAGCCGACCGCGACAGCACGGGCGTACTCGTGCACAGCCTGGACCTGGCCACCATGGGCGAAGAGCGCCTGACCTGGGGCATATACCGTGACCGTCGCCCGGACTTGTACGGTGCGCTGCTGACCCTGGATGGGCGCCTATCATGAAACGCCTGTTGAGCTGTGCCCTCATCCTCACCAGCGCCTGTGCCGTGGCTGATGACAAGACCTTGAAGCTGTATAACTGGGCCGATTATTTTGCCCCTGACACCTTGTCCAGGTTCACCGCCGAAACCGGTATCCAGGTGATCTACGATGTGATGGACAGCAGTGAAACCCTGGAAGCCAAGCTGATGGCCGGAGGCAGTGGCTATGACTTGATCTTCCCAGGCGACACAGTGGCCGAGCGCCTGATGCGTGCCGGCAGCCTGCAGGCCCTGGACCCTGCCAGGCTCACGGCCCTGGGGGACATTGAACCGGGCCTGCAGGCGTTGCGTGCGCACTACGTCAATTCAAACAAGGCCACGGTGCCCTATACCTGGGGCACCATCGGCCTGACCTACAACACCGAGCAGATCCTCCAGCGCCTGCCGAACGCGCCGGTCAACAGCCTCGATCTACTGTTCAAGCCCGAGTTTGCCGCCCAATTCGCCGATTGCGGCATCTCCCTGATTGACTCGCCGGATGAAGTGCTCGCGGTGGTGCTTAACTACCTGGGCCGCGACCCGCGCAGTGCCAAGCCCGAAGATCTGGCTGCGGCCAGTGCACTGTTGCTCAAGCTGCGCCCCTTTATTCGCAAGTTCCAGTCGCAACCGGTGACCGATCTGGTCAACGGCAACCTGTGCCTGTCCCTGGGCTACAGTGGCGACATGACCCAGGCCCAGCGTGCCGCCGATGCGGCCGGCAAGGCGGTGACCTTCGGCTATCACATCCCCCGCGAGGGCACGACAGTCTGGATGGACACCATGGCGATTCCCGTCGATGCCCGGCACCCGGAATACGCCTACGCTTTTATCAACTTTGTGATGCGCCCGCAGAACATGGCCGCTATCACCAACCTGACCGGCTATCCCACCGCCAATGCCAAGGCGCGACCGCAGGTGGAGGCCAGTCTGCGCGACAACCCGGATATTTACCCAGATGCCGCCACCTTTGAACGGTTGATCGCTGGCAAAGATATCCCCCAGGCCGATATGCGTGCACGTATGCGCGTATGGACTAAATTCAAGACCGCCCCTCTTCAGTAGAGACCCCCATGCCAACCCGTCGAACCTTCCTCAAACACACCAGCGTGGTCGCAGCGATGAGCCTGATTGCTCCTTACGTACGTGCCGCTGTCAGTGGCCGCTTCTATATGCCCGACGAGGGTGAAAAACACCGCCAGGCGTTTATCGCCTTTGGTGCCCAGGAGGCCATCTGGGAGGACTTTACCGCCGATGTTCAAGCAGCGCTGGGCCGTATCGCCCGGGCGATTGCCGAGTATGAGCCGGTGACCGTGTTTTGCCGTGGAGACGAGCGGGTGCTGGCGGAAAAACATTGCGGCACGCGCAACATCACCTTTGTCGAGACCGAGCTGGACGACATCTGGATACGCGACACCGGCGCCAATTTCGTGATTGATGGCACCGGAGCGCTGGGGGCGGTGGATTTCAACTTCAACGGGTGGGGCAACAAACAGCAGCACGCCGAGGATGCGCAACTGGCTGCCCAGATTGCCGAACACACTGGGGCCCGCTACTGGCGCAGCGAACTGGTGGGCGAGGGCGGTGGCATTGAAGTGGATGGCCTGGGCACCGGCATCATGACGCAAAGCAGTTGGATCAATCGCAATCGCAACCCCGACTGGAGCCAGGCTGAGGTGGAGGCCGAACTCAAGGAGCGCCTGGGCTTGCGTAAAATCATTTGGCTGCCGGGTATCAAGGGCAAGGACATCACCGACGCCCACGTGGATTTCTACGCACGCTTTGTGTCTCCCGGCGTGGTGCTGGCCAATCTCGACACCGACCCGCAGTCCTATGACCACAAGGTCACCCTGGCACACCTGGAAATGCTCAAGAACGCCACCGACGCCGATGGTCGCCCGTTGCAGGTGCATACCGTATCGCCGCCGCTCAAGCCGCGTAAAAGCAAGTTCAGCCAAGGCAACCCGGATTTCGCCGCGGGCTATATCAATTACTTCGTGATCAACGATGCGGTAATCGCGCCTGAGTTCGGCGACCCACTGGCGGACCGCAAGGCGCTGGAGCTGCTGTCGCGGCTGTATCCGAGCCGCAAGGTGGTGCAGATCAATATTGACGCTATCGCAGCGGGTGGCGGTGGCATTCACTGTGTGACGAGTCATCAACCTTTGGTTTAGTCTGGAACGCTTCGTTGATCACAAGCGCCTCTGGAGCATTGATTATGACCGAGTACGTACCTGCCAAAGTCTGGACCTGGGACGCCGAAAGCGGCGGCACCTTCGCCAGCATCAACCGACCCATCGCCGGCGCCACCCACGAAAAGCCGCTGCCGGTGGGCAAGCACCCGCTGCAGTTATACTCCCTGGCCACGCCCAATGGGCAGAAGGTCACGATCCTGCTGGAAGAGCTGCTGGCCCTGGGGCACAGCGGCGCCGAATACGATGCCTGGCTGATCAAGATCGGCGACGGCGACCAGTTCGGCAGTGGCTTTGTGGCGGTGAATCCGAACTCGAAGATTCCTGCACTGATGGACCACAGCGGCGCCACGCCGATTCGCGTGTTCGAATCAGGCGCGATTTTGCAGTACCTGGCCGAGAAGTTCGGTGCGTTCCTGCCAACGGAGCCCGCCGCCCGGGCTGAATGCCTGTCGTGGCTGTTCTGGCAGATGGGCAGCGCGCCTTACCTGGGGGGCGGCTTTGGGCATTTCTATGCCTATGCGCCAAGCAAGATGGAATACCCGATCAACCGCTTTGCCATGGAGACCAAGCGCCAACTGGATGTGCTGGATAAGCGCCTGGCGGTCAGCCAATACATCGCCGGGGATGAATACACCATTGCCGATATCGCGATATGGCCTTGGTACGGTGGGTTGGTCAAAGGCCGTTTGTATGGCGCGGCGGAGTTTTTGTCGGTGCATGAATACAAACATGTGCAGCGCTGGGCGGATGCGATTGACGCACGGCCGGCGGTGCAGCGTGGACGGCGGGTGAACCGGGTGTCGGGCGATGATCAGTTGCCCGAGCGGCATAGCTCCAGCGATTTGGATTAAGTCCCGGCACGGTAAAGAATGTGCGAGCGGGCTTGCTCGCGAATGCAGTGTGTCAGTTAACCAATTCTCTACTGACCCACCGCCTTCGCGAGCAAGCCCGCTCCCACACTTCGTCATTAATCAGGTGACATGTTTTCCGGGGTCACGATCTGCGGCGGTATATGCACCCTATGGCGCGTCGGGTCGAATGCTTCGGCGCTTTGCAGCGCCACCAGTAATTGCACCAGTGCTACCGCCGTCTGCCGTGGCTGCGAGTCCATCACCACATCAATCAACCCATTGCTCAATGCCTGACGCGACAACGGCGTGGACTCTTGCAGGATGCAGCACAGCGTCGGGCGCTTGGGCAGTTGCGCCAGGGCGTTGATCACGCCGTCGCCACCACCGCCCACCACGCATAACCCACGCAAATCGGTATGGCGGCTGAGCAGGTCGAGGGTGGCTTCTTCGGTGATGTCGCAGTTGTCCAGGTTGATCAGCGGCTCCAACGGCTTGAGCCCCGGCGCGTGTTCGGCCAGGTAGCTGTGCAAGCCTTCGACCCGTGCCTGATGGCCGAGAAAACGATGGCCACCCAACAGGATGCCCACGCTGCCTTTGCGTGCGCCGCAGGTGCGCGCCAGCAGCCAGCCCATGGTGCGCCCGACCACGTGGTTGTCCTGGCCTACATAGGGTTCGGCAGCGTGTTCATGGATGTCCGAGAGCAGGGCAACCACCGGCACGCCAGCTGTGCGGATCTGCGCCAGGCAGGCGTTGATCAACGGATGGGCGAAGCTGACCACCGCGAGGGCGTCGCACTGCACGGCCAGTTGTTCGATTTGCGCGACGATGGCGCCGGGCGTGCGGTCGTTGATGTAGTCGAACTGGCAGCTCAGGTTGGCGGTGGCGTGATGCTGCGCTGCCTCGCTGATGGCGTGGGCCAACTGCGCATAGAACGCTTGGGCGGTCCCCAGCAACAGCACGCCGAAACGGTAGGTGGGCCGACGTTCGCGAATGCGCTGGCCGATCAGCCGTGCGGCGAAATAGCCCACCGCTTCGGCAGCCTGGAACACCTGTTCGGCCGTGCCGGGATTGACCGGCGCGCGGGCGTTCAACACGCGGTCGACGGTGGCTACGCTGAGCCCCGCATGGGCGGCGACGGTGGCGATGGTTGGGCGTTTGTTGTTGTGCATGGCAGGCCCCTTGAGCGTCTTGATAGAAAACTATCAAGCCCCGCTGGGCCTGGATGATAGCTTGATAGGGAATGGATTCAAGGCCTTGAGGGTGATTTAGCCGCACTCTATCGTTGGTTTCGCAAAGCACCTGAAACCCACGCTGCGGAGAACAATAACAATGCCTGAACACACCGCTTACCGCGCCCGGCGCGACTACAGCCTCACTGGCCCCGAAGCGGCCCGCGCCGTCGAAAAGGGCCTGGTCTCGGCCCGCTGGTACCAGTCGCCCATCTCGCGCAAACGCATGAAAGAACTGATGCAGCGCCGTGACGGCCCGGCCTTGCGCGACACCGCCCTGTGGTTCTCGACGTTGTTGGCCACCGGTGTCGGCGGCTACTGGTTCTGGGGCAGTTGGGCCTGCGTACCATTCTTTATCGCCTACGGTGTGCTCTACGGCACGGCCTCCAACCCGCGCTGGCACGAAACCGGCCACGGCACGGCGTTCAAGACCCGCTGGATGAACGATGCGCTGTATCAGGTGGCGAGCTTTATGTGCCTCTTCGAACCCCACGTGTGGCGCTGGAGCCATGCCCGTCATCACACCGACACCATCGTCGTCGGCCGCGACCCGGAGATCGTCGAACCGCGCCCGCCAAGCTTATGGATGATGGCGCTCAGCCTGTTCAACCTGCCCCTGGCCTGGAAGACTTTCAGCGGTGTGGCCCGCCATGCGCTCGGGCGAATGAGCGCCCAGGAGCAGGACTTCATCCCCGAATCCGAGTGGCCCAAGGTGTACCGAGATGCGCGTATCTGGGTCGGCCTTTACGCCCTGATCATCGGCACCGCGCTGTACCTGCACAGTTGGTTGCCGCTGATGCTGGTGGGCCTGCCCAGCCTCTATGGCGCGTGGCTTGGCTACCTGTTTGGTCTCAGCCAACACGTGGGCCTGGCCGAAGATGTGCTCGACCACCGCAGCAATTGCCGCACCATCTACATGAACCGCGTGTTGCGCTTTATCTACATGAACATGAACTACCACCTCGAACACCACATGTACCCGATGGTGCCTTACCACGCGCTCAGTCAGCTGCACGAAGAGATCCGCAGCGACTGCCCGCCGCCGTATGCCAACTTGTGGCAGGCCTACCAGGAAATCATTCCGACGATCTGGCGCCAGCGCAGCGATCCCAGCTATTTCGTCCAGCGCCCCACCCGTGGCGAGGGAGCTTGCTCCCGCTGGGCTGCGCAGCAGCCCCAATAACCCTTCAGACCTACACCGTTCAGACGAATCTGGGGCCGCTTCGCAGCCCAGCGCGAGCAAGCTCGCTCGCCACAGAGTAAGAGCCAGTCATTGGAGATAAATATATGAACGATCAATGGATCGACGTCTGCGCCGTGGGCGAAATAGACGCCGAAGACGTGCTGCGCTTCGACCACGGCGCGCAGACCTACGCGGTGTTCCGTTCTGCCGAAGATGAATTCTTCGCCACCGCCGGCCTGTGCACCCACGAGAAAATCCACCTGGCCGACGGCCTGGTGATGGACCATGTGATCGAGTGCCCCAAGCACAACGGGCGCTTTGATTACCGCTCCGGCAAGGCCCTGGGCGCGCCGGTGTGCGTCAACCTCAAGACCTACCCGGTGCGGGTCGAAGCGGGGCGGGTACTGCTCGCTGTCACGGCCGAAGGATGAACGCCCCCCTGATCATCGTCGGTGCCGGCCATGCCGGGGGCCGTGCGGCACTGACCCTGCGTGAAGAAGGCTACCGCGGACGCCTGATCCTGATCGGCGATGAAGCGCATTTGCCCTATGAGCGGCCACCGTTGTCCAAGGGCTTGCTGCAAGGCTCGACCGACTTGGCTCAATGCAGCCTGTGCGACAGCCAGCAGTTGGCGGTGCTCGGGATCGAGCATATCGCCGCCAACCCGGTCAGCCGTCTGGAGCCACAGCACCACCGCTTGCAACTGGCCGACGGCCAATGGTTGACCTATGCCGGCCTGCTGCTGGCCACCGGAGGTCAGGCGCGGCGCTTGCCTCAGGAGCAGGCCAACGTATTTTACCTGCGCACCCATGATGAAGCGTTGGCCTTGCGCAATGAATTAAAGCCAGGCGCCAGGCTGGTGGTGGTCGGCGGTGGCTTTATCGGCTTGGAGGTGGCAGCGACCGCGCGGGGCCTGGGCTGCGAGGTGACGCTACTGGAAGCCGGACCACGGCTGGCAGGGCGGGTGTTGTCGCCGGTGGTCAGTGACGCGCTGCTGAGGCTGCATCATGAACATGGCGTCGATGTACGTTTGAACGTCGCCATCGAGTGCATCCACGCCGACGCCGTGCAACTGGTCGACGGGCAACGGCTGCCCTGCGACCTGGTAGTGGTCGGCATCGGCATGCAGCCCAACATCGAGTTGGCCGCGGCGGCGGGCTTGGAAGTCGGGCAGGGCATTCGTGTCGACGCGCAGTTGCGCACCAGTGCGGCGGATATCTACGCGGCGGGGGATGTGTGCGAGTTTCGCCTGGCGGGCCTTTATCAGCGCCAGGAAACCTGGCGCAACGCCGAAGCCCAGGGCCGCCTCGCGGCGTTGAACCTGCTGGGGCGGGAGTTGACGTTCGAGACGATCCCGGGTTTCTGGTCCGATCAATACGCGTGGGGCTTGCACACCGTCGGGGTGATGACTGCGCTGATGGTTCGCCGGGAACTGCCCGACGGCGGCCTGCTGCTGTTCTACCTTGACGACCATCACCGTCTGCAAGGCGCCTGCGGTTGGGCCTTGGGTAATCGCGCAGCCAAGGACGTCAAGCTGTGCGAGCGCTTGATCACCGCCCACATCCCGCTTAACCCGGCCAGCCTGGCCGACCCCGAGGTGTCCCTGAAGCTGTTATTGCGAGGCTGACCATGCGCCAGTTGTTAGTATTCCAATCGATGTGGGCCATGCAAACCGAGCCCGGCAGCCTTGAAGCGCAACTGGACCGCATCGTCGCCGCTGGTTTTGACGGCATCACCGATCATTACTGGGCGCCGGCATCGGTACAGCGCCTGCACGCGGCGGCCACGGCCAGGGGCCTGCAGATTGAAGGGCAACTGTTCCCGCAATCGGTGGATGATCTGGCCAGGGCATTGGAGGTGATCAGCCGTTACGGCTGTCACCACCTCACCTTGCAAGCCGACGTGCGCCCACGTACCCAGGCCGAGGCGGCCAGATTGATCGACGGCTGGCAACGCCTGGCCGAACAGGTGGACTTCCGGATCCTGCTGGAAACCCACCGTTATCGGCTCACCAACGACCTGTTGTTCACCCTCGACCTGCTGGCACAGATGCCCGATCTGAAACTGCTCGCTGACCTGTCCCACTACGTGGTTGGCCGCGAGTTGCCCGAGCCCGGCAATGTGGAGGACGACGAACAGATACGCACCATCCTGCGTCACAGTTGGGGCTTTCATGGCCGCATCGCCAGCAGCGAGCAGGTACAGGTTGGCCTGGATTTTCCCCAGCACCAACCGTGGGTCGAGCGGTTTACCGGCTGGTGGCGCTATGGGATCGAACACTGGCTGGGCCGCGCTGACACCCCGCAGAGCTTGTCCTTCACTTGTGAGTTGGGCCCGCCACCCTATGCGATTACCGACGCACAGGGGCGCGAACTCACCGATCGCTGGGCCGAGGCGCTCAAGCTCAAAGCCCTGATTCGTCAGGTGTGGGCCAGTTGTCATCGATGATCTGCTAATCTGCGCGGGTTCAAACCGCCCTCAGCCTGTGGAATGCCCATGAAAACCTGCCCCGTCCGTCCCCCGCTCGAACCGCAATCGGTGTGCCACCCGATCACCAGCAGCGCGATCTTCATGGTCGCCACCCTGGCGCCTGATGCGGTTGAAAACGTGCGGGCCTGGTGCGCCGACATCGCGGGCCTGGTGCGCTCGGTAGGCAAGCGCGTGCCCTCGGGCAACCTGACTTGCGTTTGCGGGTTTGGCTCGGATGCCTGGGACCGCCTGTTCGGCGCGCCGCGCCCGGCGGCCTTGCATCCGTTTCGCGAGTTCGGTGTGCAAGGGCGCAAGGCGGTGTCGACCCCAGGTGACATCCTGCTGCACATCCGCGCCGAGCAGATGGACCTATGTTTCGAGCTGGCGACCCAACTGATGGCGGCCCTGGGTGATAGCGTGAAGGTGGTCGATGAGGTCCAGGGCTTTCGCTACTTCGATATGCGCAGCATTATCGGTTTCGTCGACGGCACCGAGAACCCGGTGGGGCGCAAGGCCGAGGCCTTCACCCTGGTGGGCGATGAAGACCCTGAGTTCGAAGGCGGCAGCTATGTGCTGGTGCAGAAATACCTGCACAACATGACCGCGTGGAATGGCTTGACGGTGGAGGCTCAAGAGAAGGTGATCGGGCGCACCAAATTGTCGGACATCGAACTGGACGAAGACGCCAAGCCGAGCAACTCCCACAGCGCGCTGACCGTCATCACCGACGAGAGCGGCGAGGAAGTGAAGATCCTGCGCGACAACATGCCCTTTGGCCGCCCTGGCGCGGGCGAATTCGGCACTTATTTCATCGGCTACGCACGCTCGCCTCAGCCCCTGGAACAGATGCTGGAAAACATGTTCGTCGGCCGCCCGGCCGGCAACTACGATCGCTTGCTCGACTTCAGCACGGCCGTGACCGGCGGCCTGTTCTTCGTGCCCTCGGCCGACTTGCTCGAAGCGCTGGCCGACCGCCAATAACCTGTAGGAGCGAGCTTGCTCGCGAAAAACCCAAGGCCACCGCGTACATACAGAATGCCCGCGTTACCGTTGACGTTTTTCGCGAGCAAGCTCGCTCCTACAAGGGTCAGGTAAGCAGGCCGGTGCTGACGGCCACGATCAAAAACACCCCCAGCAGCGCACGGTAGATCACGAACGGCCAGGTGGAGAAACGCTCCAGAAACTTCATCAGGCCCCAGATGGCGAAGAACGCCGAGATGCTCGCCACCACCAGCCCGAACATCAAGTGCGGCCAAGCGTGGGCGGGCAGGTCGGCGCGCAGCAGTACCCACAACTCTTTCAAACCGGCCAGGGCGATGGCCGGCAGGCCCAGCAGGAAGGAAAAACGCGCCGCTTCTTCGCGTTTGAAATTCAGGAACAGCGCCGCGGTCAACGTGGAGCCCGAACGCGATACGCCCGGTATCAACGCGCCAATCTGTGCAATTCCCACGATCAGGGCATCGCGCAGGCGCATTTGGCTCACGTCGCGTGTATGCCGGGCACGCAGTTCGGCCACTGCCAGCAGCACCGCCATCACCACGCAGGAAATGCCGATCACCATCAGCCCGCGCAATGGCGAGTTGCAGGCATTCAAGGACGACGACAACGCCAGCCCCGCAATGCCAATCGGGACGGTTGCCAGCACAATTGCCACGGCGAGCTTGAACCAGCGGTCGTTATAGTCGCCCCGGCGCACCGCACTGATGCTGCCGGTGGTGACCTGGCGCACATCCCGCCAGAAGTAACTGACCACCGCCGCCAACGCCGCCAATTGCATGGCTGCGGAAAACGCCGAGCCAGGGTCTTGCCAGCCGAGCAGGGCGGGTACCACGCGCATATGGGCGGTGGATGACACCGGCAGCAATTCAGTAATGCCCTGGATCACGCCCAGGATGAAGATCTGCAGGTAATCCAGGGAGGCAAAGCCCACATCCAGGCCGGCGGTACAGACGTTGGTCAAAATACGTGTCCTTGAGCAATAGGGGGAAACCGGCGAAGTTTATTCTAAATGTTTCAGGATTTCGGCCAGGGCAACCGCTATATGCAATCTGTTCAGCCAATAGAAAGGATTCGCCAGGCCATTGGCGTGGGCAGCACTTTTGTGAACAATGGCGCCCTGCGTTTTTCCACCGAGAGCCCCATGCCTGAAACCACCGTCGAATTGATCCAGACCGGCCCCGAAGAAGCTGAACTGATCCGCAATCTTTACCAGTACTACGCCTACGAGTCTTCGGACTGGGAACAGGAAGATGTCGAGGCCGATGGGCGTTTCTACATCCACGACGAACACCTGGCCCGCTACTGGAGCGACCCGCAATGGAGCGCCAACCTGTTGCTGGTAGACGGCTACATCGCCGGTTTCCTATTGATCGAAGGCAGCGAACTGCCGGGCATCGACGCGTTGGAGCTGGCCGACCTGTTCATTCTCAAGCGCTACCGCCGCAAGGGCATCGGCCGCGCCATCGCCAGCCAGGTGCTGTGCAGCGGCGCGGCTAATTGGCTGGTGCGATTCTATGATCAGGACGAAGTGTCCCAGGCGTTCTGGCGCACCGTGCTGGATAACCTGCCGCGTCCGGTGCAGAGCATTGAATTGGACGATGACCCGCAGTTGGTGAACTACCTGATTACCCGGGCTTCGTTGCATTGAAGGGGTGGCTTTCTCCCGATGAGCATAGATATTAAAACAATGCTGTAGCGATCAACCCGTAACCACGATGCGAAGCGAGCCGCTCGTGATCTTGCTCTTGATCTGCTTTTGATCTTGATCTTAAGCGCCCCGTCAAACCACGCTGGCCGGAATTTGCCAGGGATTTGGGGGGTAAACCGGCAGGGATGCCGGTTTAGCCGCCCCGCGCCATGGATGGCGCGTGGCGGCGGCCCCCCAAATCACTGGCGGATTACGGGCACACCGAGCCTAGGCGAGGTGCCGAGTGGTGGGGCAAGAGCCCTTTGGTTACTTTGGGGCTCTTTTCCAAAGTGACCCGCTGTCAGAGCGGAACCCTAAGTGGCCGTTACCGCAGCAATGGATATGTACACAATCCAACTGTGTCGACTTTCAGGCCGCCTTCGCGAGCAAGCCCGCTCCCACAGTTTGATCGCGGGGTGTCAGGTAGGTAAGTGTCGGCTGGTAGGCCGCCATCGCAGGCAAGCCAGCTCCCACATTTGGATCATGGCACTTCAGGTAGATAGGCGTCGGCTGTCAGGCCGTCACGGGCCTAGCCCGGGTTGAACAGCACCTGCTGCATCGCCTGGGGCGGCTGCCCGAAGGCCCTGAGGAACGCCTGGCGCATGCGTTCGCGGTCTCCAAACCCGGTTTCGCGGGCCACCACCTCCACCGGGTGACGGCTGATTTCCATCATCGCCCGCGCAGCTTCCACGCGCAGGGCCTCGATGGCCTTGGCCGGGGTTTGACCGGTTTCTTCGCGAAACACCCGGCTGAACTGGCGGGGGCTGAGCCGGGCAACGTCGGCCAGGGCGTCCACCGACAAGTCATGGGTGAGGTTTTCACGGGCATAGGCCAGGGCCAATTGCACGCGGTCGGACTTGGGGTCCAGTTCCAGCAAGGCCGACAGTTGCGACTGCTCGCTGCCGCGGCGCTGGGCAATCACCAGCTTGCGTGCAATGCGCCGGGCCAGGCCGCTGCCCAGGTCGTCCTCCACCATCGCCAGCGCCAGGTCGACCCCGGCGCTCATGCCCGCACCGGTCCACACTTGGCCGTCGACAATGAACAACTTGTCTTCTTCCAGGTGGATATCCGGGTAGCGTTTGCGAAATGCTGGCGCATGGATCCAGTGGGTGGTGGTGCGCTTGCCCGCCAGCAGGCCTGCCTCGGCCAGTACAAAGATGCCCATGCATAAGGACGCCACCCGGCGCGACTGCGCGGACGCGGCCTTGACCAGCTCCAGCAGGTTGGCTTCCGGCAGGCGAAACTCCAGGTAGCCGCTGACAATCAAGGTGTCATAGCCCTCTGGGCGCAGCGCGCTGGTGTTCACCGAAAAGTCCTGGGAGGTCATCACTGCGCCGCCGCTTTCCGACACCAGGTGAAACTCATAGGCCGGCTCGCCGCGCAGCAGGTTGGCGCACTCGAACACCGAGCCCAGGCTGAGGCTCAACGACTGGAAATTCGGGTAAACCATCAGCGCAACGCTGTGCATTGCATCTCTCCAAGGGGCGGGGGAGAGGCGATTGTCGGCGTGTGCCCGGCAAACGGCAACCGACTTTGGTGCGTGTCCGCAATCCTTGCGGATATGACATTGTGAGCCAACGCCTCGCTGCCTAACATGAGGCAACTGTTATTCACATCGATCGAGGCACTGGAAAATGAAAGTATTAATGGTACTGACCTCTCACGACCAGCTTGGCGATACCGGGCGCAAGACCGGCTTCTGGCTCGAAGAATTTGCCGCACCTTATTACGCGTTCAAGGACGCTGGCGCCGAAGTGGTGTTGGCTTCCCCGGCCGGCGGCCAGCCGCCGTTGGACCCCAAGAGCGATGAACCGGATGCGCAAACCGAGCAGACCGAGCGCTTCGGCAAAGACTCGGCTGCGCAGCAAGCCTTGGCGACCACCGTGAAGCTGGACTCGGTCAACGCCGCCGACTTCGACACCGTGTTCTACCCAGGCGGCCACGGCCCGCTGTGGGACCTGGCGGAGTCGCCGGTGTCCATCGCGCTGATCGAAGCCTTCGAGCGGGCCGGCAAGCCCATCGGCTTTGTGTGCCATGCACCGGGTGCCTTGCGTCACGTCAAGGCGGTCAACGGTGAGCCGTTGATCAAGGGTCGCCGCGTCACCGGGTTCTCCAACTCGGAAGAGGCCGCCGTGCAGTTGACCGAGGTCGTGCCGTTCCTGATTGAAGATGAATTCCGTAAATTGGGCGGCCAGTATGAGAAGGGCGCCGACTGGCAATCCTTCGTCATCGTCGATGGCTTGCTGGTGACTGGGCAAAACCCAGGCAGCTCCAGCGAAGTGGCCAAGGCCCTGCTGACACTCTGCGCTTAAGTTAATCCACTGATCTATGCGGTGGCGACTCCCAGGAGTCGCCACGGTTTTCGTTCGTCCTGAATTTGGAATATCGCCGTGCCTGACTGCATCTTGAACACCCCGATCAAGCTGGGGCATCACCGCTTGAACAACCGTGTCGTACTGCCGCCGCTGACCCGCCAGCGCAGCGCCCAGCCGGGTAATATCGCCACCGACCTGATGGCCGAGTACTACCGCCAGCGGGCCAGTGCCGGGTTCATGGTCAGCGAGGGTACGCAGATCGAACCTCGGGGCCAGGGCTACGCCTGGACACCGGGCATTCATACACCGGCGCAAATCGAGGGTTGGCGCAAAGTCACCGCAGCGGTGCATGCCGAGGGCGGGGTGATCTTCGCCCAGCTATGGCACGTGGGGCGGGTGTCCCATAACGCGCTGCAACCTGACGGTGGTGCCCCGGTGGGCCCGTCTGCGCTGCCGGCGTTGCAAGCCAAAGCCTTCATTGAAACCGGGCCGGGTGTGGGTGAACTGGTGCAGCCACCCGTCCCCCGTGCCTTGACCATGCTGGAAATCGAAGAGCTGGTAGGGCACTACGCCCAGGCTGCGCGCAATGCCCTGGACGCCGGGTTCGACGGCGTGGAAATTCACGCGGCCAACGGCTACCTGGTCAACCAGTTCATCTCGGCCCATTCGAACCTTCGTGAGGATGAATACGGCGGCTCGCTGGACAATCGCCTGCGCTTGCTGCGCGAGATTGTCGAAGCGGTGTGCAAGGTGGTGGGGCCGGAACGCCTGGGCGTGCGCTTTTCGCCGCTGTTCAGTGGCACCGATCAGGACCGGGTCTACATCGGCCTGGTGGAAGAAGACCCGCACCTTACCTATATCGAAGCGATCAAAGTGCTGGAAGCGTCGGGCATCGCCTATGTGTCCATTGCCGAGGCCGATTGGGACAACGCCCCCGACCTGCCCGACACATTTCGCCAGGCCGTGCGCGCCACCTTCAGCGGCAGGATCATCTACGCCGGGCGCTACACCGCCGAGCGCGGCGCACGGCTGGTAAAGGCCGGGTTGGCGGACCTGATCGCTTTTGGACGGCCTTTCATTGCCAACCCGGATTTGCCCCAACGGCTGTTCAATGGCTGGCCGTTGAATGCGTTGAAGGCCGAAGGCTTGTATGGCGGGACGCAGGCGGGGTATGTGGATTACCCGGTGTATGCCGCACACCAGTGACACGCGATGCTCAAACCAATGAAAATCAAATGTGGGAGCGGGCTTGCTCGCGAAGGCGTCGGCCCAGCAAACATGTATGTTGACTGGCCCACCGCTTTCGCGAGCAAGCCCGCTCCCACAGAGATCTGCGCTTGACTGACTGGCATCAAGGCAACCCCTCCTCACATCAAAAGCGCCTCACTCCACCCGCAACACAATCTTGCCGATATGGTCCCCACCTTCCATCCGCGCATGGGCCTGGGCGGCGTCGGTGTAGGCGTAGACCTGGTCGATAATCGGCAGGCAGCGCCCGGCACTGAGTACAGGCCACACGTGTTCGCGCAGTTGCTCGGCAATTTCAGCCTTTTCTTCCCGCGTGCGGGCGCGCAACAGTGAACCGGTGATTACCGCGCGTTTGCCGAGGATGGTCAGCAGGTCGACGTCGTTGGCCTTGCCGCCACCGAGGAAGCCGAGGATCACCAGGTGGCCGTCCATGCCCAGGGCCTTGAGGTTATTGTTCAGGTACGAGGCGCCCATGATGTCGAGGATTACGTTGACGCCTTTGCCATCGGTCTGTTTGGCGATGACCTCGGCAAATGCCTGTTCGCGGTAGTTGATCGGCTCGGCACCGAGTTTGGCAATCGCCGCGCATTTGTCAGCGCTGCCCGCCGTGGCGAATGCCTGGATGCCGAATTCCTGGCAGAGCATCAACGCGGTGGTACCGATGCCACTGGTGCCGCCGTGGATCAAGGCGCGCTGGCCTTTATGGGCACCGCCGAGGCCGAACAGGTTGGCCCAGACTGTAAAGAACGTTTCCGGCACGGCAGCCGCCTGAATCCAGTCCATGCCCACGGGAATCGGCAGCGCCTGGCTGGCCGGCACCGCGCAATACTGCGCATAGCCGCCGCCATTGGTCAGGGCGCAGACTTTGTCGCCCAGGCTGTATTCAGTCACGCCAGTGCCCAGCGCCACCACTTCACCGGCCACTTCCAACCCCGGAATCGGGCTCATGCCGGGCTTCATCGGGTATTTGCCCGCGCGTTGCAGGGCGTCTGGGCGGTTGACCCCGGCGGCGTGCACGCGAATCAGAATCTCGCCCGG
The DNA here is from genome assembly GCF_036346515.1 of Pseudomonas sp. AM4(2022). Lineage (NCBI taxonomy): Bacteria > Pseudomonadati > Pseudomonadota > Gammaproteobacteria > Pseudomonadales > Pseudomonadaceae > Pseudomonas > Pseudomonas sp. AM4(2022). The sequence goes on from NZ_JAOTNW010000020.1 coordinate 23,136, forward strand.
CCCGGCCACCGGTACGTCGGCTTGCCGAGGCTGCAAAACGTGCGGGTCACCCGGCGCGGTAATTTCAATCAAGGTCATGTGTTGGGGGAGCGTCATGGAAATATTCCTGTAGCGATGAGCGTATGAGTTGGGACCGTGTGGCGGCGCAAGCAGTTCAGCACGATGAGGCCGGGTTCGCGTAGCAATGCAGTCATTGCTCTCTCCATCAACATCCCTCCCGTACGCTAGACCGTACCCTTGGCGGCAAACAATTTCTGGGCTTGCGCAAAACACTTTTCGGCGATGGCCGAGCGGGGTTCGGTTTTGCGCATCACCATGCCCAGCGGCGCGAGTACGCTGGCGTCCGGAAGGTTGATAAAGGCCAGGTTTTCGATCGGGCTTTCCAAGCCGCTGTCCAGGGGCATAATCGCGCAGCAAAAACCGTTGTGGATCGCCTGGAACAGCTGATACGTCGAATCGCTCTCGAGTATGGGTTGGGGGTCGAGGCCGCGGCTGCGAAAGCTCAGGTCAATGGACTTTCGATAGTGCATGCCATTGCTGATCATGCCTAGGGGCAGTTCGGCGGCGTCTTCCCAGCTCATTTCGGTGCCTTCGAAATGGAAGTGGCGCGTGTCGTACAGCAGGCCGACGCGGGTTTCGCCCAGTTCGAAAAACTCTAGGTAATTGGCGTTGACGTGGTCCAGGTAACACACCCCCAGGTCCAGTTGGTTAGTGCCCAGCGCTTCGATGATTTTGTCCGAGCTCATCGAGGTCAGGTTGAACTTGAGTTCCGGGAAGGTATGGGATAGGCCCTGAATGTAGCTGATCGGATTGAAGCCGCTGAGCGGCACCAGACCCAGACGCAAATTACCGACCAGTTGGCCGCGACAGGCTGCAGCTTCGGCGAACAACCCGTCATGGGCGGCGAGCAAGGTCCTGGCCCAGGCGAGCACGCGTTCACCGGCCTCTGTAAAGCCTTCGAAACGCTGGCCGCGGGTAACCAATTCCAGGCCCAGCTCATCCTCCAGATTCCGCAAACGCATCGATAAGGTCGGCTGGGTGATGTGGCAACGCGCAGCCGCCTGGCCGAAGTGCCGGGTCTGCTCCAGCGCGATGAGGAATTTAAGCTGCTTGATATCCACTAAGGCACCTGTTGCGGAATAAATGAGGGGTAATTATTAACGCTAGTGGCCAGAACTCGCGGATTATTTTAGCGATTCTGTTTCTGCCCTTTTAATTAATGTGCCGTCGACTTCTTCGGTGCACGCTAATGATTGCCCAGCCAGCCATTCAGGTGTATTGAAATTGCTCAGGCGCAGATCGTCGCTTACGCAGGTCAATGCCACCAGCTCATGCTTGAGCAGCGCGCGCAGCAGGCTGCGTTCGCCTTCATCCCAGGCCTGGTTCAACTGCGGCAACAACGCCGTTGGGATCAGGCTGAACATGGGCTGCCATTGCCCGGCCTGCTGGATCATTAGCGCGGCGCCGCTCGTGGGTCGCGCCTCGAGCATTGCTCTGATCAGTGCGGCATCAATATTCGGAGCATCACAGGCAAGCACCAGCAGCCAGGGATGGTGCGCAACGGAAATTCCGGCCAAAACCCCGGCCAAGGGGCCCGGGAAATCCTTTTGTGAGTCTTCGACCAATTGATCGGCGTACGCGCGATAACGCGCTGCATTGCGGTTGCAGGAAATGATCAAGTCGTCGGTGAACGGACGTACGATTGCCTGTACATGGGCAATCAGCGGCTTATCTTTCCACACCAGTAATCCTTTGTCCCGCCCGCCCATACGTGCCCCGCGCCCGCCCGCCAGCAGGAGTATCGAACAGGGGCTGGATGCAGCTTCAGGAGAGCAGCGCGATGGCATGACAGGAATACCGCAAATTGAGATGAGCAGACGATCTCATTCTCGCGCCTGAACGTCCAATCATGACTATTGAAGGATTGATCGACTCACTCGATCACCGGTGAATGGCGTCCGGAAATATCAGTGATAGAAGCGCTCGATAATCCGGTCGACTGTAACGATTAGACAGTGGCTGTATGGGCGCTTTAGCCTCTGGTGATCGTTTCAATAATGGCTTGTAGGAGAGTGACATGAGCGTGAAGTCGGATGCGTTGTTTGTTCCGCTGAATATAGCCGTGTTGACCGTCAGTGATACCCGTGAATATGCCAACGATACCTCCGGGCAACTGCTGGTCAGCCGACTGCTGGAGGCGGGTCACCGTTTGAGCGAGCGCAACCTGCTAAAGGATGACCTGTATAAAATCCGCGCGCAGGTCGCGACCTGGATCGCCGACGAGCAGATTCAGGTGGTACTGATTACCGGGGGCACAGGCTTCACCGGGCGCGACAGTACGCCTGAAGCGGTCCACTGTTTGCTGGACAAGCAGATTGACGGTTTTGGTGAGTTGTTCCGTGCGATATCCATCCTCGATATCGGTACCTCCACGGTACAGAGTCGTGCCTTGGCCGGTTTGGCCAACGGTACGCTGGTGTGCTGCCTGCCGGGCTCCACGGGCGCTTGCCGCACGGCGTGGGAGGGTATCCTCGCCGAGCAGCTGGATGCGCGCCACAGGCCGTGCAATTTTGTGCCGCACCTCAAATCGGTGGCCTTGTGCGAGTCGCGGGGATGAGCCCGTCACAGCTCATGTCAGTGGAGGAGGCTATCGCTTCACTGTTGGCCATGGCGCAGGCGCGACGCCTGCAAGGCAGTGAGTCGATAGCATTGAGCGACGCACGGCAACGGGTACTGGCCAATGACTTGATCGCGACCCTGGATCTGCCGCCGTGGCCGAACAGTGCCATGGACGGATACGCCTTGAACGTCGACGACTGGAAAGGCCAGCCGCTGACCGTGTCGCAACAGATTTTCGCCGGGCATACACCTGAGGCATTGCTGCCGGGCACCTGCGCTCGAATCTTCACCGGCGCACCGGTACCCCTTGGGGCCAATTGCGTGGAGATGCAAGAGAACGCCGAGCAACTGGAGGACGGACGGGTACGTTTCAAGCAGGCGCTTAGTGCGGGCCAGAATATCCGTGCGCAAGGCCAGGAAAACCGTGCCGGGCAGGTGTTGCTCGCTGCCGGCAAGCGACTCGGGCCTTTCGCGCTGGCCATCGCGGCCGCGCAAGGCTGTACCCATGTATCGGTGGTACTCCGCCCACGGGTGGCATTGCTGTCCACGGGGGACGAACTGGCTGAGCCGGGGACGACGCTGAAGCCCGGCTGTATCTACAATAGCAATCGCGTTTTGCTTAGCCATTGGCTGAGTGCATTGGGTTGTGACGTCATTGATGGCGGTATTCTTCCTGACCAGCCGCAGCACACGCGGCTCAAGCTGGAACAGTTGCGACCTGCCGCCGACTTGATCCTGACCACCGGTGGGGTGTCAGCCGGAGACGCCGACTGCCTTGGCCAGGTGCTGCGCGATAGCGGTAAACCGTTATTCTGGAAACTCGCGATCAAACCGGGAAAGCCTTTGACCGTGGGCTATTACGGTAACGTGCCTGTCATCGGCTTGCCAGGCAATCCGGCCTCGGCACTGGTGACGTTCGGCCTGCTGGCAAGGGCATACCTGTTGCGTATCCAGGGTGTTGATGACGTCACGCCCCTGAGCTTCCCGGTTAACGTCGGGTTTGACTGGCCGAAAGCAGGCAGCCGTCGCGAATACCTGCGGGCCAAGCTGGAGGAGGGCCGGGCGATTCTGTATCCGAACCAGAGTTCAGGCGTACTGCTGGGTGCTTCGTGGGCGGACGGCCTGCTTGAAATCCCCGAGGGCTGCACTTTGCAGCGCGGTGACACGGCGCGGTTCATTCCTTTCTGCGACTTGTTCTGACGCGGCATGCACTGTCCTCAAATATCGCCACCGCCACTGTAGGAGCAAGCTCGCCCCTACCGCGGGGGCGTCATGCAGTCCAGCGGTTTACCGCCAGTTGGTCACTTTCTCTTCCCTCTACCCAGCGTTCTCCGGACGGCGTGTGTTCACGCTTCCAGAAAGGTGCCTGAGTCTTCAGGTAGTCCATCAAAAAATTGCAGGCATCGAAGGCTTCCTGGCGATGTTCGCTGGCAACACCGACGAACACGATGGGTTCACCGACCTTCAATACCCCCACGCGGTGGACGATGCTCGCCCGTTTCAGCGGCCAGCGTTGATGGGCTCTATCGATGATCTGCTGCAGCGAGCGTTCGGTCATTCCCGGGTAATGTTCCAGGAACAATTCGCTGACCTGATCCCCCTGGTTGAGATCGCGCACATAGCCGACAAAGGTGGCTACGGCGCCGACGCCCGGCTCTTCGGCGTGCAGGCTGCGGGTCAGCTCACCCAGATCAAACAGCTCGGTCTGAACCTGAACAGGCATTGGTCAACCTCCGGTCACTTGGGGGAAGAAGGCGATTTCATCGAAGTCTTTTATCGGCGCGCCGGGGGTGCACAGCTCCTGGTTCAAAGCGCACATGAGGCTGGTCTCACCGAGCACTTGCTGCCAGATCGCACCTCGGGCGCACAGGTGTTGCCTGAGGTCGGCAATGGTGCGCAGCGACCCGTCCAAGACGATTTTTTCGCCGCCGATGCCCAGCTGTTCCCGATAGCGCGCAAAGTAATTGACCAGGATCATTGCACGTCACCCGCGACAAAGGTGCCCGACTTGCCACCCTGTTTTTTGAGCAACTGGATCCGGTCGATGATCATCCCGCGGTCCACGGCTTTGCACATGTCATAGATTGTCAAGGCCGCTACGCTGGCGGCGGTCAGGGCTTCGAGCTCGACGCCGGTCTGGCCGTTGAGTCGGCAGGTGCTGACGATCTGCACGCTGTCGGGCTCGACAGCACGCAGTTCGAGGTGAATCGAACTGAGCATCAGCGGGTGGCAGAGCGGGATCAGTTCATGGGTTTTTTTCGCCGCCATGATCCCGGCGATACGAGCCACCGCAAACACGTCGCCCTTGGGGTGCCCGTTAGCCTGGATCAGTTGTAGCGTGGACGGCTGCATGCGTACCCAGGCCTGGGCTTGGGCCTCACGGGTGGTTGCCGCTTTGTCCGTGACGTCGACCATGCAGGCCCGGCCTGCGGCGTCCAGATGGGTCAGTGTGTGGGAGCGTTTGTTCATGGGGGCCTCGGGTCAGTTCAGTACACAATCAATGGGTTGGAGCACGGGCGGCAGTTGTGTCGCGCCGTTGGCGTGCAGCACTTCGCGTTCAATCGTGCGCACGATGGCATTGGTTGGCAGGTCGTTTTCGTCGTAGCCGAAGGGGTCTTCCAGCTCATCGCCAATCGCGTCCAGCCCAAAAAACGTGTAGCTCACGATGGCGGTGAAGACCGGCGTCAGCCAACCCAGGGGTTCGGCCATGGCGAAGGGCAGCAAGATGCAGAACATGTAGCTGGTGCGGTGCAACAAGAGGGTGTACGGGAAGGGCAGCGGCGTACTTTTGATGCGCTCGCAAATCGTCTGCGTACGGGTCAGGTTGCTCAAGTGCCGGGCCATCAGTTGGTAGCGCCATTCACTGAAGCCCCCCGATTCGGCCAGCGCCGAACACTGCTGGGTCACGCGGCCGATAATGCTTTCCGGGATATTCGGGGTGCTAGCCGACGGCAGCTTGTCGAGCCAGGGCGCTGCCGCGATGGACTCATTTTCATTGCGCAGCCTGGCGTTCAGTGCGTGGGCGAACCCGCACAGGTTGCGCAGGATCTCTTTGCGTTGGCGAGCATCCTTGATCACCTGGGTTTCGCGAATCATGACGCGCACATCCATCACCATGGCGCCGAGGGCTTTGCGCCCTTCGTACCAGCGGTCATAGCAGGCGTTGTTGCGAAAACTCATGAAGATTGAAAGTGACAAGCCCAGCAGCGTGAACGGCGTGGCGTTGACCTTGGAGAAGTACGCCGGGTGAAGGGTCTCCACCAACACAATCACCGAGGCCAGCAGTGTCACCAGCAGGCTACGCAGTGCGATACGCCGGGCCACTGAGCCCTTGAGCGAAGTCAATACACCGATCAGGTTGGGTTTGGCTCTGACGATCATGGGCAATGGCCTTAATGCGAAGGGATAAAACCGGATGGGTTAACCACCGGTCATGTTCATGAAGCGGACAACCTGCACGTCATCATTGAGCTCGAAGTTGTGCCGATACGGCTTGAGTTTCATCGACTCGACGATGGCACTCTCCAGGCGTTTTGGTTCACCCGGATAGCGCCGCAGCACCTCCTTGAGGTCGACTGAATGCTCGTTGCCCAGGCACAGCAACAACCGGCCTTCAACCGTCAGGCGCACGCGGTTACAAGTACCGCAGAAGTTGTGGCTGTGGGGTGAAATAAAGCCCAGGCGAATATGCGGCGCCTCGGCCAGGCGCCAGTAACGCGAAGGCCCCTGCGTCGATTCTGCCGAGTCGATCAGGGTGTAGCGCTCGGCGATGCGCTCGCGCACCTGCGCGCTGGAATAGAACGCCTCGGCACGGCTGTGTTCGCTGATGACCCCCAGGGGCATTTCTTCAATGAAGGAAATATCCAGGCCGCGGTCAATGGCGAACGCCACGAGGTCGTTGATTTCGTGGTCGTTGCGGCCCTTCATCACCACGCAGTTGAGCTTGGTGCGTTGGAAGCCCGCCGCATTCGCCGCATCGATACCGGCGATGACCTTGGCCAGGTCACCGGTGCGCGTCAGTTCACGAAAGCGCTTGGGGTCAAGGCTGTCGAGGCTGATGTTGAGGCGCTTGAGCCCGGCATCGAACAGCGGCGCGGCCAGCTTGCCCAGCTGCGAGCCATTGGTGGTCATGCACAACTCGCGCAGGCCGGGGAGTGTCGCGATGCGCTTGCACAGCTCGACCATGCCCGGACGAATCAAGGGTTCACCGCCCGTCAGACGGATTTTGCGCGTGCCCAGTACGACAAAACTCTGCGCCAGTTGATACAGCTCTTCCAGCGTCAGGATTTTCTGACGTGGCAGGAATTCCATGTCTTCGGCCATGCAATACACACAGCGGAAATCGCAGCGGTCGGTCACCGACATCCTGAGGTAGTCGACCCGGCGAGAAAAACTATCCATCAAGACTTGATTGGTCATTAAAACCTCGGCAGCGACGCTGAGCGTGTAACCACGGTGTTTGGACGCTCGATGTAGGTGAGCGCGTTATTTAAAGCAAGGCTAGAGTTGTTTTAATGCCGCGTCTAATCACTATTAACAACTAAGTGATCGACGAAATCTATGGGCTTTTGACGGGGTGTCTTATTCGGCTTTTATTATTTTATCTTTTTGATTTTTAACAAAATTTATCGTGATAGAGCATGTCGATTAAGTGGTCATTATTTGTGATTAGACAGGCTGTTTATGCACGGCATAGGCTGAGCGCGTAACCCGATGTTGGACCCTTAAAACCGGTCGACGTGAATCAAGTTTAGTGGGCTTTAAACCGATTTGCGTTTTGCAGTGCCTGAAAAATAATCATCAATAAGGGCTTTAGTTAGGCCCGCGCCTACGTGTGAAGTCTTGGAGAATTACCATGAGCGAAGTTGAACGTTATAAACCGTACAAGGGGGCGGCCGCAGGTTGGGGCGCGCTGATTGCGGTGACGCAAAGCTGGCTGGGCAGTGAAAACGCGTTCAAGAACATCCGCGCGATGCTCAAGACCAACCAGAACGGCGGTTTTGACTGCCCAGGTTGTGCATGGGGCGAGTCGCCGGAAGGCGGCATGGTCAAGTTCTGCGAGAACGGCGCCAAGGCGGTGAACTGGGAAGCCACCGGGCGCCTGGTCAACCCGGCGTTCTTCAATAAATACACGGTGTCGTCGCTGGCGGCGCAAAGTGACTATTGGCTCGAATACCAGGGGCGCCTGACCCATCCGATGCGCTACGACGCCTCGCTGGATCGTTATGTCGAAACCAGTTGGGACGACGCCTTTGCCCTGATCGCCAAGCACCTGAAGGAACTGGAGTCGCCGGACCAGGCGGAGTTCTACACCTCGGGCCGGGCCAGTAACGAAGCGGCGTATCTGTACCAGCTGTTCGTGCGCGCCTACGGCACCAACAACTTCCCCGACTGTTCGAACATGTGCCACGAAGCGAGCGGCCTGGGTATGGACGACAGTGTCGGCGTGGGCAAAGGCACGGTGACGTTTGATGACCTGGGGGAAGCCGACGCGATTTTCGTTATCGGCCAGAACCCCGGTACCAACCACCCACGCATGCTTGAGCCACTGCGCGAGGCGGTGAAGCGCGGCGCCCAGGTGATCTGTTTCAACCCACTCAAAGAGCGTGGGCTGGAACGTTTCCAACACCCGCAGCATCCGCTGGAGATGCTCACCAACGGTTCCGAACCCACCTCGTCGGCGTACTTCCGTCCGGCACTGGGCGGCGACATGGCGGCCTTTCGAGGCATCGCCAAGTTCCTGCTGGAATGGGAGCGTGATGCACTGGAAAACAATGGCGAGGCGGTGTTCGACCGCGCATTCATTGCCGAACACACCTCGGGTCTCGAACAGTACCTGGCACAGGTGGACGCCACCTCGTGGGAGCATATCGTCGAGCAATCGGGTCTTAGCCTTGCCGACATAGAGCTGGCGGCGCGCATGTACCGCCGCGCCAACCGGGTGATCATGTGCTGGGCGATGGGCGTGACCCAGCATGTGCACTCGGTGGTGACCGTACAGGAAATCATCAACGTGCAACTGTTGCGCGGCAATATCGGCCGGCCAGGCGCGGGGCTGTCGCCGGTGCGTGGGCACAGTAACGTGCAGGGCGACCGCACCATGGGCATCAATGAGCTGGCGCCACCGGAGCTGATCGATGCGCTGGAAGCACGCTTTGACTTCAAGGTACCGCGCCGCCATGGTCACAACACCGTGATGGCGATTGCCGCCATGGAACAGGGGCTCGCCAAAGTCTTCATCGGCCTGGGTGGCAACTTTGCCCAAGCGACGCCGGACACCCCACGCACCCATGCGGCATTGCGCAAGTGCGACCTGACCGTGCATATCGCCACCAAGCTCAATCGCAGCCACCTGGTGACCGGCCGCGAAGCCTTGATCCTGCCGTGCCTGGGCCGTACCGATATCGATATTCAGGCAGAAGGCCCGCAAGGCGTGACCGTGGAAGACACCTTCAGCATGGTGCACATCTCCCACGGCCAACTGAAACCCAAGTCGCCTTTGATGCGCTCTGAACCGGCCATCATCGCCGGGATCGCCAATGCGACCTTGGGCAAGCACCCGATTGACTGGCTGTGGACAGTGGCCGACTACGGCCGCATCCGTGACTTGATCGCCGACACCATTCCCGGCTTCAAGGACTTCAACACAAAACTGCTGCACCCGGGCGGCTTCCACCTGCGCAACAACGCCGCGCACCGCATCTGGCATACCAACAGCGGTAAAGCGCAGTTTGCCCCGAGCGAGTTGCCCGCCCACCTGGTCAGCGAAGGCGTACGCAACCTCGACGTCAAGCCGGACCTGATTCTGCAGACCATGCGTTCCCACGACCAGTACAACACCACGTTGTACGGGCTCGATGACCGCTATCGCGGAGTTTATGGCATGCGCGACGTGGTGTTCGTCAATGAGCAGGACATTCGCAAACTGGGTTACGAGCCTGGGCAGAAGGTCGACATGGTGTCGTTGTGGGGCGACGGGCGCGAGCGTCGGGTCAGCGGCTTTACGTTGATCGCCTACGACATTCCGCCTGGCCAGGCTGCCGCCTATTACCCGGAAACCAACCCTCTGGTGCCCCTGGAAAGCTATGGCGACCGCACCTTCACACCCACGTCGAAGTTCATCGCCATTCGCCTTGAACCTGCGCCGGCCAGCAACCTGATTCAGTCCCTCGGCGCTTGAGCCGAGCGGGGCGGCCGGCAGGTCGCCCTGGGTTTTGCTGATCACTGGACACTATGAGGGTATCGTCATGCTAAATCTCGAGGCGCTCGACCTGGCGCGAATTCAGTTCGCGTTCACGGTCTCGTTTCATATCATCTTTCCCGCCATCACCATCGGCCTGGCCAGTTTCCTGGCTGTGCTGGAAGGCTTGTGGCTGAAAACCGACAATCCGGTCTACAAGGACCTGTATCACTTCTGGTCGAAAATCTTCGCCGTCAACTTCGGCATGGGCGTGGTTTCGGGCCTGGTCATGGCGTACGAATTCGGCACCAACTGGAGCCGCTTCTCGGACTTCGCCGGGAGTATCACCGGGCCCTTGCTCACCTATGAAGTGCTGACGGCATTCTTCCTGGAAGCGGGCTTCTTGGGGGTCATGCTGTTTGGCTGGAACCGGGTCGGGCGTGGGTTGCACTTCTTTTCCACGGTGATGGTCGCCATCGGTACGTTGATCTCGACGTTCTGGATTCTGGCCTCCAACAGCTGGATGCAAACTCCCCAGGGCTTTTCCATCGTGGATGGCCGGGTGATGCCGCTGGACTGGTTCGCCATCGTCTTCAACCCGTCGTTCCCGTTCCGCCTGACGCACATGGCAATCGCTGCGTTTGTCGCCACGGCGTTCTTCGCCGGTTCCTCGGCGGCCTGGCACCTGCTGCGTAAAAACGACACCCCGGCAGTGCGCAAGATGCTCTCGATGGCGTTGTGGATGGCGTTGATCGTGGCACCGATCCAGGCGGTTGTCGGTGATGCCCATGGCCTCAACACCCTGGAGCACCAACCGGCAAAAATCGCCGCGATTGAAGGACATTGGGAAAACGTCGGTGACGGCGCGACGCCGCTGGTGTTGTTCGGTATCCCTGACATGGAGGCCGAAAAGACCCGCTACGCGATCGAGGTCCCGTACCTGGGCAGCCTGATCCTGACCCACAGCCTGGACAAACAGATCCCGGCGCTCAAGAGCTTCCCTAAAGAGGACCGACCGAACTCGACCATCATTTTCTTCAGTTTCCGGATCATGGCCGGGCTGGGGATGTTGATGATCCTCACCGGGATACTGGGCTTGGCATTACGCCGTAATGGCGCGCTGTATCGCAATCGCCTGTTCCTGCGCCTGGTGTTGTTCATGGGGCCGACCGGCCTGATCGCGATGCTCGCCGGCTGGATCACCACCGAAGTCGGGCGTCAGCCGTGGGTGGTCTACGGGCTGATGCGCACCGCCGACGCGGCGTCCAACCATACCGTCACGCAGCTGAGCATCTCTCTGGCGTTGTTCGTGGTGATCTACTTCTCGGTGTTTGCCGTGGGAATTGGCTACATGATGAAGCTGGTACGCAAGGGCCCGCAGCCCCATCACGACCATCCGCCCCAAGGCGGCCCCGGCCAGGACCGTACGCCACGCCGTCCCCTGTCCGCCGTTACCGAGACGCTCGCGTCCGGTGACCACACCAACTGATCGAGGGGATTGCACATGGGCATTCAAGGTATAGACCTGTCGTTGATATGGGGCGTGATCATCGCCTTCGGGGTGATGATGTACGTGATCATGGACGGCTTCGACCTGGGGTTGGGCATCCTGTTTCCGTTGATCCCGGACGAGCAGGAGCGCGACGTGATGATGAACACCGTGGCGCCGGTATGGGACGGCAACGAGACGTGGCTGATCCTGGGCGGCGCGGCGTTGTATGGCGCGTTTCCGCTGGCGTACTCAGTGATCCTGGAAGCGTTGTACCTGCCGCTGATCTTCATGCTGGCCGGGCTGATCTTTCGCGGCGTGGCGTTTGAATTCCGCTTCAAGGCCAGCCCGCAGAAGCGGCACATCTGGGACATGGCGTTTATCGGCGGCTCGTTCCTGGCGACCTTTTGCCAGGGCGTAGTGATCGGCACCTACATTGCCGGCATACCGGTGGTAAATCGCCAGTTTGCCGGCGGCACCCTGGACTGGTTGTCTCCGTTCCCGCTGTTCTGCGGCGTAGGGCTGGTGGTGGCGTACGCCCTGCTGGGCAGCACCTGGTTGCTGGTCAAGACCGAAGGCATGCTGGAATCGCGGATGCGGCTGTTCAGCCATTACCTGGCCTTCGCCCTGATGGCCGTGGTGGCCGTACTGTGTGTGTGGACCCCCTGGCTGCACCCGGAAATCGCCACGCGCTGGTTCACCCACGCACACATAGTGGTGTTCGGCGGGCTCTTGCTGCTCGGCGTACTGGCCCTGGTCGGGTTATTGAAGACCTTGCGTCAACACCATTCCCACTGGCCGTTCGTGTTCACCCTGATGCTGGTCTTCCTCGGCTATATCGGTCTGGCGTTCAGCATCTGGCCGAACATCGTACCGCCGTCCATCACCCTGTGGGACGCCGCATCACCACCGTCCAGCCAGCTGTTTATCCTGATCGGTACCCTGTTCATCCTGCCGATCATCCTGATGTACACCTGCTGGAGCTACTACGTCTTCCGTGGAAAAGTGAGGATTGGCGATGGTTACCACTAACGCTGAAAAACCGATGCCGTTTTACAAACAGGTGGCGCAGTTAAGCCTGCTGTTTTGCACGGCACTGATCATGCTGGCCGCCGCGACGGCCCTGACAATGGAGATGGCCCATGGAACGCTATGAAGTGTCACAGGCTCAAAATCAGGCAGGCCCCTGGTACAAACGGGTGTGTTGGCTGATCGCTATTTGGCTCGCTAGTGTGGTTGCACTCGGCATCATGGCCAGTGGTATTCGCGGGATCATGCACATGGCCGGCATGAGTAGCCATTGACGGGGCATTTTACCAAACGAACGTCCGGCGCTGAACGTGGCGCCGGATCAAGGAGAGACGTATGTCAGAACGTATTGATAGAGACCATCCTGTTGAATATGTGACAAAAAGTGGTGTCACCGTGATGATTGGCTTCAGCTGGGGCCAGGCACTGGATATTCCTGTGGGTGCCCGGTTGACCTTGCCAGGCGAGGATGCCCGACCTGCCTTTGTGGAGGGAGACCATTGGGAGAGTTATGAGCAGGCGGTTGAAGGGGCGCAAGAAGCGGCAGAGCGGTGGGTGAGATCTCCGCTTCGATGAAAGGGCTTATGGGGCTGGCGTGGTGGTGGGGTGAACTGCGCCTGGCCTTGTAAGCGTCACTGGATTTCAGGCACAAAAAAAAGACGTCTTTGGACGTCTTTTTTTATGATGCTTACTATTTTTGCGTTTGCGTACCCGCCGTGAATACCAAAGTCTCCAGCAACCACTCACCCTCAGGGCTTTCCCGGCCAAACAGGGAGAGGGTGTTTCAAGTGGTTCAGCGGTTCAGGAACCCCAGCAGGTCTTCATTGAGCTGTTGAGCGTGGGTCACGGCAAACCCGTGCGGCGCATCTTTGTACACTTTCAGTTGTGCGCCCTTGATCATCTGCGCCGCGACTTTGCCGGTGGTGTCGAACGGCACTATCTGGTCGCCGTCGCCATGGATCACCAGGGTCGGTACGTCGATCTTGCCCATGTCCGGGCGGAAGTCGGTTTGCGAGAACGCGGTGACGCAATCCACGGTCGACTTGAGCGAGGCAAGCATGGCGATCTGCAGGGTTTGGCTGAGCACACCCTCTGAAACGTGCTGGCCTTTATTGAGACCGAAGAACGGCGTGTTGAAGTCGCTGATGAACTGCGCACGATCCTTCAACAGGCCCGCCTTGATGCCATCGAACACCTCGCCAGGCACGCCTTGGGGGTAGTCGGCTTGCTGGCCGAAGATCGGCGTGACCGCGCCTAACAACACCAGGCCGGCGACACGGGCACTGCCGTGGCGGGCGATGTAGCGCGCCACGTCACCGCCGCCCATGGAGAAGCCCACCAGGGTCACGTCCTGCAGGTCCAAGTGTTCGATCAACTGGGCGATATCGTCAGCGAAGGTGTCGTAGTCGTTACCGGTCCAAGGCTGGTCCGAGCGGCCAAAGCCACGACGATCAAAGGCGATGGTGCGAAAGCCACGGCTGCTCAGGTATTCCATCTGGTATTCCCACATGTCCGCATCCAGCGGCCAGCCGTGGCTGAACAGCACGGGCTTACCGCTGCCCCAGTCCTTGAAGTAGATCTGGGTACCGTCTTTGGCAACGAATGTGCTCATCTGAAACTCCTTGCAGGGCTGAAAAAGGGCGGTGAAAAAACCGCATCACTATTGCCGTAAACCTGAGCCGAGGCTTGTATGGGTGTGCTTGTCTCACCAACTGAACTTGAGCTCCATGCCCAGGTAATTGCTGTCGTGCCCACCGGCATCACGCAGGGTCTGGCCGACCGCGTAGTGCACGGCCTCGACCGCACCGCTGAGGTTGGGCGTAAAGGCGTAGTCGGTGCGCAGTTGACCGTAGGCGCCGGTCCAGCGCTCGCCTTGGCCCGCCGTGCCAGCCACGGCCAGGTTGGGCTGGGTGTAGACGGCGTCTGCGGTGGTCTGCCGCCACAGCAGGCCGACGGCGGTTTGCACGCTGAGCTTGGCGATGGGCTTGACGGTGATCGACGGCTTGACGTGGATCAGGTTGCTGTAGCCGGTGTAGCCCGCCAGGGAAAAGTAATAGCCATTGGGGAACAGCGGGTTGAAGGTGCCGACCCGGCCATCACCGGCCTGGCGGTCACCGGAAGCGATATCCAACTGCAGGCCGATACGCGGCTTCCAGGCCAGGGTGTCAAAGGTGTAGCCGGTGCGGCTGCCACCGGCCCAGGCGCGAATCGTCTTGCTGTCCACCGAGCCGCGTTGCAGCATGGCTTCGATGTCCCAGTCGAAACCCTGGGCTGCGCCACCGAGGCGGGCGTCCAGCAACTGGCGGGTTTCGTCGCCGTCGGCGTCCAGGTAATGGGCGGCACTGCGCTCGTACACGCCGTAATAGGCCGACAGCTCATTGGTGCCGCCCACCAGCCGCTCGACCCGTAGCATGTGGAAGCGCGCGTCGCTGTTGGACTTATCGTCGAAATGCCGGCCATCCTGGTACTGCACCGGTTGGCTGGCGATCCCGATAAAGCGCCATTGCGGCGTTTCCCAGTCCGCCCACAACGCATCGAAGGACTGCCGCACATTCGGGCCGTCCCGTGACGAGATGAAGCGCTGCAAGTCGAAGGCGAAATCCTGGCGGCCAGCCCGTGCCTTGAAGGTGCCAGCGCTGAAGGTCTTCACGTATTCGGCAAAGGCCAGGCGCAGGTCGACGCGGTTCTGGTCGGCACCGCCAATCGTGGTCTTGTCATAGGCCCGCACATCTTCCAGCTGGGTGAACAGCCGCCAGTGTTCGTTCAGGTGCAAGTCGGCGTGCACCTGAAAGCGCTGGATCAGGTAGCGGTCACGCGCTACATCCCGCACGCCGAACCCGCTGGCGTCGTTCATCTCGAAGCGTTCACGCAAGGTTGCGCCCAACGACAAGTAGGTGAACGGGTTGGCGGCGGACAGTGGGATGTACTTGAGGTTGTCCAAAGGTTGCGTGCGCAATGCCGGGTCCTTGAGCACAGACCAGTCTTCCTGCCAGCGGTTGGCCTTGATCGCCGGGCGAACCGGCTGGTCGTCGGCCTGCACGCCGCCAGCAAGCAACGGCCACAGCACCGCCAGGCTCCAGCCTGCGTGACGAATCATTTTGCCGCGCTGAGTTGGTGGATTTCTGCGACATAACCGCCCGGGAACTCCACCAGTGCGCTGCGCCGACCTTTGCTGTCGAATGCCGGCACCAGCACTGTGGCGCCAGAACCGGTGGCCTTGCCCAAAGTGGCGGCCAGGTCGTTGACCTGATAACCGGTGGTGTCGTGGCCGAACGGGTAGGGCAGCTGGCCGTTGGTGACCAGCACCGCCATGCGCCCGAACGGCGATTCGATCTCGACGCGGCGGTAGTGGCCGCCGGCCTGGCCGACATCAACCCCTGGGGCGTGCTTGTCGTCGCTCACTACCTTGCCGTGGGAGAAACCCAGGAACGCCTTGATAAACCGCTCGGCGCTGTCGCTGGACACATACACACGGTTTTCCGGCACGGTGTCGAAGGCGGCGTAATCCGGGGTCTTGGTGTGCCAGTAGAGCTGCATGTTCACGCCACCCGGCCATTGCACCACGGCGTCGCGGCCGATGGGGTCGGGGAAATCGCTGACGATCACATCGGCGCCATTTTCCCGTGCGGCCTTGAGGGCCACGTCCATGTCCTTGACCAGGTAGCCGTTGCGTTCCTGGCCGAACGGGTGAGGCACGGGGGTGGTAAAGCCGAACAACGACACGGTGCCCGCCGGGGTCTGGAGCAATTGCGAGGTGGTGCTGCTCGGCACCGGCAGCACGTTGACCACGACCTGAGGCGTGCTTTTGCCGCCGAAGGTGGCGAGGAAACTCTGGGCAAAACGCTCCACATCGGCCGGTGCCACATACACATGGCTGGTGTCGTACTGCGGCGCCACAGCCACACTCGGGGTGGCGGCAAACGCGCTGTTCATCATCGCACTTGCCAGCAGCGTCAATGCCAGCGATACCTTGGTTGCTGTGTTACCCATGCCCGTTCTCCAGCGCTTCTGAGGGTTCAAAAGCCGTGAGGTTAGGGGGGCAGGGCGGTGGGGAATTGTATGGACGTGCTCGGTTGAACGTTTCAGCTACGCGGCCCAGGCAGCCGACGCCTGTCAACCTGACACCCCTCAATCCAAATGTGGGAGCTGGCTTGCCTGAGATGACGGCCAGCCAGCCGACGCTTCTCTACCTGACACCCCACAATCCAAATGTGGGAGCTGGCTTGCCTGCGATAGCGGCCTGCCAGCCGACGCCTATCTACCTGACACCCCGCAATCAAACTGTGGGAGCGGGCTTGCTCGCGAAGACGGCCTGGCAGTCAACACAGTTGGATTGTGTACATATCCATTCCTGCGGTAACGGCCGCTTAGGGTTCCGCTTTTACAGCGGGTCACTTTTGGAAAAGAGCCCCAAAAGTAACCAAAAGGGCTCTTGCCCCACCACTCGGCACCTCGCTTAGGCTCGGTGTGCCCGTAATCCGCCAGTGATTTGGGGGGCCGCCGCCACGCGCCATCCATGGCGCGGGGCGGCTAAACCGGCATCCCTGCCGGTTTACCCCCCAAATCCCTGTCGAATTCCGGCCAGCGTGGTTTGACGGGGCGCCTAAGATCAAGATCAAGATCAAAAGCAGATCAAGATCAAGAGCGACTCGCTTCGCATCGTGGTTACCGTTGAGTGTCACAACCTGCAAGTTCTGCATCTGTTACTGCACTACCGCTTTCGCAGGCAAGCCAGCTCCCACATTTGATCTTCGTTGCTCTGGGCATTGCGTTCGCTTAACTGTTCGGCATTGGGGCTGCCCACACATTTGGATCGCGGGGCATCAGTTAAACAGCCGTTATCGGTCAGGCCACCATAATGATCTTCGACACCAATTCCACCACCGTCTTGGCCTGCAGCTTCTTCATCAACCGCGCCCGGTGCACCTCAACGGTGCGGTGGGAGATCGCCAGGCGCAGGGCAATTTCCTTGGATTTGAACCCGTTGACGATGTGCATGGCGATTTCCCGCTCTCGGGGCGTGAGGTCGCCGGTGCCCTGGTGCATGCGGTCCAGGCGTTCGAAGTGCCAGATCATCAGCTTGAACGGGTCTTTGGGCGTGAGGGTGTAACCGTGGGACTTGGCCCAGAACACTTCGCCGTTGTGGTGCTGCATGAAGCGTTCATCGGAATAAAAGCCGTTGTCGCTGTCGAGCAGCCAGTCATGGCTGCGCTTGCCGATGGCGTGGTAGTCGGCCTGGGACGGGTAGATCAGCAGAGTCAGCTGGTTGACCAGTGCGTCGCGTGTATAGCCGAACAGCTTCAGGAAAGCGTCGTTGCAGTCGAGTATCACGCGGTCGCTGGTGACGATCTGCGGGGCAGGGGACAGCTTGAACGCCAGGCGTTCGAGGTCGGGAAATTGCTGGGCTAGCGCGGTCATGGGGCATCCTGCCTCGTTGTTCAATGCCCTAGGGCGCTACTTACCCGTGTAAGTAGTTACACGAATTGGCGCACGATCAGGGGTGGGTCATTGTAAGTAAAGTCCGAATCAAGAACAGAAGAAATTGATTATGCCTGCTGATTGCGTCTCCATTGTTGCCGCTGGTCACTCCCGCTTTGGTCGCCTGGAAGGCACGACGCTGGAAGATCTGATCGTCCAGGTTACCCGGGAAGCCTTGAGCGATGCCGAGATCGACGCGTCGCAAATCGATGCGTTGTTCCTCGGCCATTTCAACTCGGGGCTGGTGCCCGACGGGTTTGCCGCCTCATTGCTATTGCAAGCCGACCCCGGGCTGCGCTTCAAACCGGCTACCCGCTGTGAAAACGCCTGTGCGTCCGGCTCGGCGGCGATTCAGGCGGGGGTCAATGCGATCCTCTCCGGCAGCGCTGAGCTGGTGCTGGTGGTGGGCGCCGAGAAGATGACCCACACCAGCACTGCCGCGGTCACCCAAGCCTTGGCCGGGGCCGGCTACCAGAACGACCCGGCCGAAGCCGGCCTGAGTTTCCCCCAGTTGTTCGGTCGCGCCGCGCGCCAATACGCCGAGCGTTACCACTGCCCGCTGGGCTCGATGGCGGCCATCGCTACCAAAAACCACTCCAATGCCATGGCCAACCCGCTGGCGCAGATGCATCGGGAGATGAATTTCGAACACTGCAACAACGTGTCCCAAAGCAACCCGTTCGTGGCTGACTCCCTGCGCCTGACCGATTGCTCGCTGATCAGCGACGGCGCTGCCGCGATCATCCTCGCCTCGCCCAAACGTGCGCGCGCGTTTCGTCGCGAGGTGCAGATACGTGCAATGACCCAGGTCAACGACACGCTGCCCATCGCCCAACGCGACATCCTCGCCTTCGAGGGCCCACAGCGGGCGATTCACTCAGCATTGCGCGGCGCAAATGTGACCCTGGCCGACCTGAGTTTCGCCGAGGTGCACGACTGCTTCACCATCGCCGAGCTGCTGATCTACGAAGCCATGGGCCTGGCGCCCAAGGGCGAAGGCCATCGCGTGCTCGACAGCGGCGTGGTGCGCGCCGGCGGGCGCTTGCCGGTGAACCTTTCCGGCGGGCTCAAGGCCAAGGGACATCCCGTCGGTGCCACGGGGGTGTCCATGCATGCCCTGGCGTTCCGGCAATTGACCGGCGAGCCGATTGGCCTGGCGGTGCCCAACCCGGAGTTCGGCCTGGTGTTCAACATGGGCGGCATGGCGGTGGCCAACTACGCCTCGGTCCTGCAGGCACGCCGGAGCTGAGCCATGAACATTGCCAACTGGCTGCACGACACCCAGCGTCGGGCGCCGCAACGCCCGGCGCTGTTCAACGGCAGCGTGCAAGTGGCCGACTACGCCACCTTCGCCGCCCACGTGCGCCAACGCGCCGCGCACCTGGTGGAGCAGCATGGCCTGGTGCCGGGGGACGCGGTGGCGCTGCTGATGAAAAACAGCTGCGACTACCTGGAACTGCTCTACGCCATCTGGTGGATGGGCGCGGTGGCGGTGCCGATCAACGCCAAGCTGCACCCCAGCGAAGCGGCGTGGATTGCCGATAATGCCGAGGCGCGGTTGATCTTTACCGACGGCGGCCAGGTGTTTTCATCGCGGGATTTGCCCGCGCATTGCACGGAATTGGACGGCCATCCGTTGCCGCCCAACCATGGTTGGCCCAGCCTGGAGCAGCCGGTGCCCCGCCAGGATCATGACCTCGCCTGGCTGTTCTACACCTCCGGCACCACCGGGCGTTCCAAGGGCGTGATGCTGTCCCACGGCAACCTGATCGCCATGTCGCTGTGCTACGCCACGGATGTCGATCAAGTGAGTGCCGACGATGCGGCGCTGTATGCCGCGCCCATGTCCCACGGCGCCGGCCTGTACAACTTCATCCATGTGCGCTGCGGCGCCCGGCATGTGGTGCCGGCTTCCCATGGCTTCGATGCCGCCGAGCTGTTCGGGCTGGCCGAGCACATGGGCCAAGTGTCGCTGTTTGCCGCACCGACCATGGTCAAGCGCATGGTCGAGCAGGCGCGGCGCCAGGATTATCACGGCGCCGGCATCAAGACCATTGTCTATGGCGGCGGCCCCATGTACCTGGCTGACCTGCGCGAAGCGGTCGACACCTTCGGCCCGCGCCTGGTGCAGATCTACGGCCAGGGCGAGAGCCCGATGACCATCAGCGTCTTGCCCCGCGCTTTGATCGCCGAGCGCCAGCGTCCCGACTGGGCCACTCTGGCCGCCTCGGTGGGCCACGCGCAAGCCTGTGTGGAGATCCGCATCCTCGATGCCGAGCACCAGCCACTGCCCACCGGCCAGCGCGGTGAAATCGCGGTGCGTGGCGCCACGGTGATGCAAGGCTACTGGCGCAACCCGCAGGCCACGCGCCAAACGCTGGTGGACGGCTGGCTGCTGACCGGCGATATCGGCTACCTCGACCCGGCCGGCTACCTGACCCTGACGGACCGCTCCAAGGACGTGATCATCAGTGGCGGCAGCAACGTGTACCCGCGTGAAGTCGAGGAAGTGCTGGCCCAGCATCCCGAGGTGTTCGAAGTGTGCGTGGTGGGCGAGCCGGACGCGCAATGGGGTGAGTCGGTGGTGGCCTTCGTGGTGACCCGCAGCGGCCAGCCGCTGGACGAAGGCGAGCTGACGGCGTGGTTCCTGGCGCGCATGGCCTCGTTCAAAAAGCCGAAAAAATATGTGTGGCGCAGCGACTTGCCGAAGAACAGCTACGGCAAGATTCTCAAGACCGACTTGCGGCATTGGCTGCAAACCGCGAGTATCGCCGCGCTTTAACATGGATCGATAATCAGACAAGGAGTCCCCACGATGGGCAATCCCGCACAAGACACCGTCCGCAAGCGCCGCCGTGCGTTTCTGGGCGCCACCTCCGGCCACCTGATCGAGTGGTACGACTACGGCGTCTATGGCTTTCTCGCCGTCTATATCGGCCAGGCGTTCTTCGTCTCCGATGATCCCACCACCAGCCTGTTGGCCAGCTTTGCCGCGTTTGCACTGAGCTTTTTTATCCGCCCCTTGGGTGGGCTGTTCTTCGGCCCGCTGGCGGACAAGATCGGCCGGCGCAAAACCCTGATCATGGCCTTGGTGATGATGACCGGCTCCACGGTGATGCTGGGCCTGTTGCCGACCTACGCCAGTCTAGGCATCGCCGCGCCGATCCTGCTGATCCTGGTGCGCTGCGTGCAGGGCTTCTCGGCGGGCGGCGAAATCGGCACCGTCACCAGCTTCATCTCCGAATACGCCGGCCCGGGGCGCCGCGGCTTCGCCACTTGCTGGCTGATGGTCACCGCCGTGCTTGGCCTGCTGCTCGGTGGCGCCGTGGCCAATGGCATGACCTGGGTGCTGGGCGCCGAGGTCATGCAGGAATGGGCCTGGCGCGTACCGTTCCTGATCGCCGCGCCCCTGGGCTTTATCTCCATGTACATCCGCCTCAAGCTCGAAGACAGCCCCGAGTTCCTCGCCCTGCAACGCGCCGGGCAAACCTCCCGCGCACCGCTGCGCGAGGTCTGGCAGTGGAAGCGTGCGATTGCGCTGGTGTTCTTTATCATCACCTTGCACAGCTCGATCTTCTACCTGGTGCTGACCTTCGCCTCGACCTACATGGCCAAGATCCTCAAGTTCGACAGCGGCACCACCTTGCTGTACGTGTTCGTCGCCAGCTTCTCGGCGGCTTTTGTGATGCCATTTGGCGGGGCCTTTACCGATAAGTACGGGCGCAAGCCGTTCCTGATGGTGATCGGCACGTTGGCGACCCTGGCGATGTTCTGGCTGTTCAAATCCGCCCCCACCGCCACCCCGGCGACCTTCTTCGCGCCGTTGATGGCGGTGGCGATTTTGTTCGGGCTGTACGCGTCGTCGACCTATGCGCTGATGAGTGAACTGCTGCCGACGCGGATTCGTTCCACCGGGATTGCGGTGGCCTATAACGTGCCGGTGGCGGTATTTGGCGGCAGCGCACCGTTGATTTCCACCTGGCTGATCAAGGTGACAGGAGACATTACCTCGCCGTGGTATTTCTACGTGGCGACCGGGGTGGTGTCGTTGCTGGCGTTGGTGGTGTTGCGCAAGGAGGATTTTGTCGCCAGCGCTCACTCGACAGCCGTGCCTGCCAATACTGCGTTGGCCTGATTCACGAACACCCTGTGGAACGGAACTTGCCCTAACTCCCTGTAGGAGCGAGCTTGCTCGCGAAAAACTTATAGGCGCCGCGTTTATTCAGGCAGCACGCGTTATCGTTGACGTTTTTCGCGAGCAAGCTCGCTCCTACAGAGAATTGCCATGCCGGCCACCCGCTTGACCCTGATCTGCCACGCCATCACGCCCCTGCAAAAGCAGGGGCGTTTCTCTGATGACGAGTCCGTCACGATGGACTGGCAGGACGCGGCCCTGTCCCTGGCCGGACGCTACAAACAACAGGCACGCCTGCTGTGCGGCCCCGAAGCCAGAGCCCGCCAGAGCGCTGGCTTGTTCGGCGATAACGCCCAGGTCGACCCCGCTTTACGCGACCTTGATGTCGGCGCATGGAAAGGCCAGCGCATCGGCCAACTCGACAGCGAAACCTTGAACACCTGGGCCACCGACAGCACCAGCGCAGCCCACGGCGGCGAGTCGGTGGATCAGTTGTGCATGCGGGTCGGCCAATGGCTCAGATCCCTCGAAACCCAGCCCGGCCATGTCGTCGCCGTGACTCACCCGTTCGTCATCCGGGCGGCGATGCTGTCCGTCATGCAGTTGCCGAGCGCGATGTTCTACCGGATCGACGTCGAGCCATTGTCCGCCACCGAGCTGCGCTTCAACGGCGTGTGGCGCCTGCGCCTGGAAACTTCCGCCTGATTCCCGGAACATGGCAAAATCCACGCCCCGCACTGAGAGCACCCCATGAAACGCATCCTGATCATCGGCATTGGCGCCGGCAACCCTGACTACATCACGATGCAGGCCGTGAAGGCGCTGAACCGTACCGACGTGTTCTTCCTGATGGACAAGGGCCAGAGCAAGGACAAGCTGATCGACCTGCGTCGGGAAATCTGCGAGACCTACATCACCAAGCCCGGCTACCGTTTTGTCGAGGCCGACTGCCCGGAGCGTGTGCGCGGTGAAATCGACTACACCACCGCCGTGCAAGACCTCAACCGCGATAAGCAGCAGACCTTCGAGCGCATGATCAACGAAGAAATGGCCGACGGCGAAGTGGGGGCGTTCCTGGCCTGGGGCGACCCGGCGCTGTACGACAGCACCATTCGTATCTTGCAGGCGATTCTTGCCAGTGGCCGCTGTGTCTTCGAGTTTGAAGTGATCCCCGGTATCACCAGTGTGCAGGCCCTGGCGGCGCAGCATAAGGTGCCGCTCAACCGTATCGGCAAGTCGATCGAAATCACCACTGGGCGCCGGCTGGCGGCCGGGCAGGCGAGTGATGCCGATACCCTGGTGGTGATGCTCGACGCCGAAGACTCCTACCGTAGCGTGGCGGATCAGGACCTGGATATTTACTGGGGTGCCTACCTGGGCACGCCGGACGAGATCCTGATCAGCGGTAAAGTGGCGCACGTGGCAGAAGAGATCGAACGGGTACGCAAGGCGGCGCGCCTGGAAAACGGCTGGATCATGGACACCTATTTGCTGCGCAAACCCTGAGGTAAACCCGATGCTCAAACAGCTTGCCCTCGCCTTGGCCCTGGTGGCCGGCGCCGCTCATGCCGACACCGGCTTGCACACCGACTTGCCGTTGTCCTACCTGGAGCAGACCCAGGGCGACGCACGCAACCAGCCGTTGGTGATCTTCCTGCATGGTTTTGGCAGCAACGAGGAAGATTTGTTTGGCATCAAGGACGCGTTGCCGTCCACCTGGACCTACCTGTCGGTGCGTGCGCCGCTGCCGGTGGAGCCGCAGGGTTATCGTTGGTTTACCAAGACCGATGAGCCTGAGTACAACGGCGAGACCGACGAACTGTTCAGCAGCGCCCGACTGATCAAGGACTTTGTGGTCAAGGCCACCGCCAAGTACCACACCCAAAGTGATCGGGTGTTTCTGGTGGGGTTCAGCCAGGGCGCGATCATGTCTTACGAGGTGGCCTTGCGTGAACCCGAGTTGGTACGCGGTATCGCTGCGCTTAGTGGCAGCGTGCTACCGGTGCTCAGGTCTGCGCTGAAGCCGGATGCGTCCATGGGCAAGCTGGCGATCTTTATCGGCCATGGCACCTTGGACCAGGCGCTGCCCTTCAGCTCGGCCACGCAGGCAAATAAGGTGCTGGTGGGGTTGGGGCTCAAGCCGGAGTTTCATCAATACCTGGGGATGAATCACACCATCAGCGAAGCGGAAATCCAGGACTTAAAAGCCTGGCTTGAGAAAAGCCTGAAGTGAAAATGCGGTTAAAAATGTGGGAGCTGGCTTGCCTGCGATAGCGGTGGCTCAGTAAAAGAGTGAGTGACTGACACACCGCCATCGCGGGCAAGCCCCAATGCCAGTCAGTTAAGCGTCATCGCCTTGTGTAGGAGCGAGCTTGCTCGCGAAAAACGTCAACGATAACGCGTGCTCGCTGAATGAACGCGGCGCCTGTAAGTTTTTCGCGAGCACGCTCGCTCCTACAAAAAAGCCTTAACTGACTGGCATTAGGGCAAGCCCGCTCCCACATGGGTTTTGTGTTGGCTGGGAGAGGGGGGTTACTTGCCGCCCGTAATCTGCTTCACCAACTGCGCATGCCCCTTCACATCATCCGCCCGGGAAATGGCCTGGATCACCAGCAAGTGGTTGCCCGAACCACCCAGGAATGTGGAGTTCAAGGTCTTGCCACCACCTTGGGTGGCGCTGCTGTCCACTTGGCGCAGGCCCAGGCCCTTGTAGGTGAGTTTCTTCTCGCCCAGTTTCTTGAAGTCAGGCAGCGCAGCGCTCTGGTCCTTGACGAAATCGGCCACGGCGCCGTCTAGGAACTGCGGGTCGTTATCCTGGATAGTTGCCCCATCGTTGCGCACGGTTTCGGCGACGATCACTACACTTTTCGTCGTCGAGTTGGCGTACAGGGTCCCTTGGGTGTCGGCGGTGCCGTCTTGCGCCGTGCCGGAGGGCAGGGTGTCGGCGCTGTAGGCCTTGGGCAGTTTGAAGGTGAACTTGCCACCCAAGGTGGAGATGGTCTGTGTGGCGGGCTTGGCGGCAGCGAACACGCTGCCGGCGGTGAGCGCGAGGGCCAGCAGCATTGCGGTCTTGGTGAACGTGGCCATGAAGCACTCCGGGGATGAACGAAATTGCGGCGTATTCTGTCAGAAAATTCGCAATCTCGTTCATCGGCCCCGTCACACTTTGTCGGAAGATTCTTCCTCAAGCCTATCCATTTCAAACAAGCGCGCCAGTTCCGCACGGGCTTCCTGGGCGGTTTGCATGACCTTGGCCGCGTCGTCGTACACCGCGTGTTGGGCGGCGAGTACCTGCTGGTCATGGGTCTTGAAGCGGTTGATGCGCGCATCGGCCTGGGCCTGGCTCAAACCGAGGCCGACCAGGGTACGGCGGCTCATTTCCAGGCTGGAGTAGAAGGTTTCGCGCACCGGTGAAGCGTCCAGGTCCACCAGGCGGTGTACGTGCTGGCGGTTACGTGCACGAGCGATGATCTTCATGTGCGGGTAGAGGTTGCGCACCAGCTCGGCGGTCTTGATGTTGATCTCCGGGTCGTCCATGGCGATGACGAAGAATTCCGCCTGATCGACTTTGGCCGCGTGGAGGATTTCCGGGCGCTGGGGGTCGCCGTAGAACACCGGCATACCACCGAAACTGCGGGTCAGCTCGATGGTTTCCACCGAGGTGTCGAGGGCGATGAACGAGATGTTCTGCGCGCGCAGGATACGCGCCACGATCTGGCCCATGCGGCCCATGCCGGCGATGACTACGCGGGGCGCATCGCTTTCGATGGCGCGGTATTCCTCGGGCACTTCCACCGGCTTGGCCTTGGGCTTGAACAGCTTCGGGCACACCAGCAACAACAGCGGGGTCACGGCCATGGACAGCGTGATGGTGAGCACCAGCACGTCGTACAGCTGCGGTTCGAACAGGCCCTGGTCGCGGCCGATCTTGAACACCACAAAGGCGAACTCACCCCCCGCCGCCAGCACCACGCCCAGGCGTAAAGCGCTTTCGCGGTTGAGGTCGCCCACCATTCGCCCGACGGCATACAGCAGCGGCAGCTTCAAGCCGATCAGCAGCAGGGTCAGGCCGATCACCACCAGCGGTGTGCTGAGCAGCAGACTGAGGTTGGCGCCCATGCCCACGCTGATAAAAAACAGCCCCAGCAGCAGGCCCTTGAACGGCTCGATCTGGGATTCCAGTTCGTGACGGTATTCCGAATCCGCCAGCAGCAGGCCGGCAAGGAAGGCCCCCAGGGCCATGGACACGCCCACCAATTCCATCAGCCAGGCGGTGCCGATCACCACCAGCAGCGCGGTGGCGGTGGACACTTCGCGCAGGCCGGTCTTGGCGACAATGCGAAACACCGGGCGCAACAGGTAGCGCCCGCCGATGATCACCACGGCGATGCTGCCCAGGATCTGCAGCACATGTTGCAGGCCTTGGGCCTCGGTGGTCGGATGATCGCTGCCGGCCAGCAACGGCACCATGGCGATCAGCGGGATGGCGGCGATGTCCTGGAACAACAGGATGGCAAAGGCCAGACGCCCGTGGGGTTGGTTGAGCTCCTTGCGTTCGGCCAGGCTTTGCAGGCCAAACGCCGTGGAGGACAGCGCCAGACCCAGGCCCAGCACGATGGCGCTGTTCCACGACTGGCCAAACAGCCACAGCGCGACCGCACCCATCACCACGCCGGTGAGCAGTACCTGGGCCAGACCGACGCCGAACACCGCCTTGCGCATTACCCATAAACGTTTGGGTGACAATTCCAGGCCGATGATGAACAGCAACAGCACCACGCCCAGTTCAGAAAACTGCGCCACGCTTTGCGGGTTGCCGATCAGGCCAAGTACCGACGGGCCGATGATCACACCGGCGAACAGATAGCCCAGCACCGCGCCCAATTGCAGGCGCTTGGCCAGGGGCACGGTCAGCACGGCGGCGAACAGGAACACCACGGCTGCTTGTAACAGGTTGCCTTCATGGGGCATCACGAACTCCATCGTTTACGTGGATCAACTCAGGGGGCCATTGTGGCCAGAGATTGCTCCCGCTGGGCTGCGAAGCGGCCCCAAAAAATGCGGGCGCTGCGCACCCGAGCGGGAGCAATCTCTGGCCACAAAAATATTCCACAGCAGGGGAAATAGAGCGCTATTAGAGCGCTTTTTCACATTTTGAAACTTGTATTTTTGTCGCGACAGTCAATGGATGTTGGCGCTCATCCCATTTTTACGCCGGTTTTACGAAAGTATTAATACCATTTAATTCAATGGCTTTCGCGCAGGTCTACTAACGTTTCGAAAAACTGGATCAGTAGTCACCACGGTCAGGTGTTTCAAAGTCGATGCGTGTGGATCGTTGAAGCAAGGCGTGCACGCAGTCACGGACGAAAGGCTTGGACCACAAGGAGTAGGACGTGGATAGAAGACTTGCGACTGCCGCTTTACCTCGTATTTCTGCACTTTCTCTCGCAATCCGCCTGGGAGTGGCCGGGCTGGTGATGGGGCTGGCGAGCCCGGATGTGTTTGCCGCCTGTAGCCCGGCAAGCCCTACGGCCGGCGCGACGGTGACCTGTACGGGCGTGCCGTCATTGCCATTGTTCCTCAACACCTTCAGCAGCGCGGTCAACAACCTGACGGTCAACGTCAACGCCGGGGCGCAGCTCAACGCAACGCTGGGCGGCAAAGCACTGACCCTGACCGGCAACAACGCCACGTTGAACAACTCCGGCACCATTGACCCTGCACTCTTGGGATTGGTTTCAGTGTTGAGCGGTGGGGTGGTGATCGGCAACACGACAGCCAGCGTGTTGAACATCACCAACAGCGCCACCGGCATCATGCGCGGTACTGGCGCGTTGCTGGGGCTGAACCTGGCCTCGCTGGACGGCATGGCCCTGAACGCCACCAACGGCGCAGGCGGCACCACCACGATCGTCAACAACGGGGTCATTGGTTCTTCCTCGTTGCTCGGCCTGTCGCTGTTCACTTCCGATACCCCGGTGGTGGCAGTGCAGGGTGGCGGGCAGGTCAATATGACGAATAATGGCACCCTGACCGGGCGCGTGGCGTTCGAGAGTTCCACTACAGGGAACACGTTCCGCAACACCGGCACTATTTCTGGCGGCGTGTCGATGGGGACCGCCAGTACCAACACCTTTACGGCAGTCACGGGCTCGCAAGTGACCAATGGCGGCGGCCTCGGCGTAAGCCTGGGCGGACTGATCGGCGTGAACCTGACGTTTGCGCCCACCGGCCAGGTGGACGGCGGCGCAGGCGGCAGCAACTCGCTGATCCTTGAAAACACGACGGGTGTCGGTGGTGGCAGTACAGGCACCGGCACGGCTTCCAGCGCCAACTATGTCAACTTCAACAACCTGGCCATCAACAGTGGCACCTGGACGTTGCAGGGGCCGTTGGTCAGCGGCAGCACTACGCTCAATGGCGGTGTGGCGCAATTCAATAACAACGCGACATTTGGCAGCGGTGTGCTCACGTCTAACGGCGGCGCTATCGAGGCCACCGGCAACGGCTTGACGCTGGCTAACCTGATGACCCTCGGAACCGGTGGCCTGACGGTGCAGGGGGCTGCTACCGGGCTGACTTTGAGTGGCCTGATCTCGGGCACTGCTGGCCTGAACAAAGCCGGTACCGGCGAGTTGATCCTCAGCGGCGCCAACACCTTCCAGGGTGGTACTACCTTGACCGCCGGCACGCTCACGCTGGGCAATGCCACCGGGCTAGGTACCGGTGCCTTGACCGTGGCGGGTGCAGGTACTTTGCAGAGCAATGCTGCGCTGACCACCAGCAATGCGATTACCTTGAACGCCAATCTGACCGTAGATGGCGTGAACCCGCTGACCCTTGGCGGGGTTGTCAGCGGTGGTTCCGGGTTGATCAAGGAGGGCGTATCGAGCCTGGCGCTTACGGGCAACAATACTTACACCGGCGCCACGGCCCTCAACGCCGGTTCGCTGGTGGTTGGCTCCAATACTGCGCTCGGCGCCAGTGTGTTGAACGCCTCGGCGGGTACCACGTTGGATGCCAGTGCAGCAGTGAGCCTGGGCAATAACCTTAACCTGGGCGGTAACCTGACCCTTGGCGGCAGCAACGCGCTGACCCTTGGCGGCGTGGTGGCGGGCCTTGGCGGGTTGATCAAGAACGGCCCGGCTGACCTGATCCTCAATCAAGCGAACACTTACCTGGGCAACACGGCACTCAACAGCGGCAAGCTGGTGATTGGCGCTACCGGTGCCTTGGGTGCGGGTACGTTGAATGCAGCCGCAGGCACGACCCTGGACGCCAGCACCAGTGCTACGCTGGCCAACGCGATCAACCTGGCCGGTAACCTTGGAATCGGTGGCAGCGCCAACCTGACCCTGGGCGGCACGGTCAACGGTGCAGGCAGCCTGACCAAAAACGGCACGGCCGGCCTGACACTCAGCGGCAGCAATAACTTCCTGGGCGGCACCACGCTGAATGCGGGCAGCCTGACCGTCGGCAGCAACACGGCGCTTGGCCTGGGCAACTTGACCGTCGGCGGCGCCGCCACCCTGGACAGCACCTCGGCGGTGGCGCTGGGCAATGGCATTGCCCTCAACGCCGGGCTGACCGTCGGCGGCACCAATGGGCTGACCCTGGGCGGTGTGGTCAGCGGCGCGGGTGCGCTGATCAAGGATGGCCTGGCCAACCTGACCCTTAACGGCACCAACACTTTCACCGGTGGCACCAACCTCAACGCCGGTACGCTGACCTTGGGCACGGGAGGCGCATTGGGCGCAGGCCCCTTGACGGTCGGCGGTGCGGCAACCCTGGATAACAGTGCGGCCCTCACCCTGGGCAACGGGATTGCCCTGAATGGTGACCTGACGCTCGCGGGTAACAATGACCTGAACCTCAGCGGCGTGATCAGCGGCGCCAGTGCGCTGATCAAAAATGGCTTGGCTGACCTGACCTTGAGCGGCAGCAACACTTTTACCGGGCCATTGAATATTGTCTCCGGCAGCGTCACCACCGGCAGCACCGGTGCATTGGGCAGCACCTCCGGCGTTGATGTCAGCGCTGGCGCTGCGCTGAACCTGGGCGTCGATTCCAGCCTGGCCGGCCTCAGCGGTGCGGGTGGCGTGGCAGTCGGCGGCGGTTTGAACCTCACTGTGGGTGGCGTCAGCACCAGCAGTACCTTTGACGGTGATCTCAGCGGCGCTGGCGGCTTGATCAAGGTCGGCACCGGCACCCTCACGCTCAACGGAATCAATGGCATCACCGGTAACACGGCGATCAACGCGGGTACCCTGGATGTCGATGGTTCTCTGGGCAGCGCGTTGGTCAACGTGAATAGCGGCGGCACCCTCACCGGCAGTGGCTCGCTATTGGGTACGGCGAATATCAATAGCGGCGGGCACCTGGCGCTGGGCAGTGGCACGACCTTGTCGGCTGGCGGCCTGAACATGAGTGCCGGCGCCAGTCTGGATGTGGCGCTTGGCGCACCGTCGCTGACCTCGCTGATGAATGTCGGTGGCAACGTGAACCTGGCCGGCGACCTCAATGTGAGCGATGCCGGTGGCTTCGGCGCTGGTGTGTATCGCTTGATCAACTACACCGGCGGCTTGACCGGTGCGTTGAACGTCAACACGGTGCCGCTGGGCTTCGGCCTAGGTGATCTGCTGGTACAAACCTCAGTGGGCAGCCAGGTCAACCTGGTGGTATCGGCCCCGAACATTCGGTTCTGGGACGGCAGCAACGCCATTGCCAACGGCACTGTGGACGGTGGCAACGGCACCTGGACAGCGGGGGGCACCAACTGGACCTCGGCCGACGGCCTGTCCAACCAGACCTGGGGCGGCGGCTTTGCGGTGTTCCAAGGCGCGGCGGGTACTGTGAGCGTGGATGGCGTACAAACCATCACCGGTCTGCAATTCGCCACCGATGGCTACAGCCTGGTCAATGGCACCGGTGGGCAGTTGAGCACTGGCAGCGGCAACTTCGCCGTGCGCGTCGACCCACTGGCGACTGCCACCCTCGGCGTCGATATCACCGGCGCGGGCGTTCTGAACAAACTCGATACCGGCACGCTGGTGCTCAATGGCGCCAACAGCTACACCGGCGGCACCTTGCTCAATGGCGGTACGTTGGTGGTCGGCAGCAACACCGCGCTGGGCACTGGCACGCTGACCGCTGCGGCGGGCACCACACTGGATAGCAATGCCCCGGTGACCCTGGGCAATGATGCGGTACTCAGCGGCACCCTGACGGTCGGTGGCAGCAACGCATTGGCGCTCAATGGCGCCATCAGCGGCATCGGTGGCCTGGTCAAGAACGGCACGGCAGACCTGACACTCGGCGGCACCAACACCTTCCTGGGCCCTGTGGCCTTGAACGCAGGCGGGCTGATCCTGGCCAGCAATACGGCGCTGGGCGCGGGCGTATTGAACGCGGCAGGCGGTACCACCTTGGACGCCAGCACGGCGGTCACCACCACCAACGCGATCAATCTGGCGGGCAACCTGGGCATCGGCGGCAGCGCTGACCTGACCCTCGGTGGCGCAATCAACGGTGCGGGCAGCCTGACCAAGGAGGGCACGGCCAATCTGATCCTCAGCGGCGCCAACGCCTACCTGGGTGGCACCACCCTGAACGCCGGTACGCTGACCTTGGGCAGCGCGACCGCCCTTGGTCTGGGCAACCTCACCGTTGGCGGCGCGGCGACCCTGGATAACGCGGCACCGCTGAGTGTGGGCAATGGCGTCGTGCTTAACGCCAACCTCGCCGTCACCGGCAGTAACGACCTGACCCTCAATGGCCTGGTCACCGGCACGGCTGGCCTGAGCAAAGACGGCGCGGCCAACCTGACCCTCAATGGCGTCAACACCTTCCAAGGCGGCACCACGCTCAACGCCGGTACGCTGACCCTGGGCACGGCAGCGGCCCTGGGTACCGGCGCCTTGAACGTAAACGGCGCGGCCACTCTGGCCAACAGCACACCGCTGGTATTGGCCAATGCGGTCAACCTCAACGCTGGGCTGACCGTGGGCGGTCTCAACAATAACCTGACCCTGGCCGGCGTGCTGGCCGGCAGCGGTAGCCTGGTCAAAACCGGCACGGCGGATGTGAGCCTCACCGGTACTAACACCTTCAACGGCCTGTTCGATGTGCAATCGGGCAGCCTCACCACGCTGGGCAATGGTGCACTGGGTGTCGGCGCCGGGGTCAACCTGGCGAGCGGTACCTCCTTGAACCTGGGCGGCAGCGCCAGCCTGGGCGCACTCACGGGTACCGGGCTTGCCACCGTAGGGGCTGGCAGCACCTTGAGCGTCGGCAACAATAATCTGGACAGCACTTTCGACGGGGTCGTGGCAGGCCTCGGCAACCTGGCCAAAGACGGCACAGGCGCCTTGACCCTCGGCGGCCTCAGCGTGGTGACCGGGGACGCCCAAGTCAACGCCGGCAGCTTGCTCGTCAATGGTTCCCTGGCCAGCGCCAACGTGGCGGTGGGCAGTGGTGCCACCCTCGGTGGTACCGGTACTTTGTTGGGCAACGTGACCATCGCCGACGGCGGCCACCTGGCCGTCAATTCCGGCGCGACCCTCACCACCGGTTCGCTGCTGCTCAATGCCAACTCCAACCTGGATGCGGGCCTCGGCGCGCCCGCCACTGGCGGCATGGCGCTGGTTCAGGTCAACGGCAACCTGACCCTGGACGGCACCCTCAACGTCACGGATATCGGCGGCTTCGGTGCGGGCATCTACCGCCTGATCGACTACACCGGCGGCCTGACTAACAACGGCCTGCTGCTGGGCAGCCTGCCGGTGAACATCCCGGCCAGCGACCTGGACCTGCAAACCGCCATTGGCAACCAGGTTAACCTGCTGGTCAACGGCAGCACCAACGTGCAGTTCTGGGACGGCAGCCAAACCACGGGCAATGGCACCATCGACGGCGGCAACGGCACCTGGAGTGCAGGCGGCAGCCAATGGACCGGCGTCAACGGCGCATTCAACACCGCCTGGACCCCGAACAGCTTTGCCGTGTTCCAAGGCACGGCGGGCACTGTCACGGTTGACGGCGCGCAAGCCGTCACCGGTTTGCAGTTCGTCACGGATGGCTACACCCTGGCGGGCGGCGCAGCGGGCGCCTTGACCCTGTTCAATGGTGTGGGTGGCAACACCGCCGTACGTGTCGATCCCGGCGTCACCGCCACCCTGGGCGTCGCGCTTAACGGCGGCGGCACCCTGGCCAAGCTCGACACCGGTACCCTGGTGCTTAACGGTGCCAACAGCTACACCGGCGGCACCGCCCTTAATGGCGGCACCCTGGTGGTCGGCAATAACAGTGCCCTGGGCAGCGGCGTACTGACCACCGCCAACGGCACCACCCTGGACAGCAACGCCGCGGTCAGCCTGGCCAATGCACTCAACGTCAACGGTAGCCTGACCCTCGGCGGCAGCAATGCCCTGACCCTGGCCGGCACCGTGGCGGGCACGGGCAGCCTGATCAAGAATGGCATCGCCAACCTGACCCTCAGTGGCAACAACACCTATGCCGGCCCAACCGCACTCAACGCAGGCGGCCTGATCCTGGCTTCCAACACTGCCCTGGGCAGTGGCGCCCTGAACGCGGCCGCCGGCACCACCCTCGACAGCAGCACGGCGGTCGCCCTGGCCAATACGGTCAATCTGGCCGGCAACCTGGGCATTCTGGGCACCGCCGACCTGAGCCTGAACGGCCTGGTCAGCGGTAGCGGTGGGCTGACCAAAACCGGCGCGGGCAACCTCACGCTCAACGGCGCCAATGCCTACCTGGGTGGCACGCAATTGAATGCCGGCTCCCTGACCCTGGGCAATGCGTCGGCCCTGGGCAGCGGTGCCTTGGCGGTCAAT
This sequence comes from Pseudomonas sp. AM4(2022), assembly GCF_036346515.1. Taxonomy (NCBI): domain Bacteria; kingdom Pseudomonadati; phylum Pseudomonadota; class Gammaproteobacteria; order Pseudomonadales; family Pseudomonadaceae; genus Pseudomonas; species Pseudomonas sp. AM4(2022). The sequence goes on from NZ_JAOTNW010000020.1 coordinate 56,921, forward strand.
GGTGCAGCCACCCTGGACACCAACACGGCGTTGGCCCTGGCCAATAACACCAGCCTGAATGCCGCGCTCACCGTCGGCGGCAGCAACGATCTGAGCCTCAACGGTGTAGTGGACGGCGGTGGTTCGTTGACCAAGGCCGGTGGCGCCAACCTGACCCTCAACGGCGCCAACACCTACAGCGGCGGCACGGCGCTCAATGCCGGTACGCTGACCCTCGGCAGCACCACGGCCCTGGGCTCGGGCGCATTGACCGTCGGCGGTGCGGCGACCCTGGCCAATAGCACGCCGCTGGTGCTGGCCAATGCGGTCAACCTCAATGGCGACCTCACTGTTGCTGGCAACAACAACTTGACCCTGGCCGGTGTACTCGCTGGCAATGCAGCGCTGATCAAGAATGGCGCGGCGGACCTGCTGCTGACCGGCAACAACAGCTTCAGCGGCCCACTGACCGTGGCGGCCGGCAGCGTGACCACGGCGGGTAATGGTGCGCTGGGCACCACCTCCGGCGTCACTGTCGGCAGCGGCGCCAGTCTCAACCTGGGTGGCAATGCCAACCTCAACAGCCTGGCCGGCACCGGCACGGTGCAGGTGGCTGGCGGCGCTACGCTGGCGGTGGGTGGCAGCAATCTGGATAACAGTTTTGGCGGTGCGCTCAACGGTGCCGGCAACCTGGATAAAAACGGCAGCGGGGTGCTCAACCTGAGCGGCACCAATGGCATCAGCGGCGCGGCCAACGTCAACGGCGGTACCTTGAATGTCACAGGTTCCCTGGCCAGCGGCACGGTGGCGGTGAACAGCGGCGCAACCCTGGCCGGCAGCGGCTCATTGGGCGGTGCGGTGACTGTGGCCGACGGTGGGCACATCGGCCTGGCCTCCGGCAGCACGCTGTCGGTGGGCTCGTTGGTGCTGGGCGGCAACTCGAACCTGGATGTCGGTCTCGGCACCCCGGTGCTGGGTGGCGGCACAGGCCTGCTGAATGTCGGTGGCGACCTGACCCTGGACGGTAACCTCAATGTCACCGATATTGGCGGCTTTGGCAGCGGCGTCTACAACCTCATCAACTACACCGGGGCCTTGACCGATAACGGCCTGGCGCTCGGCACACTGCCAGGCAGCGTGGTGCCGGGCGACCTGCAAGTGCAGACCGCGATCACCAACAAGGTCAACCTGCTGGTGACTGCGCCCAACACCACCGTGCAGTTCTGGGATGGCAGCAGCCTGATCGGCAACGGCGCGATTGACGGCGGCAACGGCACTTGGAACGCCGGCAATACTAACTGGACCAATGTCGACGGCACCCTCAATCAGGGCTGGGCCAACAGCTTCGCGGTGTTCCAAGGCGCGGCAGGCAACGTGACGGTGGACGGCACGCAAAACATCACCGGCATGCAGTTCGTCACCGATGGCTACACCCTGGGCGCCGGCACGGCGGGCGTGCTCAACCTGGTCAATGGCGGCACCGGCAACACCGCGGTACGCGTCGATTCCAACGCCACCGCGACCCTGGGCGTGACCCTCAACGGCGCTGGCACCCTGGCCAAGCTCGACAGCGGCACCCTGGTACTCAACGGCAGCAATGGCTACACCGGCGGTACCGCGCTCAATGGCGGCACCCTGGTGGTGGGCAACAACAGTGCCCTGGGCACAGGCGCTCTGACGGCGGCCGGCGGCACCACCCTGGACAGCAACGCGGCCGTCAGCCTGGCCAATGCCGCTGTGCTCAACGGTGCCTTGGCGGTGGCAGGCAGCAACGCGCTGACCCTCGACGGGGTTATCAGCGGCAGCGGCAGCCTGGTGAAAAACGGTGCGGCAGCGCTGACGCTCAATGGCGTCAACAGCTACAGCGGCGGCACAGGCCTGAACGCCGGTCAATTGATCCTCGGCAATAATGCTGCCCTGGGCAGTGGTGCCTTGACGGTCGGCGGCGCAGCGCAACTGGATGGCAGCACCGACCTGCAACTGGCCAATGCCCTCAACCTGGGCGGCCCGCTGACCCTGGCCGGCAGCCACGACCTGGCCCTCAACGGCGTGGTCAGCGGCAGCGGCAGCCTGGTGAAAAACGGCAGCGGCGCGTTGTTGCTGACCGCTGCCAACACCTACAGCGGTGGTACCACGCTCAACGGCGGCAGCACCACCGGCAACACCACCAGCCTGCAAGGCGCTATCGCCAACAACGCGGCGTTGACCTTTGAGCAAGCCATCGACGGCACCTACACCGGCAACCTCACCGGTACCGGCGTGCTGAACAAAACCGGCACCGGCGCGTTGCTGCTCAGCGGCACTAACACCTTCACCGGCAACACCAACGTCAACACCGGCAGCCTGCTGGTCAACGGCACCTTGAACAGCGCCGCAGTGCAAGTCGCCAGCGGCGCGACCCTCGGCGGCAGCGGTACCCTGGGCGGTGCGGTGAACATGGCCGACGGCTCGGTGCTCCAGGCCGGTGCCGCGACGCCGCTGTCGGTGGGTTCGCTGGCGTTGTCGTCGGGCACCACCCTGGACTTCGCCCTCGGTGCGCCGGGTGCCTCCAGTACAGCGGTGAACGTGGCGGGCAACCTGACCCTGGATGGCACGCTTAACGTCAGCGATACGGGCGGCTTCGGCGTCGGCGTGTACCAGCTGTTTCGCTACGGCGGCAGCTTGACCGATAACGGCCTTACCTTTGGCACCTTGCCGGTGGCGCTGGGCAACCTGAGCCTGCAAACGGCGCTGGCTAACCAGCTCAACCTGGTGGTGCAAACCGCGCCAGGGCAGATCCAGTTCTGGAATGGCGGCACCACCAACCCCGATGGCAGCATCAGCGGCGGCAGCGGCACCTGGGGCCCAGGCACCAACTGGACCGACCCCACCGGCACCCAAGGGCAGGCGTCCACCAATCAGTTCGCGGTATTTGGCGGGCAGGGCGGCACCGTGACCGTAGTCGGCAACCAAGGCTTCACCGGCCTGCAAGTGCTGGACGCCGGCTACACGCTGACCGCCGGCGCAGGCGGCAGCTTGAGCCCGACCAATGCGGCGGATGGCAGCCTGGCGCCAGTGCGGGTTAATTCCGGCGTGACTGCCCAGATTGATGCACCGCTGGTGGGAACCGGGGGCATCAACAAGCTGGATGCGGGCACCTTGCTGCTGACTGGCGCCAATACCTACACCGGCGGCACCACCGTCAGTGGCGGTACGCTGGCGGGCACCACCACCAGCCTGCGTGGCAGGATCCTCAACAACGCGCGGTTGTTGTTCGCCCAACGCACCAATGGCCAGTTCAGCGGTACCTTGAGCGGCACGGGTGCGCTGATTAAGCAAGGCGCGGGCGCGCTGTTGCTGACCGGCAACCAGCCGTTCAGCGGCACCGTGGCAGTGGAAGAGGGCGTGTTGCAAGTGGGTAACGCGGCCAACCCAGGCGCGGTGCTTGGCGGCCAAGTCACTGTGGCCAACGGTGCGGGGCTGACCGGCAACGGCAGTGTCGGTTCGCTGGTCAACAACGGCTCGGTGACGCCCGACGGTGGCAAGCTGACCGTGGCCGGCAACTTCACCAACGCCAGCACCGGTGCGCTGAACCTGGTGATCACCCCATCCACCACCGGCTCCCTGGCCGTGGGCGGCACCGCCAACCTGGGCGGCACCTTGAATGTGATCAACCTGGCACCCTATGCCGGCGCCACCACCTACACCCTGCTGACGGCGGGCGCGGTCAACGGCACCTTCGCCACCACCAACCTGGAGAACCTGGCATTCCTCACTACCGCGTTGAACTACAGCCCAACCCAAGTGGCCCTGGCGGTCAGCCGCAACGACGTCAGCTACGCCAGCGTGGCGGCCACCGGTAACCAACGCGGCGTGGCGGCGGCGTTGGGCACAGGTACCGCAGTCGGTGGCGCAGCGGTGCAAAATGCACTGCTTAACGGTGATGCAGCGGCGGCACGTGCGGCCTTCGACAGCTTGTCCGGCGAAATCCACGCCAGCACCGCCAGCGCCATGCTTGAAGACTCCCGTTACGTGCGTGATGCGGTCAACGAGCGTATGCGCCAACCCGGTTGCTACCGCGAGGACGACCCGCGCAATGCCCTGGCACCCAGCGAAAACCACCTGAGCAGCGCCGGTTGCCACGGCGAGATGGTCGGTTGGATGCGCGTGCTCGGCACCTGGGGCCACATGGGCGGTGACAGCAACACCGCCAAGCTGGACCGCAACCTCAGTGGCTTCCTGCTCGGTACCGACAAGCAAGTGGACGACGCCTGGCGCGTGGGCGTGGCCGCCGGCTACACCCGCAGCGACCTGGACGCCAAGCGCCGCAATTCCAGCGCCGATGTGGACAGCTACCACCTGATGGCCTACACCGCCTACCAGCAGGAAGCCTTCGCCGCACGCATGGGCGTGGCGTACAGCTGGCATGACGTCGAAAGCAAACGCAACGTGGCCGTCGGCGGCGAGGGCCAACGCCTCAAAGCCGACTACAAGGCACGCAGTGCGCAGGTGTTCGGTGAAGTCGGCTACACCATCCAAACCCCTAGCGTGGCCCTGGAACCGTTCGCCGGCCTGGCCTACGTCAACTACGACAGCGACACGATCAAGGAAAAAGGCGGCTCGGCAGCCCTGCGTGGCGATGCCGACCAGGACATCACCTACTCGACCTTGGGCGTGCGCATTGGCCAGACCATCACCCTGGGCAACGGCTCGAAAATCACCCCACGGGGCAGCATCGGCTGGCGCCATGCCTTCGGTGACACCAAGCCCGACGCCGACCTGAGCTTTATCAATGGCGGTGGCTCGTTCAGCACCCAGGGCGTGCCGATTGCCAAGGACAGCGCGGTGGTGGAAGCAGGCCTGGATTACCAGATCAGCCAGAACGGCAGACTGGGCCTGGGCTATTCCGGCCAACTCTCGCGCAACGACAAGGACCACGCGGTGACGGTGAGTTTCTCCCTCGGTTTCTGATCACGGCCGAGTTTTCTTGAACCGCCCGCAAGGGCGGTTTTTTTTGCCCCATGTAGGAGCGAGCTCGCTCGCGAAAAACGTCAACGATAACGCCGGCATCCTGATTAAACGCGGCGCCTGTGATTTTTTCGCGAGCAAGCTCGCTCCTACAGGAGGTTGGACTTGGCCGTGTTGATGTGGTGCCTCGGGTGAGGCCCGTTTGGGTTACCTGAACTCCAGCAGAATGGATATAGCCGCCAACCAAATCGCAGCGGTGAGGATCATCGTCGTAACGATTGTGAGAAGACGTTTTAGATAGGGAGGGAAGTTCTCATAGTCCACCGGATCCAATTTGCCATGCCGGATATGCAACTTTGGCATCAGGATCATTCCGGCTATTTGTGACATTTCCAAAAGAGACCAAATCAAACCGCGCTTCCCAAGGCTGTCTCCCCAAAGATAGATATAACGACTGTTCTTCAACGCTTCCTTTATGGCGTTCAGATGACGATGGGTAAGATACAGGCTAAGTCCGAGACCCGCATAGCCAAGGACAAGCCAGCCGCCCGCGACAATAATCGCAACCCAGGGAGACCAATTGTCGATACTGGTCATGGTTGAGAAATCTCATAAATCTTGTCTCCCACATCCAGCGTACCGGCAGTACGCCGGCCATGACTGTGAATGAAATGAATACCTCCGACGATCCGATAGATTTGCCCATCTTTCCCGCAACTGACTCGATCCCCTGCACGGGCATGGAGCAGGCCATACATGTTGACTCTGTCATCACCGTCCAGCACTTCGTCGCCGCAGGTGGTCTTGTCACCTTTGCCAATGAGATAACCCACGCTCATTGTTTTGCCCTTTATCCATTAGAGGTTTTGGCCGCACTTTCCGAGGTGGCCGAGTAAGAGAAAGTCAGCGGCAAACCAAATTTTGGAGAGGGATTTCCTGAGGGTAAAGTCAGACGTTTCCGGGCTTTTCGTCGTACAAATCTGATCGTCCCGCAGCACCCGATACAGTCCCCCGCGCGAGCAGTACCGCTCCTTGTCCCCGCTTCCCATGTCACCCCCCAGCCCACAGATCCCTTAATTTTCAAGCCTGCCGGAAGCCCCTCCAGGCCTACGGCTGCGCCCGCAGTTTTTTACAGGCGCGCGCTACTGCCGATCCAAGCGGTAAAACTGAATACGGACAGTCTCGTCAACCGTGAATTACAGGAGATTGCACTCGGCTGTGTTGATGTGGGGCCTCGGGTGAGGCCCGTTTGGGTTACCTGAACTCCAATGCAATGGCTACAACAGCCATCCAAATCAGGGCGGTAGAGATCATCGTCGTAACGATTGTGAGAAGACGCTTTAGATAGGGTGGGAAGTTTTCATAGTCCACGGGGTCCAATTTGCCATGCCGGATATGCAACTTTGGCATCAGGATCATTCCGGCTATTTGTGACATTTCCAAAAGAGACCAAATCAAACCGCGCTTCCCAAGGCTGTCTCCCCAAAGGTAGATATAACGGCTGTTTTTCAAAGCTTCCTTAATGGCGTCCAGGTGACGGTGGGTGAGGTACATACTGAATGCGAGGCCGGCAAAGCCAAGCAGAAGCGGTCCCCCGGCAACCATCCAGAAAGCCAGCCAGGACTTCCAAAACTCTTCCGTCGTCATGGCAAAGATTTCTCATACAAAATTTCTCCGCCCATTTCGCCACCTTTGCCACCGATCGTCGTACCCGCCCAAGCGCCTGTGCCAACCAGAGCCGCTACACAGATAACGCCCCCTATACCTGTCGTAACACCCAGCCCCAGGCAGATCGTACTACCAGCAACACCACCGACCCACCCGCCAGCAGCACCGCCGCCAACCGAGCCAGCGAACTTTCCAGCCTCGGTAAACTTGATCTTTTCGCAAGCCGCTCCGGAATCGTTATTGCAAACCTGCTGTATTGCCAATGAGGCGGATACGCCGCCAAGGGCAATTCCGATATACCCACCTGCCTTCATGTATCTGGCCGCACGGCTGGTGGCTTCCACATGCGCCGAATAACCCGGAATCTGCCCAGGCCCACCCGCTTTGTCCCAGTGATGCACCAGACTGCGACTGGAAATGCCCAGGGCTGTTTTTAACTTGGGATGGTCGCCCAGGGTGGTTTGGCCACGTAAGCGGGTTGAGTTGAGCAGATGGGCGTCCAGCTGGTTCATGAGACGCTGGCGTTCGATGAAGAACTGCGACGACTTGAGGTGGCCGTGTTGGCGATAATTGTCTTGATGTACACGTTCGATAGCTTGGAGGGTGTCGCGCAGGTTGTTCATGTGCGTTTCCATCACCACAGCGCTGACGCCGAGCCAGGTTGAGGTATGGCCGATAAATCCAGCGATCTCGGCACCGTGGCGATAGAGAAAGTCAGCCTCGTCCGGCGTCAGCTCCTCCAGAGATGCGCTGACGTGTTGTGCAGCCTGCATCAGTTGCGCTTCCTGATAGGTGCAGGAGGTGTTGTTCGGATCGCTGAGCACGATCATCGAGCCGGCTTTGACGTGGCTCGTATTGGGATTCAGTGCTTGAAACTTGCGCATTACAGCCGTGTCGAGCGCTGGAAAAAGTATGGCTTCCAGCGCTTCGCGACTCATGCTTTTGGGCACGATGTAAAAACCTGGCTCCTGGCCCATCACACCGTTAAAGACATTCGCAGCCCCATTGCTTGAAGGGGTGTAGGTAGGCTGAGAACGCGCCACTGGGGTGCTGTTCGCCGTTTCCGCGGTGGTGGTTGGCAGGGCTGCGTTTCGGCTCCTATACGTAGCCTTGTGAACCGAAGGGATCAGCCGAGCTTTACAGGGGCAGTCACTGTGGCTATCCAGCGTACCGGCAGTGAGCCGGCCATGACTGTGAATGAAATGAATACCTCCGACGATCCGATAGATTTGCCCATCTTTCCCGCAACTGACCCGATCCCCTGCACGGGCATGGAGCAGGCCATACATGTTGACTCTGTCATCACCGTCCAGCACTTCGCCGCCGCAGGTGGTCTTGTCACCTTTGCCAATGAAATAACCCACGCTCATTGTTTTGCCCTTTATCCATTCGAGTGTTTGGCCGTACTTTCCGAGGTGAGAAAGTCAGCGGCAAACCAAACTTTGGAGAGGGATTACCTGAGGGTAAAGTCAGACGTTTCCGGGCTTTTCGTCGTACAAATCTGATCGGCCCGCAGCACCCGATACAGTCCCTCGCGCGAGCAGTACCGCTCCTTGTCCCCGCTTCCCATGTCACCCCCCAGCCCACAGATCCCTTAATTTTCAAGCCTGCCGGAAGCCCCTCCAGGCCTACGGCTGCGCCCGCAATTTTTTACAGGCGCGCGGTACTGCCGATCCAAGCGGCAAAACTGAATACGGACATTCTCGTCAACCGTGAATTATCAGGCAGGTTCCCCATGCAGTTCAGCGACTTACTGGCAGCGATCTCCACCCACGCGATCCGTCTGCAAACGGAAGAAGACGATCTGATCGTGCTTGGCGATGACCAAGCGTTGGACGACGCGCTCTGGGATCAATTGATCGCACACAAACCCCAACTCCTGCAGTTGGTCGCCGAACATGGCGGTGACTGGCTGAGCCCGGCCTACCGCATCACCCCGGACATGCTGGCCCTGGTCAACCTCGACCAGCCGGCCATCGACCGCATCGTCGCGGCGGTCCCCGGCGGTGCGGCGAATGTGCAGGATATCTACCCCCTGGCACCCCTCCAGGAAGGCATGCTCTATCACCATCTTTCGGCGCAAAAGGGCGACCCCTACGTGCTGCACGCGCAGTTCGTGTTCGACAGCCGCGCACGCCTTGACGCTTTTGCCGAGGCGCTGCAATGGGTCATCGACCGTCACGATATTTTGCGCACTTCGATGGTCTGGGAGCGCTTGGACGAACCGCTGCAAGTGGTGTGGCGCAAGGCTGTGCTGGCCTGCGAAGAGGCGCATCTGGACGGTGTTGACCGCCTCGCTCAATTGCTCGCTCGCTATGATGCCCGCGCCTATCGCATGGACCTGGGCCAGGCGCCGCTGCTGCGCCTGGTATTCGCTGATGACCCGGCCAACCAGCGGGTGGTGGCGATGCTGCTGTTCCACCACACCATTCTCGATCACACGGCCCTGGATGGGGTGCGGCATGAAATCCAGCTGTATCTGGCCGGGCAGCAAGCCCAGGCCGCTGCACCGGTAGCGTTTCGCAGCTATATCGCCCAGGTGCGCCATGGCGTCAGCGAGCAGGCCCATGAGACGTTCTTCCGCGACATGCTGGCGGATATCGATGAACCGACGCTGCCGTTCGGCCTGCAGGATGTGCAGGGCGATGGCCAGGGTATCGACGAAGTACGCATTCCCGTCGACAGCGCTTTGAGCCACCGCCTGCGCAGCATGGCGCGCCCGCTGGGGGTGAGTGTGGCGAGCCTGATGCACCTGGCCTTGGCGCGGGTGCTGGGTGTGGTTTCCGGGCGGGAGGCGGTGGTATTTGGCACCGTGATGCTCGGGCGCATGGGCGCAGGCGAGGGCGGTGAGCGGGCCTTGGGCATGTTCATCAACACCTTGCCGCTGCGCGTGGATGTCGGTGAGCAGGGCGTGCGCGCCGCGGTCAAGGTCACCCATGAGCGCCTCACTGGCTTGCTCGATCACGAACATGCGTCCCTGGCGCTGGCTCAGCGCTGCAGTGGCGTGGCCGCGCCTACGCCGCTGTTCAGCGCGATACTCAACTACCGTCACAGCGCCGCCACCGATATGGCGGCGGTGATCGAAGTCGCCGACGGTATCCAGGTATTGGGCGCCGAAGAGCGCACGAATTACCCGTTGACGGTGAACGTCGATGACCTGGGGGAAGGCTTCGCCCTGACCGTGATGGTCGATGCCTCTATTGGCGCGCAGCGGGTTGCGGGCTATCTGCATACGGCCTTGGAAAGCCTGGCCGACGCCCTCGAACAACGACCGGATATGCCGCTCTGCGGCCTGAACATCCTGCCTGACGCTGAACGCCACCACTTGCTGCACGCCTTGAACCATTGCCCCACGCATTACGCCGACACCCAGTTAATCCACCAGCAAGTCGAAACCCACGCCGCCGCCCAGCCCGATGCCATTGCGTTGCACTTCGAGCAACAGGCCCTGACCTACCGTCAACTCAACGAACGCGCCAACCAGGTCGCCCACGCGCTCCTGGCCCACGGCGTGTGCCCTGACGCGCGCGTGGCGATCTGCGTGGAGCGCGGCCCGCAGATGATCATCGGCCTGCTCGGCATCCTCAAGGCCGGCGCGGGCTATGTGCCCATCGACCCGGCCTATCCCCAGGAGCGTATCGCCTACACCCTGGCCGACAGCCAACCGGTGGCGGTGCTGGTGCAGGCCAACACGGCGCAGCGGGTCGGCGCGCTGGCCCAGATCGACCTCGACCATCTGGGCCCGTTGCCCATCACCAACCCACGGCTGCACCTGAGCCCGGCCAACCTGGCCTATGTGATCTACACCTCTGGCTCCACCGGCCAGCCCAAGGGCGTGATGATCGAACATCGCCAGGTCGCGCGCCTGTTCAGCGCCACCCAACAGTGGTTCGGTTTCAACCCGCACGATGTGTGGGCGCTGTTCCATTCCTTTGCGTTCGACTTTTCCGTGTGGGAAATCTGGGGCGCGCTGATGCACGGCGGCCAGTTGCTGATCGTGCCGCAACTGGTCAGCCGCTCGCCGGATGAGTGCTACGCGCTGCTGTGCGACGCCCGGGTGAGCATCCTCAACCAGACGCCGAGCGCGTTCCGCCAGTTGATCGCGGCCCAGGGCAACAGCGCCCAGTCCCATTCCCTGCGCCAGGTGATTTTCGGCGGCGAAGCCCTTGAGCCGGGCATGCTCAAGCCGTGGTACGCACGGGCGGTGAATGCCGGTACGCAACTGGTGAACATGTACGGCATCACTGAAACCACCGTGCATGTGACCTACCGTGCGCTGGAAGCGGCCGACGCGCACTTGGTCGGCGTGAGCCCGATTGGCGTGCGTATTCCCGATTTGCAGTTGTATGTGCTGGATGAACGCCGTGAGCCCTTGCCCCTGGGTGTGGTGGGCGAGTTGTACGTGGGCGGTGCCGGGGTGGCGCGCGGTTACCTGAACCGCGAGGCGCTGAATGCCGAACGCTTCCTTGCCGACCCGGCGACCGGCCTGCGTATGTACAAGACCGGCGACCTCGGCCGCCTGCTGGCCGATGGCAGTGTCGAGTACCTGGGGCGTAACGATGACCAGGTCAAGGTCCGTGGTTTCCGTATCGAACTGGGTGAAATCCAGGCGCACCTGGCCACTGCCAGCGGCGTGCGCGATGCGGTGGTGATCGCCCGTGAAGATCAGCCGGGCGACCAACGCCTGGTGGCCTATGTGCTCAGCGATGGCGAACTCAACGTGGCCGCCCTGCGTGACCATCTGCTGACGAGCCTGGCCGAACACATGGTGCCCAGCGCCTTCGTGCGCCTGGATAAGCTGCCGCTGACCACCAACGGCAAGCTTGACCGCAAGGCCTTGCCCGCACCCGATGCCGACGCCGTGGCACGGCGCGAGTATGCGGCGCCCCAGGGTGCGGTGGAAACCACCCTCGCCATGCTCTGGCAAGACCTGCTCAACGTCGACCGTGTCGGTCGTGAGGACAATTTCTTCGAACTCGGCGGCCATTCGCTGTTGGCGGTCAAACTGATCGAGCGCATGCGCCAGGTCGACCTCAGCGCCGATGTGCGCGTGCTGTTCGGCCAACCCACCTTGGCGGCGCTCGCTGCGGCGGTGGGCGGCCCGCAGACCGTGCAGGTGCCGGCCAACCCTATTCAAGCAGACACGCAAGCCATCACCCCGGACATGCTGCCCCTGGTCGAGCTGGATCAGGCCGCTATCGACCATATCCTTGAGGCCGTGCCCGGTGGCGTTGCCAACGTGCAGGACATCTACGGCCTGGCGCCGTTGCAGGCCGGCATTCTCTACCACCACCTGGCGACCACCGAGGGCGATCCCTACGTGTTGCAGGTGCAGTTGCGCTTTAACGACCAGGGCGCCGTCGACGGGTTTGTCAACGCGCTGCACACGGTGATCGAGCGCAACGATATCCTGCGCACCGCCATCCTCTGGGAGGGCCTGGAGGAGCCGGTGCAAGTGGTGTTGCGCCAGGCGCCCTTGGTGGTCGAACGCCTGGATGCCCTGGGCGGCGATGCACTGGCGCACCTGCAACAGCGTTTCGACCCACGCCACTATCGCCTGGACCTGTCACGCGCCTCGCTGATGCGCCTGGCGTATGCGCAGGACAGCCACGGCGTGGTCGGCATTTTGCTGCTGCACCATATCCTCCTCGACCACACGGCCCTGCATGTGCTGGTCGAAGAAATGAGTGCCAGCCTGCACGGCCACAGCGCGCAATTGCCTGACGCGGTGCAGTATCGCAACTACGTGGCCCAGGCCCGTCTCGGTGTCACCCAGGCCCAGCACGAAGCTTTCTTCAGCCAGATGCTGGGCGACATCGACGAGCCGACCCTGGCCTTCGGTTTGCAGGACGTGAATGGTGACGGCAGCGGCATCCATGAAGCGCGCCTGCCGCTGGAGCCGGCGCTCAACCTGGGCTTGCGCGAACAGGCGCGCCAACTGGGTGTGAGCACCGCGAGCCTGGTACACCTGGCCTGGGCCCAAGTGCTGGGCCAGGTGTCCGGCCAGCAGGAGGTGGTATTCGGCACCGTGTTGCTGGGCCGTATGCAGGGCGGCGAGGGCGCGGACCGGGCGCTGGGGATGTTTATCAACACCTTGCCGCTGCGAGTCAGCCTTGGCAGCGTCGGCGTGCAGGCCGGCGTGCGTGCCACCCATGCGCGCCTGGCGCAACTGCTCGGGCACGAACATGCCTCGTTGTCCCTGGCCCAGCGTTGCAGCGGCGTGCCGGGCTCACTGCCGCTGTTCAGCACCTTGCTCAACTACCGGCACAGCGCAGCCGATGAAGCCCCGGGGGACAACCCCTTTGCCGCCTCCGGTATCGAAATTCTCAGCTCCGAAGAACGCAGCAACTACCCGCTGGTGCTCAACGTCGATGACCTCGGCACGGGCATGCGCTTGACCGTGCAAGGCGTGGCTGAACTGGATGTGCAACGGGTGGGCAACTACATGCTCACTGCGCTGCGCCACCTGGTGACTGCGCTGCAACAGGCGCCGACCACCGCGTTGCACAGCGTATCGATCGTGCCACCGGCGGAGCGGCGCAAACTGCTGCTGGACTTCAATGCCAGCGCCCGTGAATTTCCGTCGCACCTGCGCGTCGCCCAACTGTTTGAAGCCCAGGCACTGGCCCGGCCTGAAGCTACGGCGGTGGTGCATGGCGAACGCGCCCTGAGCTACCGCGACCTCAACCACCGTGCCAACCGGCTCGCCCATTATTTGCTCAACCAGGGCGTACAGCCGGGTGAGCCGGTCGCCCTGGCGCTGCCGCGTTCCATCGACCTGATCGTCGGCCAATTGGCTGTACTCAAATGCGCGGCGGTCTACGTACCGCTGGACATTGACGCGCCACCTGAACGCCAAGCCTTCATGGTGCAGGACAGCGGCGCCCGCCAGCGGCTGGACAACCTGGCCGAGCTGAACCTGGACGCATTGCCAGCGACCAACCCCGCTGTGGCCCAGAGCTCGGACAGCGTGGCGTACATCATGTACACCTCCGGCTCCACCGGAACGCCCAAAGGCGTGTTGGTGACCCATCGCGGCATCAGCCGGCTGGTGATCAATAACGGCTATGCCGACTTCAACCCCCATGACCGCATCGCCTTTGCGTCCAACCCGGCGTTCGACGCCAGCACCATGGATGTGTGGGGCGCGCTGCTCAACGGCGGCCAGGTCCAGGTGATCGACCACGCCACCTTGCTCGACCCGCTGGCGTTTGGCGCTGAACTCAAGGGTGCTACGGTGCTGTTCGTCACCACCGCGCTGTTCAACCAATATGTGCAGCTGATTCCACAGGCCTTGGCCGGCCTGCGCATTTTACTGTGCGGCGGCGAACGTGCCGACCCGGCGGCCTTCCGCAGCCTGTTGGCGCAGGCCCCGGCGTTGCGTCTGGTGCATTGCTACGGGCCCACCGAAACCACCACCTACGCCGCCACCTATGAAGTGCGTGCGCTGGCCTCAGATGCCGACAGCGTGCCGGTGGGGCGGCCCATTTCCAATACGCAGATCTATGTGCTGGACCCACAGTTGCAGCCGGTCCCGCTGGGCATCACCGGTGAAATCTGCATTGGCGGGGAGGGCGTTGCCAAGGGCTACTTGAACCGTGCGCAGTTGACCGCCGAGAAGTTCGTGAACAACCCCTTTGTCGATCAGCCTGGGGCACTGATGTATCGCACTGGCGACCTCGGGCGCTGGTCGGAAGATGGCCTGCTGGAGTGCCTGGGGCGCAATGACGACCAAGTCAAAATCCGCGGTTTCCGTATCGAACTGGGCGAGATCGAGGCGCGCCTGGCCAGTTGTGCGGGCATTCAGGAAGTTGCCGTGCTGGCCCGTGAAGACGTGCCGGGGGACAAGCGCCTGGTGGCCTATTTCACCTGGGCCGGCGCAGACCTGGGCATTGACCAGGTACACGCGCACCTGCAAGGCCAACTGCCGGACTACATGCTGCCGTCGGCCTATATGCCGCTTGCCAGCCTGCCGTTGACCAACAACGGCAAGCTGGATCGCAAGGCATTGCCGGCGCCCGACCAGTCCGCCTTGATCAGCCGTGGCTACGAGGCCCCGCAAGGCGAGGTGGAAAGCCTGCTGGCGCAGATCTGGCAGGACGTGCTCAAGCTTGAACGCGTGGGGCGCCATGATCATTTCTTCGAATTGGGCGGGCATTCGTTGCTGGCGGTCAGCCTGATCGAACGTATGCGCCAAGTGGGCCTGAGCGCCGATGTGCGCGTGTTGTTCAGCCAGCCAAGCCTGGCCGCGCTGGCGGCAGCCGTGGGCAGCGGCAGGGAAATCGTGGTGCCCGCCAATGGCATCCCCGCCGGCTGCACACAGATCACACCGTCGATGCTGAGCCTGGTGCAACTCACCCCGCAGGCCATCGCGCGCATTGTCGCCAGCGTGCCGGGTGGGGCAGCGAATATCCAGGATATCTACCCGCTGGCACCGCTACAGGAAGGCATTCTCTACCACCACATCAGCGCCGAGCAGGGCGACCCGTACCTGCTGCAATCGCGCATGGCCTTTGACACTGTCGAGCGCCTGCACGGCTTTATGGGCGCGCTGCAACAGGTGGTGGCGCGCCACGACATTCTGCGTACCGCTGTGGTGTGGGAAGGGCTCGACAGCCCGGTGCAAGTGGTGTGGCGCACCGCCCAGTTGGGGGTGCACGAAGTGATGCTCGACCCGGCCGGCGGCGACGTGATGGCGCAACTGCATGGGCGTTTCGATGCGCGTCACTACCGCCTGGACATTACCCAGGCGCCCTTGCTGCGCATGGTCTATGCCCAGGACCTGGCGCACAACCGGGTCGCGGCGATCCTGCTGTTCCACCACCTGGCGCTGGACCACACCGCCATGGAAGTGGTCGGCCAGGAAATGCGTGCCTTTATGTTCAACCAGGCCCAGGACTTGCCCGCTGCCGCGCCGTTTCGCAACTATGTGGCCCAGGCGCGACTGGGCGTCAGTGTGGCGCAGCATGAGCAGTTTTTCCGCGACATGCTCGCCGAGGTCGATGAACCTACCTTGCCGTTTGGCCTGCAAGATGTGCAGGGCGATGGCCGTGCAATCGAAGAAGCCGAGGTGCACCTGGAAGCGGGCCTGGCCCGGCGCGTACGCCAGCAGGCGCGCCAACTGGGCGTCAGCGCCGCCAGCCTGATGCACCTGGCCTGGGCCCAGGTGTTGGGCCTGGTCTCGGGCCGCGATGAGGTGGTGTTCGGCACGGTGCTGATGGGCCGTATGCAAGCCGGTGAGGGCGCAGACCGTGCGCTGGGGATGTTTATTAACACCTTGCCGCTGCGGGTCGATGTTGCAGGCGGCACAACGCAGGCGGTCAAAGCCACCCATGCGCGCTTGAGCGCCTTGCTCGGGCATGAGCATGCGTCACTGGCCCTGGCCCAGCGTTGCAGCGGTGTGCCGACCAGCACGCCGCTGTTCAGCGCCTTGCTCAATTACCGCCACAGTAACCCCAACGAAATGGCCCGCGACGGCCATGGCATCTGGGAAGGCGTGCAACTGCTGGGCGGCGAAGAGCGCAGCAACTACCCGCTGACCCTGAGCGTGGATGACCTGGGCGCAGGCTTTGGCCTGAGCGTGCTGGCCGTGCCGCAGATCGGCGCGCAACGCCTGTGCGACTACATGCTCAGCGCCGTGGAGCAATTGGTTGCCACCCTTGAGACGGCGCCCCACAGCGCGCTGCGCCAGTTACCGATTCTGCCCGCCACAGAGCGCGACATGGTGCTGCGCGAGTTCAACGCCACTGCCCACGACTTCCCCCGTGGCCAGACTGTGCACGGTGCGTTTGAGGTGCAGGCCGAGCGCCAACCCCATCGCATTGCCGTGCAGCAAGGCAGCGAGGCGCTGACGTATCAGCAGCTCAATCAACGGGCCAACCAGTTGGCTCGTCACTTGCTGGAACTCGGCGTGCAAGCCGATGACCGTGTGGCACTGTGTTGCCGTCGCGGCCCGCAGATGCTGGTGGGGCTGTTGGGCATTCTCAAGGCTGGCGCGGGCTATGTGCCGATCGACCCGGCGTACCCCGCCGAGCGTATCGCCTACTTGTTGCAAGACAGCGCGCCCGTGGCGGTGCTGGCCGAGACCAGCACTCGGGAGCTGCTGGGGCCCGTCGCCCTGGTCGATCTGCATGACCCCAGTTGGCAGCGCCACGCCGTCAGCAATCCGCAACTGCCCGCCCTGACGCCCGCGCACCTGGCGTATGTGATCTACACCTCCGGCTCCACCGGCCAGCCCAAGGGCGTGATGGTGGAACACCGCACCGTGGAAAACCTGGTGCATTGGCACTGTGAGGCCTTTGGTCTCACAGCGGTAAGCCACACCAGCAGCGTGGCCGGCATGGGGTTTGATGCCATGGCCTGGGAAGTCTGGCCGGCCCTCTGCGTCGGCGCGACCCTGCACCTGCCACCCGCCGAAATGGGCAACGAAAACATCGATGAGTTGCTGGCCTGGTGGCTGGCACAGCCGTTGGACGTGAGCTTCCTGCCGACGCCGGTGGCCGAGTACGCGTTCAGCCTGCCCCAGCAGCACCCCACCTTACGCATCCTGCTGATCGGCGGTGACCGTTTGCGTCAGTTCACCCAGGAGCGGCGCTTTGCGGTGGTCAACAACTACGGCCCCACCGAAGCCACGGTGGTTGCCACCTCCGGCCGCGTGCGGGCCGGGCAGGTGTTGCATATTGGCCGGCCCATCGCCAATGCCTCCAGCTATGTGCTGGATGTGCAACTGCGCCCGGTACCGGTGGGGGTGGCCGGTGAACTCTATCTGGGCGGCAGCGGCGTGGCGCGGGGTTACCTCAACCGTGCCGAGCTGACGGCCGAACGCTTCCTGCAAGACCCGTTCAACCCAGGGCGCATGTACCGCACCGGTGACCTGGTGCGTTGGCTGCCCGATGGCAACCTTGAATACCTGGGCCGTAACGACGACCAGGTAAAACTGCGCGGCGTGCGGGTGGAACTGGGTGAAATCGAAAGCCGCCTGGCGGCACTGGATGGCGTCCGGGAGGCCGTGGTGCTGGTGCGCGAAGGTCGCCTGCTGGCCTGGTTCACCGAACAGCGCCCGCTGCAGATCGAGACCTTGCGTGCGCACCTGCAAACCCAACTTCCCGAGGCGCTGGTACCGGTCGCCTACATGCGGCTTGACCAGTTGCCCCTGACCGCCAATGGCAAACTGGACCGCAAGGCATTGCCAGAGCCAGACCAGTGCGCCTTGCTCAGCCGTGAATACCAAGCCCCCCAAGGTGACGTCGAAACCACCCTGGCGCGGCTCTGGGCCGAGGTGTTGCTGGTGGAGCAAGTGGGCCGCCATGACCACTTCTTCGAACTGGGCGGCCATTCATTGCTGGCCGTCAACCTCATCGAGCGCATGCGCCAGGCCGGCCTCAGCGCTGATGTGCGCGTGCTGTTCAGCCAGCCAACCCTGGCCGCGCTGGCCGCCGCTGTCGGCAGTGGCCGCGAAGTGCCGGTGCCGGCCAATCGCATCAGTGCCGGTTGCCAGCGCATCACCCCGGACATGCTGGCCCTGGTGAACCTCGACCAGTCGGCGATCGACCAGGTGGTGGCTCAGGTGCCTGGCGGCGCTGCCAACGTGCAGGACATTTACCCGCTGGCGCCGTTGCAGGAAGGGATTTTCTATCACTACCTCACGGCGGCGCAGGGCGATCCTTACCTGCTGCAATCGCACCTGGCGTTTGACAATGTCGAGCGCCTGCACGCCTTTGTGCGCGCCCTGCAACAGGTGATCAACCGCCACGACATCCTGCGCACCGGGGTGGTGTGGGAGGGCCTGGCGCAACCGCTGCAAGTGGTGTGGCGCCAGGCGCAGCTGTGCGTGCAGGAACTTAACCTGCAAGGCGACGTACTCGCCGGCCTGCACGAGCGGTTTGATGCGCGGCGCTATCGCCTGGAGATCAGCCAGGCGCCGTTGATTCGCCTGATGTACGCCCAGGACCCGGCCAACCAGCGCGTGGTGGCGGTGCTGCTCTATCACCATATCGTGTTGGACCACACCGCCTTCGACGTGGTCCTGCGCGAAATGCAGGGCCACCTGTTGGGCCACGCTGCGCCCACCGCCGCGCCAATGCCGTATCGCAACTATGTGGCCCAGGCCCGTTTGGGTGTCAGCGAACAGGAGCATGAGCAGTTCTTCCGCCAGATGCTGGGCGATGTCGACGAACCGACGTTGCCGTTCGGCTGGCAGGACGTGCGCGGCGATGGCAATGCCATCGACGAACATAGCCTGCAATTGGACAGCCAGCTCAACCGCCGCCTGCGCAGCCAGGCGCGGCTGCTGGGGGTCAGCGCTGCCAGCCTGTTCCATCTGGCCTGGGCACAGGTGCTGGCCGCGGTATCGGCGCGCCATACGGTGGTGTTCGGCACCGTGCTGGTGGGCCGTCTGCAAGGCGGCGAGGGCGCCGACCGCGCCCTGGGCGTGTTTATCAATACCTTGCCGCTGCGCCTGGACATCGACGCCCAGGGCGCCCGCGCCGCCGTGCGGGCCACCCATGCGCGGCTGACCGAATTGCTCGGCCATGAACACGCCTCCCTGGCCTTGGCCCAGCGCTGCAGTGGGGTAGCGGCCCCGGCGCCATTGTTCAGCTCGATGCTCAACTATCGCCATCGCGGCGCCGCCACCCGCTCGGCGGATGCGCAGTTGGCATGGGAAGGCATGCAAACCTTGGTCAATGACGGGCGCACCAATTACCCCCTGACCTTGAACGTGGACGACCTGGGCGACGGCTACGCGTTCACCGCCCTGGCCCAGGTGGATGCGCAACGGGTGTGCGGGTATATGCATAACGCATTGAGCGGCCTGGTCGAGGCTCTTGAGCAGGCGCCGCACCAGGCGCTGAACCGCCTGCCGGTGCTGGGGCTGCAAGAGCGGCAACAGCTGCTGGTGCAGTTCAACGCCACCGAGGTGAACTACAACCTCGACCAGACCCTGCACGGAATGTTTGAAGCCCAGGTTGTGCGCACCCCGCAGGCAATGGCAGTGAAGGCCGGCGAGCACACCTTGAGCTACCAGCAACTCAATGAACGCGCCAACCGTCTGGCCCATCACCTACGTGACAGCGGTGTGCGCCCGGATGCACGGGTGGGCATCTGCGTCGAGCGCGGCCTGGACATGGTCATCGGCCTGTTCGCCATCCTCAAGGCCGGCGGTGCCTATGTGCCGCTGGACCCGGCGTACCCGCCAGAGCGCATCGCCTACATGCTGCACGACAGCGCGCCGGTGGTGGTGCTGGCCCAAAGCGCCACCCGCGCCTTGCTGGGTGACGCGGTGGTGATCGACCTCGACCACAGCACCTGGCAGCACCAACCTGTCACCAACCCGCAAGTACCGGGCCTCCTTGCCCGGCACGCGGCCTATGTGATCTACACCTCCGGTTCCACTGGCCAACCCAAGGGTGTGATCAACGAACATGCCGGGGTGGTCAACCGCCTGTTGTGGATGCAGGACGCCTATGGCCTCAAGGCCCACGATGCGGTGTTGCAGAAAACCCCGTTCAGCTTCGACGTGTCGGTGTGGGAGTTCTTTTGGCCGCTGTTCACCGGGGCGCGCCTGGTGATGGCGCGCCCTGAAGGGCACAAGGACCCGGCGTACCTGTGCGAGGTGATCGCCGCGGAGCACATTACGACCTTGCACTTTGTGCCGTCGATGCTTGATGTGTTCCTGGCCCACGGCGATGTCAGCCAAGCGGCGGGGTTGGTGCGGGTGATGTGCAGCGGCGAGGCCTTGCTGGGCAGCCTGGTGCGGCGTTTCAAGCAGCAGTTGCCGGGGATTGGTTTGTACAACCTGTATGGCCCCACCGAAGCGGCAGTGGACGTGACGGCCTGGAACTGCGCCCGCCCTGAGGTGCCGGACAACACCCCGATCGGCAAGCCGATTGCCAACACCCGCCTGTATGTACTCGACGGGCAGTTACAGCCGGTGCCGTTGGGCGTGGTCGGTGAGCTGTTCATCGCAGGCGTGCAAGTGGCGCGGGGTTACCTGAACCGCCCTGAGCTGACCGCCGAACGCTTCCTCGACGACCCATTCACCCCGGGGCGCATGTACCGCACCGGTGACCTGGGCCGCTACTTGCCCGACGGCACTCTCGAGTACCTGGGGCGCAATGACGATCAGGTGAAGATCCGTGGCCTGCGCATTGAGCTGGGAGAAATTCAGGCGCGCCTGATCGAGCATCCGGCGGTCAAGGACGCCGTGGTCGTCGCCCGGGACCAGCGCCTGGTCGCGTATTACACCGGCGTGCCCACCGATATCGAAAGCCTGCGCGCCCAGCTGTTGCAGCACCTGCCTGACTTTATGGTGCCGGCGCTGTTCATGCACCTGGACGCCTTGCCCCTGAGCCCCAACGGCAAGCTCGACCGCAAGGCCCTGCCTGTACCGGGTATGGACGCGTTGCAGGTACGTGAATACGCAGCGCCCGAAGGCGACACCGAGGTCCTCCTGGCCCAGCTCTGGGCCGAGCTGCTCAAGGTGGAACGGGTAGGGCGCCACGACAACTTCTTTGAACTGGGCGGGCACTCTCTGCTTGCCGTGAGCTTGATCGGGCGCCTGCGCCAGGAAGGCATGGAAGCCGATGTGCGGGGCTTGTTCGAACAACCGACCCTGGCTGGCTACGCCGCAATGACCGAACGAATGGAGATCGTCCTGTGAACATCCTCGAGCTGCTGGCAACCCTGAAAACCAAGGATGTGCAACTGGCGCTCAAGGGCGAGCAGTTGTCGGTGAACGGCAACAAGCAAGCCTTGAGCGACCCGTCGATCTTGGTCGCCTTGCGTGAACACAAGCCGGCGCTGATCGAGCTGATCAAGGCCGGTGAATACACCGCGACCAAGGCCGGTGAGGTGCAGGTGCCGGCCAATGGCATCCCGGCCAATGCCGAGCGCATCACCCCCGACATGCTGACCCTGTCGACCCTGAGCCAGGACGAGATCGAGCGTATTGTCGCCACGGTGCAGGGCGGCGTGGCGAATATTCAGGACATCTACCCGCTGGCGCCGTTGCAGGAAGGCATCCTGTTCCACCATGTCAGTGCCGAGCAGGGTGACCCCTATGTGATGCAGTCGCAGTTCGCCTTTGACAACCTTGCGCGTTTCGATGCGTTTGCCCAGGCGCTGCAACAGGTGATGGACCGTCACGACATCCTGCGTACCGGGGTGGTCTGGGATGGCCTGACGCAACCCTCGCAAGTGGTGTGGCGCCAGGCACGCCTGCCGGTGCAAGCCTTGAGGCTGGACCCGGCCGACGGCGATATCGCCGCGCAACTGCATGACCTGTTTGATGCCCGCCACTATCGCCTCGACGTCACCCAGGCGCCGTTGCTGCGCCTGGTGCACGCTGAAGACCCGGCCAACCAGCGCATCGTCGCCACCCTGTTGTTCCATCACATGGCGCTCGACCACAGCGCCCTGGAAGTGGTGTGCCACGAAATGCAGGCGTGCCTGTTGGGCCACGGCGCGGCCCTGGGCCAGGCCGTACCGTTTCGCAACTATGTGGCGCAGGCGCGGTTGGGGATCAGTGAGCAGGAGCACGAACGTTTCTTCCGGCAGATGCTCGGCGATATCAGC
Source organism: Pseudomonas sp. AM4(2022) (assembly GCF_036346515.1). Lineage (NCBI taxonomy): Bacteria > Pseudomonadati > Pseudomonadota > Gammaproteobacteria > Pseudomonadales > Pseudomonadaceae > Pseudomonas > Pseudomonas sp. AM4(2022). The sequence goes on from NZ_JAOTNW010000020.1 coordinate 79,088, forward strand.
GAACCCACCTTGCCGTTCGGTTTGCAGGACGTGCAGGGCGATGCGCGCGGCATTGCTGAAGTCAGCCTGGCATTGGCGCCGGCACTGGCCCAGCGCTTGCGCGGGCAGGCGCGCCAACTGGGCGTGAGCGCCGCCAGCCTGTTTCACCTGGGTTGGGCCCAGGTGCTGGGGGTGGTGGCCGGCAAGGCCCAGGTGGTGTTCGGCACCGTATTGATGGGGCGCATGCAGGGCAGCCATGACACCGACCGCGCCCTGGGCATTTTCATCAATACCTTACCGTTTCGCGTGGACGTAGACGCCCAGGACGTGCGCACCGCCGTCAAGGCCACCCACGCGCGCCTGACCACTTTGCTGCGCCATGAACACGCGGCCTTGGCCCTGGCCCAGCGTTGCAGTGGTGTGCTCGCGCCGACGCCGCTGTTCAGCGCACTGCTCAACTATCGCCACAGCGCGCCCGCTGCCAGCGCCGAGGCGGTGTCGGCCTGGCAGGGCATCACCGCACTGCGCGCCGAGGAGCGCACTAACTACCCGCTGACCCTGAGCGTGGACGACCTGGGCGAGGGCTTCGGCCTGAGTTTGCTGGCCAGCACCCTGGTCGACCCTCAGCGCGTCTGCGCCTACCTGCACACCGCGTTGGAAAACCTGGTGAGCGCACTGGAGCAGGCCCCCCATACCGCGCTCGACCAACTGTCGGTGGTGCCCGCTGCCGAACAGCGCTTGCTGCTGGAACAGTTCAACACCACCCAGACCGTCTTCCCCCAAGGCACCACCCTGCATGGCCGCGTCGAAGCCCAGGCCGCGCTCACGCCGGACGCCATCGCCGCTGTGCATCAGGGCCGGCAACTGACCTATGCCGAACTGAACCAGCAAGCCAACCTGCTGGCGCATCATCTGTTGGCGCTGGGGGTCAAGCCCGACGACCGCGTGGCGATTGTGGCGCGGCGCGGCCTCGACACCCTGGCCGGGTTGCTGGCGATTCTCAAGGCCGGTGCCGGTTATGTGCCGGTGGACCCGTCCCATCCGGCCGAGCGCCTCCACTATCTGCTCAGCGACAGCGCGCCGGTGGCGGTACTCACCCAACACGCGCTGCTGGAGCGCCTGCCAGCCCTGGAAGTGCCGGTGATCAACCTGGACCGTTTCACCTGGCAGCACCACTCGGCGAGCAACCCCACAATTGCGGTCGGCCCGACGAACCTGGCCTATGTGATCTACACCTCCGGCTCCACCGGCCTGCCCAAAGGGGTGATGGTGGAACACCACAGCGTCGCCAACCTGGTGGACTGGCATTGCAGCGCCTTCGACCTGCGCGCCGGGCGGCACACCGCCAGTGTCGCTGGTTTCGGCTTTGACGCGATGGCCTGGGAAGTGTGGCCGGCGCTGTGTGTGGGCGCCACCTTGCACCTGCCACCGGCCCATGAGGGCAGCGAAGATATCGACGCGCTGCTGGCCTGGTGGTGCGCTCAGCCTTTGGACGTGAGCTTTCTGCCAACGCCGGTGGCGGAATACGCCTTCAGCCAGAACATCGAGCACCCGACCTTGCGCACCTTGCTGGTCGGTGGGGACCGCCTGCGCCAGTTCGGGCGGGCACAGCGCTTTGAGCTGATCAATAACTACGGGCCCACCGAAGCCACAGTGGTGGCCACTTCCGGCACGGTTGAGGCGGGCCAGCCGTTGCATATCGGCAAGCCGATCGCCAATGCCAAGGTCTACGTGCTCGACCCACACCAGCGCCCGGTGCCGCTGGGGGTGGCGGGGGAGTTGTACGTGGGCGGCAAGGGCGTGGCACGCGGTTACCTCAACCGCCCGGAACTGACCGCCGAGCGTTTTGTGCGCGACCCGTTCAATGCAGGGCGCATGTACCGCACCGGCGACCTGGTGCGCTGGTTGCCGGACGGCACGCTCGACTACCTGGGGCGCAACGATGACCAGGTGAAAATCCGTGGCGTGCGCATCGAACTGGGCGAAATCGAAACCCAGCTCAACCAATTGCCCGGCATCCTGGAAGCAGTGGCGGTGGTGCGTGAGGAACGGCTGGTGGCCTACTTCACCGAAAACCCACAACTGGACCCGCTGACGGTGGCCCAGATTCGCGCCCACTTGGTGGCGCATCTGCCGGACTACATGGTGCCCGTCGCGTTCATGAAGCTCGATGCATTGCCACTGACTGCCAATGGCAAGCTTGACCGCAAGGCCCTGCCGGCGCCGGACATGGCCGCAGTATTTACCCGCGAGTACGCCGCGCCCCTGGGCGAAATCGAAACCGTGCTGGCGCAGATCTGGGCCGAGGTGTTGCAGGTGCAGCGCGTGGGGCGCTATGACCATTTCTTTGAGCTGGGCGGGCATTCGTTGCTGGCCATGCGCATGGTGTCTCAGGTGCGCCAGCGGCTGGGCGTCGAATTGGCGCTGGGCGACCTGTTTGCCAACGCCGAACTGGCGGCGGTCGCCGAGGTGCTGGCCCAGGCCGGTCGCAGCACCCTGCCGGATATCTTGCCGGCCAACCGTGATGAGGACCTGCCGCTGTCCTTCGCCCAACAACGCCTGTGGTTCCTGGCCTTGATGGAAGGGGCCAACACCGCCTACAACATTCCCATCGGTCTGCGGTTGCGCGGGCAGTTGCATGTGCAAGCGTTGCAACGGGCCCTGGCGCGCATTGTGGCGCGGCATGAAACCCTGCGCAGTCGCTTCGCCCAGCAGGGTGACCAGGCCCGGGTGCTGGTCGTGCCGGCCGAAGAGGTGTTGGCGCTGCAAGTGCAGGACCTGCGTCGCCACCCGCAACCGCAACAGGCCCTGGACGCGCTGATCCACGGCGAAGCCTCGGCACCGTTCGACCTTGAGCGCGGCCCGTTGCTGCGCGGGCGCCTGGTGATGATGGCCGATGATCACCATGTGCTGTTGCTGACCCTGCACCATATCGTCTCTGACGGCTGGTCCATGGGCGTGCTGACCCGCGAGCTGATGGCGCTGTACCAGGCCTTCAGCCACGGCCACGCCGACCCGTTGCCGCCCTTGCCGATCCAATACGCCGACTTTGCCGTGTGGCAACGCCTGTGGCTGAGCGGTGAGGTGCTGCAGCGCCAAAGCAGCTACTGGCAACAGGCGTTGGTCGGTGCGCCGGCGTTGCTGACCTTGCCCACCGACCGCCCGCGCCCGGTGCAGCAGGACTACGCTGGCAGCAGTGTCGAAGTGCGCCTGGATGAGCGCCTCACCGCCGGGCTCAAGGCCTTGAGCCAACGCCATGGCACCACCTTGTACATGACCTTGATGAGCGCCTGGGCTTCGCTGTTGGCGCGCTTGTCCGGGCAACCCGAGTTGGTGATCGGCACGCCGGTGGCCAACCGCATGCGCACCGAAGTCGAAGGGCTGATTGGCCTGTTCGTCAACACCCTGGCGCTGCGTATCGACACCTCGGGCGAGCTGAGCACCGAGGCGTTGCTGGCGCGGGTCAAGGCGCTGACGCTGCAAGCCCAGGCCCATCAGGACTTGCCCTTCGAGCAGGTGGTGGAAATCACCCGGCCGCCGCGCAGCCTGGCCCACAGCCCACTGTTTCAGACCCTGCTGAGCTGGCAGGACAGCAGCGCGCCGACCCTGGCCCTGGGCGACCTGGCCCTGGAGAGCATTGTCGAGCACAGCCATTTCGCCAAGTTCGACCTGTCGTTGAACCTGGGGGAAGTGCAGGGCAGCATCCTCGGTGCGCTGGAATATGCCGTGGCCCTGTTTGACGAATCGACGATGCAGCGTTACGTCGGCTATTTCACCCGCGTGTTGCAGGCCATGGTCGATAACGACCAGGCGGTGCTTGCGCAGGTGCCGCTGGTGGATGCGCGCGAACGTCGGCAACTGCTGGTGGATTTCAACGCCACCGCCGTTAGCTACAACCTCGACCAGACCCTGCACGGCATGTTTGAAGCCCAAGTGCTGCGCACACCCCATGCGATCGCCCTGCAGGCGGGCGAGCAGCAACTGAGCTATGCCGAACTGAACGCGCGCGCCAATCAACTGGCTCATCACCTGCAAGCCCTGGGTGTGCAGTCACAGGCGCGGGTGGCGATCTGCGTGGAGCGTGGCCTGGACATGGTCATTGGCCTGTACGCGATCCTCAAGGCCGGTGCCGCCTATGTGCCGCTGGACCCGGCCTACCCGCTGGAACGCATCGCCTACATGCTGCACGACAGCGCGCCGACGGTGGTGCTGGCCCAGGTCAGCACCCTTGGGTTGCTGGGCGAGGTGCCGGTGGTCAACCTCGATTCACCCACCTGGCAGCACCAGCCCACCCATAACCCGCAGGCGGCCAGCGTGGCGGCCTACGTGATCTACACCTCCGGTTCCACCGGCCAGCCCAAGGGCGTGATCAACGAACACCCTGGGGTGGTCAACCGCCTGCTGTGGATGCAGGATGAATACGGGCTGACCGCCAGCGATACGGTCTTGCAGAAAACCCCGTTCAGCTTCGACGTCTCGGTGTGGGAGTTCTTCTGGCCGCTGTTCACCGGCGCACGCCTGGTCATGGCTCGCCCTGGCGGGCATAAAGACCCTGACTACCTGTGCCAGGTGATCGAGGCCGAACGGGTCACAACGCTGCATTTTGTGCCGTCGATGCTCGACGTGTTCCTGGCCCACGGCGATGTCAGCCAGCCCGCCGGGCTGGTGCGGGTGATGTGCAGCGGCGAAGCCCTGCCGGGCAGCCTGGTGCGGCGTTTCAAGCAGCAATTGCCGGGGATTGGCTTGTACAACCTGTATGGCCCCACCGAAGCGGCGGTGGATGTCACCGCGTGGGACTGCGCGGGTGCCGTAGTGCCGGATAACACCCCCATCGGCAAGCCGATTGCCAATACGCGCCTGTATGTACTGGACGGGCAGTTGCAGCCGGTGCCGTTGGGGGTGGTCGGTGAATTGTTCATCGCGGGCGTGCAGGTGGCGCGGGGTTACCTCAACCGCCCCGAGCTGACCGCCGAACGCTTCCTCGACGACCCGTTCACCCCGGGGCGCATGTACCGCACCGGTGACGTGGGCCGCTACTTGCCCGACGGCACTCTCGAGTACCTGGGGCGCAATGATGACCAGGTGAAGATTCGTGGCCTGCGCATCGAACTGGGGGAAATCCAGGCGCGCCTGACCGAGCATCCAGCGGTGCAGGAAGCTGCCGTGATTGCCCGCGAGCAGCGCCTGATCGCCTATTACACCGGCGTGCCGAGCGAGGTCGAAAGCCTGCGCGCCCACCTGCTGCAACACCTGCCGGAATTCATGCTGCCGGTGAGCTTTGTGCATCTTCAGATGCTGCCGCTGAGCCCCAACGGCAAGCTCGACCGCAAGGCGCTGCCGGCGCCGGGCCTGGACGCGTTGAGTGTGCGCGACTATGAAGCGCCCGTGGGTGATACGGAAATCACCCTGGCCGCACTTTGGGCCGAATTGCTCAACGTGGAGCGCGTGGGCCGGCATGACAATTTCTTTGAATTGGGTGGCCACTCATTGCTGGCAGTCAGCCTGATGGGGCGCATGCGCCGCCTGGGCTTGTCGGCAGATGTAAAAGTACTGTTTGGCCAACCGACCTTGTCCGCCCTGGCCGCGGCCTTGGGCGGTGGGCGAGAAGTGACGGTGCCGGCCAATCGTATCGCGGCCGATTGCACCCGGATTACGCCGGACATGCTTACGCTGATCACCCTGGACCCCGCTGCCATCGAGCGCATCGTCGCCTGCATCCCCGGCGGCGCGGCCAATGTGCAGGACATCTACCCGCTGGCACCCTTGCAGGCCGGCATCCTGTATCAGCATCGCGCCGTGCAGGGAGACGACGCCTATGTGCTGCAGGCGCAGTTTGCCTTCGACAGCCGCCTGCGCCTGGACGCCTTTGCCCATGCCTTGCAGGCGGTGATCCAACGTCATGACATCCTGCGTTCATCCTTCCACTGGGACGGGCTGGAGGAACCGGTGCAAGTGGTGTGGCGCACCGCCTCATTACGGGTTGAAAACGGCCCGGTGCCGCCACGCCTGGACCTCGCCCAGGCACCCTTGATGCGCTTGGTGTATGCCGAGGAGTCGCAACGGGTGGTGGCGACGTTGCTGTTCCACCATCTGGTGATGGACCATATCGCGTTGGACATCCTGCAACACGAAATGCAGGCCTTCCTGTTGGGCACGCAAGACACCTTGGCCGCGCCCGTGCCGTACCGCAACTACGTGGCCCAGACCCGTCTGGGCGCTGAGGACCACGAGACGTTTTTGCGCGAGATGCTCGCTGAGGTCGAGGAACCCACCGACGTACCGCACCTGGGTGCCGATGAGCATGCGCATCTGAACCTCGAACTCGGGTTGAGTCGGCGCCTGCGCAACCAGGCGCGTCAAGCGGGAGTCAGCGCCGCCAGCCTTATGCACCTGGCCTGGGCCCATGTGCTGGGCACGGTCTGCGCCCGTGAACAGGTGGTGTTCGGCACGGTGATGCTCGGCCGCCTGCAAGGTGGCGAAGGCGCCGAGCGTGCCATGGGCGTGTTTATCAATACCTTGCCGTTGCGAGTCGACCTGGGTGAACACTCGGTACTGACCGCGCTGCGCGCCACCCATGGGCGCCTGACCCAACTGCTCAGCCATGAACACGCGCCTTTGGCGCTGGCCCAGCGTTGCAGCGGCGTACCCATGGCCACGCCGTTGTTCAGCGTGCTGTTCAACTACCGCCACAGCGCGCCCCAGGCCGGGGGCGTGGCCGAGGCGTGGCAGGGGATCGAGGTGCTCAAGACCGAGGAACACACCCACTACGGCGTGTCGGTGAGCGTGGATGACCTGGGTGAAGGTTTCAGCCTCACAGCCATGGGGCAGGGGGCCCGACGCTTGGGCGACTACCTGCATAACGCCTTGACGCAGGTGGTGCAGGCACTGGAAGAGCGCAGCGACATCGCCCTCAATTGCTTGCCGATCCTGCCCCAGGCCGAGCGCCAGCAATTGCTTGAAGGCTTCAACGTCACGGCCCGCGCGTTCCCCCGTGAACACAGCGTGCAACAGCTGTTCGAAGCCCAGGCCCAGGCGCGCCCTGACGCGGTGGCGGTGCTGCATGGCGAACAACGGATAAGCTATGGCGAACTCAACCGCCGCGCCAACCGCCTGGCCCATCACCTACTCGGCCTGGGTGTGTGCCCCGGCGATAACGTGGCGATCCTGCTGCCACGCTCGGTGGCGTTGCTGGTCAGCCAACTGGCGATTCTCAAATGCGCCGCCGCCTATGTGCCTCTGGACATCAGCGCGCCGGCCGAACGCCAGGGCTTCATGCTGCGGGACAGCGGCGCGGCCTGGCTGTTGACCGGCAGCGACTGCAGCGTGGAGAGCGCGACGCAGCGCCTGGACCTGGACACCCTGGCCCTTGACTCACACCCCGACCACAACCCGGGCCTGCCGCAATCCTCGCAGAGCGTGGCGTACATCATGTACACCTCCGGCTCCACCGGTATGCCCAAAGGCGTATTGGTGCCTCACCGTGGCATCACGCGCCTGGTGCTCAACAACGGCTACGCCGATTTCAATCCCAATGACCGCGTGGCCTTCGCCTCGAACCCGGCCTTCGATGCCAGCACCATGGACGTCTGGGGGCCGTTGCTCAACGGCGGTCAGGTGCAGGTGATTGACCACGCCACCTTGCTCGATCCGCTGGCGTTCGGCGCGGCACTTAAGGGCGTGACGGTGCTGTTCGTTACCACGGCGCTGTTCAACCAGTATGTGCAACTGATTCCCCAGGCCCTGGCCGGCTTGCGTATTTTGCTGTGCGGCGGCGAGCGTGCCGACCCGGCGGCGTTCCGCAACCTGCTGGCATTGGCACCGGGGCTGCGCCTGGTGCATTGCTACGGGCCGACCGAAACCACCACCTACGCCACCACCCATGAAGTGCGCACCATTGCCGCTGACGCCGACAGCGTGCCGGTAGGGCGACCCATTTCCAACACGCAGATCTACGTGCTGGATGCGCAGTTGCACCTGCTGCCCCTGGGGGTGAGCGGCGAAATCTGCATCGGCGGTGACGGTGTCGCCCAGGGCTACCTGAACCGCCTTGAGTTGACGGCTGAAAAGTTCGTGCAGAACCCGTTCAACCCAGGCGCCTTGCTGTACCGCACCGGCGACCTCGGACGCTGGACCGCAGACGGCCTGCTGGAGTGCATCGGGCGTAATGACGACCAAGTGAAGATCCGCGGCTTTCGCATTGAGTTGGGTGAGATCGAAGCACGCTTGGCTGCGTGCGACGCCATCCGCGAAGGGGTGGTGCTGGCCCGCGAAGACGTGCCGGGGGACAAACGCCTGGTGGCCTACTTCACCTGGACGGGCGAGCCGGTCGGCATCGAGCCGGTGCGTGCTTATCTGCAGGCGCACTTGCCGGCCTACATGGTGCCCTCGGCCTTTGTAGCACTGGAGCAACTGCCGTTGACGGCCAATGGCAAGGTCGATCGCAAAGCCTTGCCGGTACCAACGTGGGACGCTTCGACCAGCGGCACATTTGAAGCTCCGGTCGATGCACTGGAACAGACCTTGGCCCAGCTGTGGGCCGAGGTGCTGAAGCTTGAGCAGGTGGGGCGCCATGACAGTTTCTTCGAACTGGGCGGGCATTCCTTGTTGGCGATTCGCCTGGTCAATCGGCTGGACGAGGCCGGGTTGCCGGTGTCGTTGGCCGAGCTGTTCGAGCATGCCAGCGTGGCCTCGGTCGCTGCGCTGCTGCGCCTGCGCGGTGACGACGTGCTGCCTGAGACGGCGGTGATCACAGTGCGCAGCCGTGGGGCGCAGGCACCGTTATTCCTGGTGCATGAGTTCAGTGGCATGGACGTGTACTTCCCGGCGCTGGGCCAGCACCTGCCTGGCGATTACCCGATTTATGGCCTGCCGGGCCTGGCCCTGGGCGAGGCGCATCTGGACAGCATGGAAGGCTTGGCCGCGCGCATGGTCGAGTTGATTCGCCAGATCCAGCCCCACGGTCCTTACCGGCTGGCGGGGTGGTCCTTTGGTGGTGTGCTGGCCTATGAAGTTGCCATGCAGTTGCTGGGGCAGGATGAGGCCGTGGCGTTTCTCGGCTTGATCGACAGCTACGTGCCGCGCATGACCGACCAGGGCAAGGCCCGCTGGAGCGGGCCGGACGCCCTCAAGCGGCATTTGTTGTTGCAGTGCACGGCCTATTGGAAGGCACAGGGAGGTGTGGATGAGCTGGCGAGCCTGGAACAACTGGAGGCAGGCCTTGGACAGCTGGACATTGCGGCTCTGCTGCAACGCTGTCGCGATCAAGGTTTGCTATACGCGCAAATGGCAGCGGCGTCGGACGCCGACCTGTTGAGCTTTTTGCAACGGGAAGTCGGCCATGGGCATGCGTTGGCCCACTACAGCCTGTTCCCGCTGCCGATTCCGGTGCACCTGTTCAGCGCCGAACAGCGGCCCACCGAACTGTCGCGCCGCAGTGCCGCGCTGGGGTGGGACACCGCCCTGGCGCCTGGGCAACTGCGCCAGGTGCAGGTCCCGGGGGATCACCAGAGCATGATGCAGGCACCGCATATCCAGAGCCTTGGCCAGGCCATGAGCCAAGCGCTGGCGGCGAGCACCCCGGTGAGTTGCGCGGCGCACTCACCCTTGCTGCGTATCCAGAGCGGGCGCGCCGGTTATGCGCCGGTGTTCTGCGTGCCAGGCGCGGGAGACAGCGTCACCGGCTTTGTAGGTTTGAGCGAAGCGCTGGGGCGCGACTGGCCGCTGTATGGCTTGCAGCCGCGAGGGCTGGATGGCGAGGCGGTGCCCCATAGCCAGGTGGAAGCAGCGGCCCAGTGTTACCTGGCGGCGCTGGAACAGGAATGCCCCGAGGGGCCGGTGCATCTGGTCGGGCATTCGTTCGGCGGCTGGGTGGCGCTGGAAATGGCGCTGCGTTTACAGGCGATGGGGCGTGAGGTGGGCTCTTTGACCGTGATCGACAGCGAGTCGCCGGGGCGTGCGGGCAAGCCTTATACCTCGACGGCGGCGTTGTTGCGGTTGATCGAGGCGATGCAGTTGGCGGCTGGGAAGTCGCTGGGGATTGATCCTGCTGACTTTGCCGGGCGCGATGAGGTGGCGCAGCGACAAGCGTTGCATGGGGGGATGGTGAGTGTGGGGTTGTTGCCGGCGCGTGCGGCGGTGGAGGCGATGGATGGGCCGGCGCGCACTTACGCGGCGGCGTTGCGCACGGTGTATCAGCCGCAAGGGCGGTATGACGGGGTGGTGCGCCTGGTCTTGGCGCAGGACCCGGCGCTGGATGCGGCGGGGAACCAGCGTGAGCAGGGGGTGATGATCGAGGGGTGGCGAGGGCAGGGGGTTGGGTTGGAGGTTTGGTATGGCGCGGGGAATCACTTTACGTTGCTCAAGGCGCCGAATGTTTTGGGGTTGGCCAGGTGGTGGTTGGAAGTTGTTGGCGTTGGGGAGGTGGTGTCTTGAGGGGTGTGCACCGATCCAAGTGTGGGAGCTGGCTTGCCTGCGATAACGGTTTGTCTGCGTACATATCCATTGCTGCGGTAACGGCCACTTATGGTTCCGCTCTTACAGCGGGTCACTTTTGGAAAGGCCCAAAAGTAACCAAAAGGCCTTCGCCCCACCACTCGGCACCTCGCCTAGGCTCGGTGTGCCCGAACGCAGGCTTTGCAGCGTGGGCCGCCGCAATGGGCCATCCCTGGCCCAGTGCGGCTAACCCGGCGTCCTGCCGGGTTACCCACGCTGCAAAACCTGCGTTCGGCCAGCGTGGTTTAACGGGGCGATTTCAGATCAAAAACAGAGCGCGGCGGCCTTATAGCCGACCGGTTTTTGAGGGTGAACTCAGTGAGACATTTGGGGGCAAACCTGCCCCCGGTAACCACGATGCGAAGCGAGCGGCTCTTGATCTTGATCTGCTTGTGATCTTGATCTCAGGCGCCCCGTTAAACCACGCTGGCCGGAATTCGACAGGGATTTGGGGGGTAAACCGGCAGGGATGCCGGTTTAGCCGCCCCGCGCCATGGATGGCGCGTGGCGGCGGCCCCCCAAATCACTGGCGGATTACGGGCACACCGAGCCTAGGCGAGGTGCCGAGTGGTGGGGCAAGAGCGTTTTGCTTACTTTTGCGCTTTTCAAAAGTGAGCCGCTGTAAGAGCGGAACCCTAAGTGGCCGTTACCTGAATAACGGATATGTACGCGGTCAGATCCAACATCCTGGTCGGCTGTCAGGCCGCCATCGCAGGCAAGCCAGCTCCCACAGTTGGATCGCGGGGTGTCAGGTAGATAGGAAGAGGCTGTCAGGCCGTCATCGCCGGCAAGCCAGCTCCCACAACAAGCTCCCTAGCCACGCATTTGTACTCAATCAAGAAGCCAACCATGCAAACGTCTAAATTCCGCAAAATCGGCATTCTGGCTATAGCGGCCGTCGCAATAGGCCTGATTATCTACACCGTAAACGCCCCCGCCGACGCCCCCCAATACCTCACCGCTACCGCCGAACGCGGCGATATCGAAAACGCGGTATTGGCCACCGGCCTGCTCGAAGGCGTCAAACAAGTCGACGTCGGCGCCCAGGTCTCTGGCCAGCTCAAGTCGCTGAAAGTCAAAGTCGGCGACAAGGTAAAGAAGGGCCAATGGCTGGCTGAAATCGACCCCTTGATCCTGCAGAACACCCTGCGCAAAGCCCAGGTCGATGAAGAAAACCTCCAGGCCCAACGCCGCGCGACAGCCGCGCAACTCAAGCAGGCCAAGTCTGTGTATGAGCGCTACAAAGGCTTGCAGGCCGACGAGTCGGTGTCGCGCCAGGATTTCGAAGACGCCGAATCGACCTACCAGGTGCAGCAGGCCAACCTGTTGTCCCTGGATGCACAGATCAAAAGCGCGCACATCCAGATCGATACCGCCAAGGTCAACCTGGCCTATACCCGCATCAACGCGCCCATCGACGGCGACGTGGTGGGCATTGTCACCCAGGAAGGCCAGACCGTGATCGCCAGCCAGTTGGCGCCCGTGCTGCTCAAGCTGGCAGACCTGGACACCATGACTGTCAAAGCCCAAGTGTCGGAAGCGGATGTGATTCATATCAGCCCCGGTCAGCAGGTGTACTTCACCATCCTCGGCGAGGCAGACAAGCGCTATTACGCCAAGCTGCGCGGCACTGAGCCGGCGCCGCAGAACTTCCTTGAAACCCAGACCGCCGGCACGCCGAAGCAAAACACTGCGGTGTTTTACAACGCGTTGTTCGACGTGCCCAACCCCGACCACCGCCTGCGCATCGCCATGACCGCCCAGGTGCGCATTGTGCTCGACACCGCCCAGGCCGCGCTGATGGTGCCCGTGGCGGCGTTGGGCGTGCGCAATGCCGATGGTCGCTACGAAGTGCGGGTGCTGGATGCCAAGGGCAAGGCGGTGGCCCGCACGGTGAAGACTGGTATCAATAACAACGTCAAGGTGCAGATCCTGGACGGCCTGGCCGAGGGCGACACCGTGGTGATCGGCGACGCCACGCCTGCCGTGGCGGGGAGCTGAGTCATGACCCAGCCTCTGTTGGAACTCAAGGGCATCACCCGCAGCTTCATGGCCGGCGAGCGCGAATTCATTGCGCTCAAGGGCATCGACCTGACCATCCATGCCGGGGAAATGCTGGCGATTATCGGCGCCTCCGGTTCGGGTAAATCAACCCTGATGAACATCCTCGGCGGCCTGGATTACGCCACTGCCGGCAGCTACAAGATCAATGGCATCGAAACCCGCTCCCTGGGCGATGAGCAACTGGCGGAGCTGCGGCGCGATTACTTCGGGTTTATCTTCCAGCGCTACCATTTGCTCGCGCACCTGAGCGCTTTGCACAACGTGGAGATGCCGGCGATCTACGCCGGCACCCCGCAAAGCCAGCGCCATAGCCGCGCTGGGGAACTGCTGGCACGCCTGGGCCTGTCGGGCCACACCAGCCACCGGCCCAGCCAACTGTCCGGCGGGCAACAGCAGCGGGTGAGTATCGCGCGGGCCTTGATGAATGGCGGTGAAGTGATCCTGGCCGACGAACCCACCGGCGCCCTCGACACCCACAGCGGCAAGGAGGTGATGCGCATCCTCGCCGAGCTGCACGCGGCGGGGCATACGGTAATTATCGTCACCCACGACCCCAAGGTCGCGGCGAACGCCCAGCGCATTGTCGAGGTGTGTGATGGCGAGATCATCAGTGACAAGGCCAACGACAGTGTCGGCCTGGAGCTGCCCGCCGAGGCGCCGGTCGAGCCCCGCCGCAGCGGTGCGCGGCGCCTGGTGGCGAGCCTGGGGTTGTTCAAGGAAGCGTTCAACATGGCGTGGGTGGCGCTGATCTCCCACCGCATGCGCACCCTGCTGACCATGCTTGGGATTGTCATCGGCATCACCTCGGTGGTGTCGATCTCGGCCATTGGCGAAGGCGCCAAGCGCTATGTGCTCAAGGACATCCAGGCCATTGGCAGCAACACCATCGATATCTTTTCCGGCACCAGTTTTGGCGACAGCCGCGCCTCGGCCATCGAGACCCTGATGCCCTCGGATGTGGAGGCCTTGAACCAGCTGTATTACGTCGACAGCGCCACGCCGGTGGTGGGGCGCAACCTGTTGTTGCGCTACGGCAATATCGACCTGGATGCCCAGGTCAATGGCGTCAGCGATCGCTACTTCAAGGTCAAGGGCCTCAAGCTTGAAGCCGGCATTGCCTTCAGCGAAAGCGATGCTCGGCGCCAGGCCCAGGTGGTGGTGATCGACCACAACACCCGCCAGCGCCTGTTCGGGCCGAACATCGACCCGCTGGGCCAGGTGATCCTGATAGGCAACCTGCCGTGCACGGTGATCGGGGTGACGGCGGACAATAAAAACATGTTCGCCGCCAGCAAGGCCCTGAACGTGTGGGTGCCGTACGAAACCGCGGCGGGCCGTCTGCTGGGCCAGCGTCATCTGGACAGCATCACCGTGCGCATCAAGGACGGCCAGCCGAGCAAGGTGGTGGAGGACAACGTCAATAAGCTCATGCTGCAACGCCACGGCACCAAGGATTTCTTCACCAACAACCTCGACAGCATTATGCAGACGGTGCAGAAAACCAGCCGCTCCCTGGCGCTGTTGCTGTCGTTGATTGCGGTGATTTCTTTGCTGGTGGGCGGTATTGGCGTGATGAATATCATGCTGGTGTCGGTCACCGAGCGCACCCGTGAAATCGGGATTCGCATGGCGGTGGGGGCGCGGCAATCGGATATTCGCCAGCAGTTTCTGGTGGAGGCGGTGATGGTATGCCTGATCGGCGGGATCATCGGGATCTCGTTGTCCTACGCCATCGGTTACCTGTTTTCGTTGTTTGTGAAGGAGTGGGAAATGGTGTTTTCGGTGGGCTCGATCATTACCGCGTTCGCCTGTTCGACGTTGATCGGCATTGTGTTTGGTTTTGTACCGGCGCGGAATGCGGCGCGGTTGGACCCGATAGAGGCACTGGCCCGGGACTGATCTGTGGGAGCTGGCAAGCCAGCTCCCACATGGGATTGTAATGATCGTTCCCACGCTCTGCGTGGGAATGCCGCCATGGACGCTCTGCGTCCACGGTGACGCAGAGCGTCACGGGATCCGTTCCCACGCGGAGCGTGGGAACGATCTTATAGGGCCGTGTCGGACTCGGTCGAGTACATCCACCGCAACAACGAATGTCGCCCGCTGATCCCCAACTTGATCGCCGCACGCTTGAGGTAGCTCTCGATGGTGTTGACCTTCAACGCCAGTTGCTCGGCCAACTCCGGCGCGGTGCGCCCGGCCAGCAGGCCCACGCACACTTCCAGTTCACGGTTGGACAGGGTCAGCCCCGATTGCACCAGACGCTCCTGGATGCGTCGGCGTAAGGTGTCGATGCCCTGGTGTTGAGGCACTGCGCACGGGCTGTCTGGGAGCGATGGCTGCAGCGCGGTGATGTGTTTTTCCACCATGGGCAGCAACAGCGTGGAGAAGTCCTGGAGCATGCTGCGTTCCTGCGCAGAAAAACTGTCGCAGGGGTGCGAACGGTACACCGACAGTACGTAGCGCACATCGTCCTTGCGGCGCGTGAGGTGCAATTGGGCGGCAAGTGGCTCGCTGCCCAGGGCCGCCGCCGAATCGGTGTACACCGGGCTGATCTTGCGGCGGCCAAGGCCTTCGCGGCTGACGTGCAATTGGGTGATATGGGTGGCGTCCACTGCCAGTTGGGTGAGGATCAGGTCATGCAGCATACGTGGGAAATGGCGGCTGCCGGTGCTGGCGATGACCTTGCCTATCTGTGGGAACAGGTGTGAGTTCATCAATTCGTCCATGAGTTTCGTGCAGGTATTCGGCCTTATAGCGACGGGGGTTAAGAAGGTAACCAATGTGAATAACCTGTAGTGATAATGCGTCCCGCCGCTGACATGCTAGTACAGGCTGGCTAAAGGAGGGGGATCCAATCTGCGAAAAAAAGCATTAAACAAGTAGAACGGCAGTCGGATCCTTCCGACCGCCGCCCAGGCACCGCAAAACGCACGGCTTGAGGCGCTATTTCATCGCATAAGCCGCTGTCGCGGCTGGCCGCAGGTTGGCACCGCTGCACTTGGCCAGGGCCTGTTGGATATCCGCCAGCAGGTCGGTCACGTCTTCAAGCCCCACCGACAAACGCACCAGGCCCTCGCTGATACCGTGCTGCGCAAGTTGCTCGGGGGTGTAGGTGGAGTGGGTCATGCTCGCCGGGTGTTGGGCCAGTGATTCGGCATCCCCCAGGCTGACCGCACGGGTGAACAGTTGCAGCGCGTTCATGAAGCGCTGGCCGGTTTCGATGCCACCCTTGAGTTCAAAGGCAATCATGCCGCCAGGCAGTTTCATTTGCCGGGTTGCCAGTTCGTACTGTGGGAAGGAACGCAGACCGGGGTAGGTCACCCACTGCACGGCCGGGTGTGCCTGCAATGCCTCGGCCACCGCCTGGGCGTTGCTGCAATGGCGGTCCATGCGCAGGGCCAGGGTCTTGAGGCCGCGCATCAACAACGACGCGTCCTGGGGTGACATCACCGCGCCGGTCAGGTCCTTGAGCCCTTGCAGGCGAATACGCTGCGCCAGGGTTTGGTTGCTCACGGCGATGCCCGCGGTGATGTCGCCGTGGCCGCTGAGGTATTTGGTGGCCGAGTGCACCACCACATCGGCGCCCAGTTCCAGGGGCCGTTGCAGGTAGGGGGTGCAGTAAGTGTTATCGACCACCACGGTGACGTTCGGCTGTTGATGGGCCAGCTCGGCCACGGCGGCGATGTCGATCAGGCGCAGGTTGGGGTTGGCCGGGGTCTCGCAGTAGAGCATGCGGGTGGCCGGGGAGAGGGCTGCTTGCAGGGCGGTGAGGTCGGTCAGGTCGACATGCCGCACCTTGATGCCGAATTCGCCCAGGCCATGGTGCAACAGGGCGAAGGTACAGCCGTAAAGCGTTTGGCTGACGATGATCTCGTCGCCCGGGCGCAACAGGGTCCAGAACGTTGCGGCAATCGCGCCCATGCCGGAGCTGAATGCTACGGCGGCCTCGCCGTTTTCCAGGCTGGCCATGCGTGACTCCAGCAGGGCCAGGGTGGGGTTGGAAATGCGTGTATAGAAGTGGCCGCTGGCTTCGCCGGCAAAGCAGGCGGCGCCGTATTCGACGGTGGGGAAGGCGAAGGTGGCAGACAAGTAGATGGGTGGAACGAGGGCGCCGTGATGGTCAACAGGGTCATAGCCATGGTGAATGGCACGGGTGCAAAAGCCGAAGCTGGTGTGTTTAGTGTGCATGTCGGGCGCTCCTTATTTCCTACAATGCTATGCTCATAACCACAGATGAACTTTGCATAAAAGCCTGGAAAAACCCGCGTTTGTGGATCAAACATCGATAAAAATAATGATTAGAGGCACGTTATGCCCATCAAGCTGGACCGTACGGACAAAGCCCTTTTAAACGCGCTGCAAGGCAACGCCCGCCTGACCGTGGCCGAGTTGGCCGAGCGGGTGGCCCTCACCACCTCACCGTGTTGGCGCCGGGTGCGCACCCTGGAGGAGAGCGGGGTGATCAGTGGCTACCAGGCGATCCTTTCTCCCAAGGCGCTGGGTTATGGGGTGACCGCGTTTGTCAGCATCATGATGGAGAGCCACACCCAGGAAATCGCCCGCGCGTTCGAGCAGCGCCTGTTGGCGATTCCGGAGATTGTGGCGTGCCATAACGTCTCGGGCCGCTATGATTTTTTGCTGGAAGTGGTGGCCAAAGACCTGGAATCGTTTGGCGAGTTTGCCCGGGAGGTTTTGCAGACCTTGCCCTGCGTCAAGGAGATCTATTCGAGTTTTTCATACAAGTCGGTGCGGCCGTTACGGGTGATTCCACTGCCGGGTTGACGGGGGGCTTACGGCGCGAGCCGATGTGTATGCACCTGACGCCCGCGATCCAACTGTGGGAGCTGGCTTGCCTGCGATGGCGGCCTGCCAGCCGCCACCTATCTACCTGGCACCCCACGATTAACCTGTGGGAGCGGGCTTGCTCGCGAAGGCGGCCTGGCAGGCGACACAGTTGGATTGTGTACATATCCATTCCTGCGGTAACGGCCACCTAGGGTTCCGCCCTGACGGCGGCTCACTTTGCAAAAGCGGCAAAGTAAGCAAAACGCTCTTGCCCCACCACTCGGCACCTCGCTAGGGCTCGGTGTGCCCGAACGCAGGCTTGAATCCGTGGGCCGCCGCCACGCGCCATCCATGGCGCGGGGCGGCTAACCCGGCGTCCTGCCGGGTTACCCACGAATTCAAGCCTGCGTTCGGCCAGCGTGGTTTAACGGGGCGCCTGAGATCAAGATCACAAGCAGATCAAGATCAAGAGCTACTCGCTTCGCATCGTGGTTAGGTCGGGGGTGGGGGGCTTTTGCTTTTGTGTGCCACCCCATGCAACAACAGCGCCTCAAACACCCGCTGCACCCGTGGTTCATCACTGTGGGCCACATTGAAGCGCATCGAGTCGCGATGGGCCGGGTCGTAGCCGAACAGTGCACCGGGCGCCAGCACCATGCTGCGTTTCAACGCCTCCTGGGCCAGCAGTTCTCCGTTCACCCCCTTCGGCAGGCGCGCCCAGATGAACATCCCGCCTTCATACGCCATGGGCAGTTCGCACCCGCAGCGTTTGAGCCATTGTTCGACGCGCCCTCCGGCTTCCATCAGGCGCTGCACCATGCGTTTGCGGTGTTTGGCGTAGCTGCCTTCGCTGAGCATGCGGTAGACGATCTGCTCGAACAGTTCGGAGGTCACGCCGCCGCTCATCAATTTCATATTGGTGAGGTTGGCGGCCAGTTGCGGCGCGGCCACGACGTAGCTGACGCGGGTGTTGGCGCTGAGGATCTTGGAGAACCCCGACAGGTAGGTGACCTGCTCCAGCCCGGCGACGGCGGCCAGGCGTGGGGGTGGGTTGGGGTGAAGGTCGCCATAAAGATCATCCTCGACGATATGGCAGTGATATTGCTGGGTCAGTTGCAGCAGGCGAAACGCCTGGCTGGGGCTGAAGGAATGCCCGGTGGGGTTATGCAGAACGCTGGTGGTCAGGTAAAGGCTGGGGCGGTGTTCGGCCAGCAACTGTTCGAGGGCCGCGAAATCGAACCCATCGGGGCGGCGCTCAATGGTAACGACCTTGACCCCATGCAGCGCCAGGTTGGCGTGGAAGTTGAAATAGCACGGCGCGTCGAGCAACACCGTGTCGCCAGGGCGGGCGAGCAGACGCATGAGCATGTCCAGGCCCTGCACGGTATTGGGGGTGGTGATGATTTGTTCCACCGGCACCGACAAGCCTTCGCCATGGAGTTTCTGTTGCAGCGCCTGGCGCAACGGCAACAGCCCCGCCGGCGTGCCCAGCCCGGCGATGCGCAGCGACGGCGCACGCACCACGCTGCGCATGGCCTGGCGGATCGCTTCGCCATTGAGCCAGTCCTCCGGCAAGTGCCCGCCGCCGGGGCGCAGTTCGCCACTGGCGGTGACCAGCGGGCGACGCAATACGCTGAGCAGGTCCTGGGGCAACAAGTCGACCCAGGTCGCCGTCGCCGGCCGGGCGCTGTCCATCGCCACGAAGTAGCCACGGCCCTGGCTTGAGGTGAGCAAATGGCGACCGCGCAGGCGGTCCAGTGCCTCATTGAGGGTGAACTTGCTGACGCCGAGGATCTGGGTCAGCTCACGCACGGATGGCAGTTTGCTTCCCGGTGCCCATTCGCCATTTTCGATGGCGTGGCTGAACGCTTCGACGATCTGCTGGACCTTGGGCGTGCCTTCTACAAAATCGATGGCGGATACAAACATGACGCGTCCTTGTGTTTGCCGGTGCTTTTACCGGTGAAGTTAGGCCGGATTAGGCATTACTTTACCTGCCTTGCGCAATGCCACTCCCCTAGACTGCGCGGCATCTCGCCAGGAGATGGCGAAATTTCCTACACCTGAGCAATGGATTCTGCATTTCCATGAAGACTTATATGTGCGCACCCTGCGGTTTTATGTACGTAGAAGAATTGGGTATTCCGGAGGACGGAATTCCCGCAGGCACCCCTTGGGAAGAGGTGCCTGACGACTGGACATGCCCGGATTGCGGCGTGACCAAGGCTGATTTCATGGCCATCAATCTTCCTGAACGTCAATTCGCCTGACACTCCATCAACGAAAGGAATCGCTCCATGGAAAGCAAACTGATCAACGCCACCGTACCGTTCTGCACCGGCGTAGCTCATCAGAAATACCTCGGCGCCGAAAAGGGCCTGCAAACCGCCATCGAAGGTGAGTGCACCCACTGGTATATCGACGGCAGCCTGTTTGGCGAAATGGTCGACGACTGGACCGATGCGCGTATCGAAGCCCTGCAAGCACAAATCGCAGCCACTGGCGCCAAGCCGATCTTTCACGGCAACTTCAAGGCGCCGTTGGGCAGTGATGTCGAAGCCTTCCGTAGCGCGGCCGTGGAGTATGTGAAGAAAGAAATCGACATCGCCAGCCGCCTGGGCGCGCCGTTGATCATTCACGGCGGTTGCATCGTCGAGCCGAAAATGGTGCTGATGGCCAAGAAGGTTGCCCTGGAACATTACCTCAAGTCGGTGCAGGAACTGGCGCGCTACGCCGAGGCCAAGGGCACGGATATCTACCTGGAAAACCTGTCCAACTACGTCAACTATCGGCCGTTCCACTACATTTTTACCCATGAAGCGGAATACGCCTTTGTGTTCGAGCGCCTGCAAGCCCACCGCAATGTGTACTTCTTCCTCGATGCTGGCCACGCCAACATTGAGAACGGCCTGCCGGCAGAAGTGGTGCGCAAGTATCACCACCTGATCAAGGGCATCTCTTTCAGCAACAACAACGGCGTGCAAGACCAGCACTTCGGGATCCATGACGGTAACTGTGATTACGCCGATGTAGTGCAGGCCATTGTCGAGACCAACTGGAAGGGCCTGGTGGCGTTTGAAACCCGTAACCAGACCGCCAAGGCCGCGCTGGCTGACCTGGCGGTGATGTACCGCGAGTCCCTGACGACTGAAATCGCCGTCGCCTGACCGGCCTGGGGCGGGCGCTTGAGGCACTCGCCCCGTTGCTGTTGTTCTCTTAATTCAAGGTCCCTGGCCATGACAAGTGCGTTAACCCTGTCGTCGTTTCTCTACTTTTTGCTGTTTTGCGCCACCATGACCTTCAGCCCCGGCCCCATGACCTTGTTGTTGCTGAGCCTGGGCCTGAAGGACGGCCTGCGCAGTTCGATCCCGGCGCAGATCGGCGCCAGTGTGTCTTACCTGATTTCCATCCTGATCTTTGCCGTGGGCTTCTCGGAACTGATCAAGGGCAACCTTGCCATTACCCAGACCATCCAGTTTGTCGGTGTGGCCTATATTCTCTACCTGGCCTACAAGCAGTGGACCAGCAGCGGTGTGTCGATCAACAACGCGGGTGCTGTGGAGGGCTCGCGCAGCCTGTTTGGCAAAGGGCTGTTGACCGGGTTTTCCAACCCCAAGACCATCATCATGTTCAGCGCCGTGTTCCCGCAGTTTGCCGGCGCCGGTGAACACAGCTCGGCGGCGGACATCGCCATTCTCGGGGCAACCTTCCTGCTGCTGCAATTTGCCAGCGGTTGCCTGTATTGCTATTTCGGCCAGCGCATCAAGCACGTGCTGGAAAACCCCAAGCGCCGGGTGCTGTTGCAGCGGATCACAGCGGTGTTGCTGCTGGGCGTCGCCTTGATGCTGGCACGTGGGTTTTCGCACTGAAGTATTAGCCAATAAGCGGTAGTGGCGATTTGACGTCGCCCTGTTAGACTCCAGGCATTCACCCAGGATCGCCCCCACCATGCCAGCCGTCGGAGGAAAAGGACTTCCACTCGCTTTGCGCTTGTACAAATCTCGTCTGCTGGGGCTGACGCTCGGCTTTGTGTGCGTGGCGTTCGGCATGTATCCGTTGAACCCCTCCCTGTGGGTGTGGGCCTGGATGCTGATCAATGCCTTTGCGTGGCCGCACCTGGCTTTTCAATGCTCGTTGCGCTCGGCCAATACCTTGCGCAGCGAACGCCGCAGCCTGTTGTTCGATTCCTTTTGCGGTGGGTTCTGGGTTGGCGCGATGCACTTCAACCCGCTGCCCAGCGTCACCACCCTGTCGATGATGAGCATGAACAACGTCGCCATCGGCGGGCCGCGCTTCCTGTTCGCGGGTTGGGCGGCGCAGGCGCTGGGGCTGGGCACCGCGTTGCTGCTGTTCACACCTGGGTTTATCGCCGTGACCACCCAGCCCCAGCTGTATGCCTGCCTGCCGATCCTGATGCTGTATCCCCTGGCCCTGGGTTGGATCTGCTATCGCCAGGCCGTCACCTTGGCCCGGCATAAACGTGAACTGCTGGCCTTGAGCCGCACCGACAGCCTGTCGGGCCTGCTCAACCACGGCGCCTGGAAGGACCATCTGGATCTCGAGTTTCAACGTTGCCGCCGTGGCCCGGCCGGTGCCGCCATCGCGTTGATCGACATCGACCACTTCAAGACCATCAACGACACCTACGGCCATGTGACCGGCGATATCGTCCTGCGCCAACTGAGCAAAGTGCTGCGCCAGAACCTGCGCGCCACCGACCTGGCCGGCCGTTATGGCGGCGATGAGTTCTGTGTAATCCTGCCAGACATGCCCCTCAACCGTGCCACCGAGGTGATGGAGGCCTTGCGCGGTCGCTTCAACGCCTTGGCCTACGCTCAGGACCCTACGCTGCGGGTGAGCTTGAGCATCGGGCTGGCGCCGTACCAGCCGAGCCACGCCGACTCCATCAGTTGGCTCAACGATGCCGACCAGGCGCTGTACGAGGCCAAGAGCAGCGGGCGCAACCGGGTCAGTTCGGTACAGGGCAGTTGGTTGCGGTCAGTTTAGTGGGGTAGGGTGGCGGGCACCCTCCAACAAAAAACAAGGATCGGTCCATGCTCTTCACCTTCCCGCGTACCCTGTTGGCCGCTACCCTGGCCTTGTCTTTCAGCCTGCCGGCCTACAGCGCCCAGCCTCATAAACAGATCCAGCAACAGGCCGAACAATACAAGGCCCAAGCCTTGAAGCTGCTGGAGCGCCTGGTGAATATCGACTCGGGTTCAGGCTACGAGCCGGGCCTGACCCAAGTGCGCGATATCGCCGTGGATGAGTTGAAACAGTTGGGTTTCACCATCGAACTGGTGCCGGATAAAGCCGCCAATAACAGCCATGTGGTTGCCACCCTCAAAGGCACCGGCAAGGCCAAGATCCTGTTGATGGCCCATATGGACACCGTATTCAAGGAAGGCTCGGCTGCCGAGCGCCCCTTCCACATCAAGGACGGCCGCGCCTACGGCCCCGGCGTGATGGATGACAAGGGCGGCATCGTCGCGGGCATCTACGCGCTCAAAGTCCTCAAAAACCAGGGATTCAAGGATTACGCGCAGATCACCTTCCTGCTCGACGCCAGCGAAGAAACCGGCTCCGACGCCGCCTCCGAACTGATCCGCAACACTGCCAAGGGCCACGACGTGACCTTGAACCTGGAACCTGGCCGCCCCGCCGACGGCCTGGTGGTGTGGCGCAAAGGCAGCGCCACCGCCGTGGTCGAAGTCAAAGGCAAGGCCGCCCACGCCGGCGTCGCCCCGGAACTGGGACGCAACGCCGCGATGGAAGCTGCACACCAGATCCTACAGCTGGGCAAGCTGGGCGATGAAGACAAGAAAACCACCATCAACTTCACCGTGCTCAAGGCCGGTGACCGCACCAACGTCATCCCTGACCAGGCCACCGCCAAGGCCGACGTGCGTGCGGCCTTGCCGGAAGAGTTCGACCGGATCGAGAAAGACCTGGCCCGGGTTTCAGCCAACAAATTGATCCCGGAAACCGAAGTGAAAACCAGCCTGCAGCGCGGCCTGCCACCGATGCCACAGACGGCCGAGTCGGATAAGTTGGTGGCGATGGCCCAAGGGATTTATGGCGAACTGGGACGCAAGTTGACCATCGAAGGCAGCGGCGGCGCGGCGGATGCCAGCTTGTCCGCCGGGGTAGGCACGCCGACGTTGGATGGGTTTGGGATAGTGGGGGGCAATATTCATACGCCGGAGGAATATGCAGAGGTGGAGAGTGTGGTACCGCGGGTTTATTTGTTGAGTCGGATGATTATGGAGTTGTCCAAGCGCTGATCAGAGCACTGGATGATCTAACGAAGCAGATTTGAATGTGGGAGGAATGCCCCTCAGGCAAACGCAGATCCCCTGTGGGAGCGGGCTTGCCCGCGAAGGCGGTGTGTCAGTCGCAGAATCTATCACTGCACTACCGCTTTCGCAGGCAAGCCAGCTCCCACATTTGGTATTTGTTGATTTGAGCGTTGTGTTCGCTTGACTGATTGGCATTGGGGCTTGCCCCGTCCCACATTGAGTACTCGGTGTATTCAATGTGGAAGTCACCCTGTGGCAGGGTCTTCGAGGCTGGCTTTTTGGAGGTCTTCTTTCCACCATTCATTAGTTAATCTATAAATTTCTTCGAAAAAACCTTTTGGATTGTCCATTTCACTCCATCCCCACGGCAGGGTGCAATAATAGCCGGGAGCCTGTCTCAATAAGTGCGAAAAATCAAAGGTTTCGTCGCTAAGTGCAGCCCCCAATTTGTCGCATAAAACCTTGCGATGTCGATAGCTTAGATCTGAAGATTTCTCAATTATGTATTTTTTGATCAGTCGTCTTCTGTCTGTGTCAAGGTTGATGTCGTAACGTGCAAACTCTTCACCTAAAGTCTCTTCGCGATCATAAATATCGAACGGGCTGAGTAAGTGTCGAAGTTTCGGTGCGTACGGGATATCTAGAAAAGGGTGTTTCAGCATTGGTCATTACTCACAGGGAATACGGTATAAAGTTCTTTGGTTTCGCGATCAAATTTTGCGATCGCTGCATCCATGTTTTCATCAAGTATTGGATTGTTTCGGTCAGAAGGGTTTGGTATGTATCCTCTTCCGCAACCCTGCATTTCGATTCGGACAACTGGGTTGCCGTAGTAATCTTCCCCGGTAAAAGGCGGTAGGTTGCGTTCTGCTCTGGTGGTTACCTCATTTAGTACAGCGAGTTGCGCTCGATGACTTTTAAACTGCGTACTTAACTGCATAGGATTTTTCCTTTAGTGGCGGTGCTGATTTGTTTAGGGGGGCGATCGATTATTTTTTGAGGAGTAAGTAGTTCTCAATTTTTCTTACGATGTGGCTCAGCCAAAGCGGCCCTGATGCCCACTCGTGCGGATAGTAATAATAGCAATACTGTTTGTGTAGCAGGTTCTCCAAAAGATTTGATTCGTTTGTATAGTATTTGAGCAGTTCTAGAATTTCTTCTTTTACGGTGATGATTACATCCGTAGATGAGTCTAGTAGAAAAGCATCAATGACCTCGTCAGCTGTGGCGTGCTCATCTACCCAGTCTTGATGGAAGTAAGCTCCAAAGAATTGCTGAAGTTCAGTTAGTTGTTTGTTCATTTTTCTATTGGGTATCCTGTCAGTAAAAGGTAGCCGTCTGGCATTTTTGGTTTTCGAATTAAAACTAGCATAAACTTATAAACAGGTATGGATTCTGTGGTGCCTCTTATAACGCTCAACCCTACGGGTTGGCTCGAATGCTCTCTGATAATATGCTTGTCCTTCGTTCCTTGTAGGAATTTGGATATTTCCTGACTGTGCGAAGCCAAGCTTTTGGATACAAGTGCTTCTGCGTCTTCTAAAGTTTTGAACGTAGACGCTGCAGGTATATGTGGCTCCACCTCAAGCCTTTCTACCAATTGATAGTCAGTCCGCTCTACGTGCTTCTTAATCAGATGTCCGCCTGCTTTTTCATGCCCGTCTAGTACGCCGCTGGGTATTTTTTTTGCTGGAGCGTCGATTTTTGAGCCAGGACAAATTCCAACCTTACAGCTCAGCCCTAAGGGATCTACCCATCCCGTCGGGTTGGGCACGTACCGGTACCCATTGATCCCACCCGCCAACTTCACCGGATCCGGTGTCAGGTAGCGACCAATATCCGGATTGTAGTAGCGATGGCGGTTGTAGTGCAGGCCGCTTTCCTGATCGAAATACTGCCCTTGAAACCGCAGCGGGTTGTCGATTTTGCCCACGTCGAGCCGGGCGATCTGGCCGTAGGCGCGGTAGTGGGCGGACCAGACGATTTCGCCTTCGGTGTCGGTCAGTTCTTGCGGA